>NZ_JAUZVK010000004.1:0-351670 GCF_031844505.1 Gordonia sp. AC31
GTGGGAGCCCGAGCGGTTTGAGGACCGCTCCATTGAAGAGAAGGTCGAGTCGTTCACGAACTCGGCATCGACGCTTGCTGGACGGGTGGTTGAGCGCTCGGCATCGTTGGTCATCGTGGTCGAGCTTCTGACGTTCAGTCCTTGGGACGACGGGACTCGGTGGGACAAGAAAGCGCGACAAGCCGATCTCGAGCTCGCCGCCGGCGAGCTCGGCGGCCTGCGTGACGGCGACTTGCAGGCGGCGACGGCCGAGTTCGAGAGCTTGATGAAGGCACTCCGCCGAAAGTCGATCAAGTGGGGTCGCGTCGCTGCCGCTACAGCAGTCGGAGCTGGCATCGGTGTGCTCACGGCTGGATGGGCGGCGCCGGCAAGGGCGGGGTCATCGGGGGAACGATGGGTTTGACGGGTGCCGCCGCTACCTCGGCGGGGTTGGCGGCGCTGGGCGGGGGTTCGCTCGCCGCGGGCGGATTCGGCGTCGCTGGCGGGACATTGCTGCTGTCCGGCCTGGGAGGGTTCGCCTTTGCCGGCGCCGCGGCGGCCGGCACCCGGTTCAGTCCGGTCGCGTCCCGGACGATTGCGGCCGAGGCCGTTAAGCTCGACCTGATCGCCCGCCTGGTCTTGGCAGACTCTCCAAACCGCGACGAGAAGATGCGTCGCGTCGTCGAGAGCCTGCAGGAGACGATCAACAACTTGACTGATCGTACGAAATTGCTCGTTGACAAGATCGACGCGCTGAAGGCTGAGAAGTCCAAGACCGACGCTGAAAACGCGTCTTTGAAGGAGGAGCTCGCGGAGCTGAAGACCGAGCTCCGCGAGATGCGTGCAGCCGCAACGACGCTCGAAGTCGTGCGCGACCGTCTGCCGGAGATGATCACGGCATGAGCGACGACGATGTTGAGCGCAACCTCGACACCCAGGCCCGCCGTCTCGCTGAACTCGACGAAGTCATCAGCGCTGCACTCGACGACACAACTCCGCCTATCGAACTCGATGCCAGCCCACGGCACCAGACCTATGAGCAACTAACAACATTGAACGATCAACTCCGTGAGCAGAAGCAGTGGACTGACATTGCTCTCGATGCTGCTCTGACTGAAAAGCAACGTCAGGCGTGGGAAAACTGGCTGCAGAAGCATCGCCTGGAGTGGAGAACTGGAGACTACCTCGCGGTCGGCGCCGCTGGCCTCGTCGGCCTGTTGTGTTCGTGGTTCGACATGACGATCGACGTCGAGGTGCGCGACCAGTTGAAGCGGCTGAGCGATTCGTCAATCGTGGGGCGCTGGGAGGCGGCCGGCAAGAGGCTGCCGGTGGACTATATGGGTCCGGGTTTCGGCGGCCGCGCGCATCGAGTGAAATCAGCTGGGCACGATCTGGCGCGGCCTGTCGAAGCGATCCGGCAAGTGATGCAGGGCGAGTTCCGGGGAATCCGCTGGGAGAATGGCGAAGCCGTTCCTGTCGTGGGCGGCGGCTTCCGCGGCAACCTCGCGCTTACCGAGGCATCCCTGAAGTTGGCCCAGCACCTGCTCGCAGACGTCGTGACTCCAATGAGTTTGCCTATGCCGGTGATGTCGTTCCTCTATGAAGCCAATAATGAGGCGTTAAGGCAGTTTGCCCTGCACTCGTACAGCGGGCTGAAGCCGGGAACAGGATGGAATCTCCGGAGCGGCGTTGCAACCCCGAGCATGACCGTCATGGTCACAGAAGTGCTGATCCGGACGTACGTTCACGCGGAGGCCTACACACAGACGGGGTCCGCGATGCTCGACTTGCCACAGGAACGCCGCCGCACGGAGTTGCTGCTCGCCGCGCATGGACTGGTCTCTGCGATCTCGCTCGGCAAGGTGACCGCCCAAGTCGCGGCGCACGCGGCGCAGCAGAACTACTTGCGCGCCGCGCACCCGTCGGTAATCCGGCATGCGAACATCCCAGCGCTTCTCAGAGCAGGAACCTTTGCGGCAACGGTTGTGGGTGATGCGCGCCGGGCATCTCAGATTCCGAGTGCTCGGTCGTGGGACGAGTTAGTCGTCGGCTCAGCACAGCCATGGCAGCTCGACCTCGTCGGAGGTTTCGAGACGACCGGATCCGCGT
This sequence comes from Gordonia sp. AC31, assembly GCF_031844505.1. Taxonomy (NCBI): domain Bacteria; kingdom Bacillati; phylum Actinomycetota; class Actinomycetes; order Mycobacteriales; family Gordoniaceae; genus Gordonia; species Gordonia sp. AC31. The sequence continues at coordinate 2,089 of NZ_JAUZVK010000004.1, forward strand.
TCCTCGAATGACGCTGCAGGACATCCACCTGCTCCCTGTGTTCAGACGCTGAACCCCGCCCGGCTCCACGATGGGCGGGTTGGCCGATTCAGACTACTGACAACAGGACGATTCAGACTCCGACAACAAATGCGAACACGAGTTACGAGTCGCCAGCGGAACATGGGGCCGGAGGGGCGGTTAACCTATGGCGCCAGGACCTCGACCGCGTCGTCGTCGGCGAAGACGATCTGGTGATCGTCGGTCGAGATCGCCCAGCGGCGTAGTCGTGCGGTGCGCTCGTCGTCGATACGGGTCTCGACGGTGGTGTCGCCGGCCAGGTCCGCGAAGTCGTCGACGACCTCGCCCTCCCTTGTCGAACCGTCGTCGAGCGTGACCCTGACCCGGGCCGCCACGGCGACCTCCCCTGGGGCCTCGCCGTCAGCGTGGTCGGCGTCGACCGACTCGTTCTCCGTTGTGCTCATCCGGTTGTCCTGTCCCCTCGGGTGGCCTCCAACGGTGACTGCGTTGCACGTCGGTGGCACACCATGCGTGGACATCAGTTTATCAAAGATGTCCATTGACAGGATGAAGACGGGGAAGGTGCTGATCGGTGGCGGAATCCGCGCGGCATCTCGATTCGACGCCGCCGCAGGGTTTTTCCGCCCTGCCGGCGGAACTCCTTAGGGCAGAACGTAATCGGCGGGGGATCGACAATCAGCCCCGCGGAAGAACAATCGCCAGAGTCCGAAGAATCGGGCTCTGGCGATCAATGTGACAACACGGTGGGCTATATCAGTGTGCGGAGTTGTAGGCCTCGACGATGTCGTTCGGAATGCGGCCGCGTGCGGACACCTCATATCCGTTCTCCGCTGCCCAGTCTCGAATCGAGGCATTCACCGACGCACCACTCCCGGCGGAATTGGTCTTCGTCCGTGCTGATGGCGACCGTCGTCGGCCGCCGACCCGGGTCGATGCCTTGAGTAGTTTCGCGACTGTCACCTTGCCCTGCTCGATCTTGTCGAGATTGGCCGCGGACACGTCGAGCTCGTAGTCGACGCCGAGCCACGACCACGAAACGGTCTGTGCGTCTTGGGGATCGAGTTCGCGACCGTCCAGGTCGTCGACAAAGGTCACCGTCTGAATTTTCGACACGCCCCCAACGGTAGTCGATAGACGCGCGGGAAGCATGGACCTGCGCTTTCCCGGTGTCGGGATTCTCGGGCGAATCGTCCGACATCGCGATTACCGAATGCGCAACACGGAGTCAATTGCGGCCGGGAATGGCGAATCGGGGCGGTTCGGGATGGCGAATGGATTCTTCCGGACGTGACGGTTCCGATGTTCTCGACGCCGATGACCGGGAGGCTTCCGGCTTTCGCGTCGGCTTGATGCGGGGAGTCGAGTCGGTTGTCGTCCGCCGATTGGCCTCCGCGCCGAGTCCGCTGCCCGTCGTGTCGTCGACGCGTAGGCACATCGACCGGATTACGTGGTGCGCGGTCACCAGTCCGTAGGTCATCGGCAGGCCCAGGACCGTGACGAGCAGTCTGGTGGGTCGTAGCGGGCTGTCACCGACGATCGACGGCTCGATGACATTGCCTACTTCCCGGATCAAATGCAGCGCCAGCTTGTACGCATAATGCGCCGCGGTGATCGGCTTGCTGACGGTGAGCTCGTCGAGCGACACCGTCTCCCATGGATCCGCGCCGTGGCCGAGGTTGTGTCCGATGCCGAGGAAGATGTCGAGCGGAGCGCCACCAAAGACCGGAATCAGCGAACCGAACAGCGACGCGCCCATCTCGCCGACGGAGCGGTCCTCCGCCGGGTCGAGCGGAATGAGGTTGTGGTGGATGCGGATTCCGCGCATGACGCCGAGAATTCGTGTGGTCTCGGCCCGGATCGCGGGCGCATCGGCCGGGTTGTTCTCCTTTGCCTGCGCGGACACGTACCGCACCAGCCGTCCCAGGGTGAGTGAGCCGATCGGCGTGCAGGTCTCGACGTCGGCCAGCGCGAGGTGGTCGGCGATCTCGGACACGATCGGCGGGATCGGGATGTCGAAACGCACGGTGTCGCTGGGGCGCCCGGCCTGGGCGCGCTGCTCGTCGGTCACCCGCGCGACGCACTGGTCGAGAACTGTCTTGGCCGTGGCGCGCAGGAGGGCCTTCACCGCGAACTCGGAGGAGAAGACGAAGGCCGAGATGAGCCAGTTGTAGGTGACGAACGGCGCCAGGAAGTCGGCGTCCGTGCCGGCGAAGGGGCTACCGAGGTCGGGGGTCGAACCGGCGAGGACGCGCGCGGGGATCAGGACCGTGGTGAACAGGTACAGCCACACCGTCTCCACGGCCTGGATGACGGTGATGTTCCCGAGGGGGATGGCCTCGGTGTGCCGGCCGTCGCGGATCTTCAGCAGGTTCGACACGAGGAGCTGCGAGATCGGGTCGCGGTAGTCGAGTGCGGGGTCGTCGTCGTCGGCGCCGAGGGTGAGGGGGTGCTCGGTGACGGCGAGGGTCGACACGTGCAGACGGCGCATGTCGCGGTGCGCCGCGATCCGGCTCTGCCTCGCCGCGGCACGCAGAGACGGCGGCAGGACCTCGTACACCCCGTCGAAGACAGAGTCGTACACCACTGCGAGGTTCGTGAAATCACCGCTCGCGCAGCGTGTCTCGACGCCCTCGAGTGACTTCGGCGTCGGCAGCAGCGGGCTTGTCAGGGTCTCGATGCGCTCGAGTCGCTCCGGGTAGGTCTCGGTCTCCGGGTCGACGGTCGGAGTGAGATCGTGGACCGGCGTCGCACGCAGGGGTGACGCGGAGAAGGGTGCCGGGCTGCCGAGCACGGCGGCGGTGCCCGACCCGCCGGCAAGTGTGGGCAATGACATCGCCAGTGTGAACACGGCGATCATCCGCAGAACCCATGCCGGTACACCCCGCGCCGCATTGCCCCGACCTGAACTCATGCACCCACTACCCGAATAGTCGTCTGATGACCCGGCGACACCGCCGGCGATCGTGCGCCGCCGCGGCGTCGTGCGTGACCACAGCAGTCCGCGAAGGGAAAGTTAGTCGAACGAAGCTTAAGGTGCGCGGCGAGCACCCGCGCACCGGGTCGGCGAACGGGGATGTCGGTGCGCCGTGCAACGATTCCGGGGTGAGACGTCGAGCGGCACGGTTGTCGGGAGTACTTACCGCGGTGCCGGTCGCCGTGGTGCTCGTGTCGTGCGTCGGCGTCGAACCCGGTCCGGGCCTCGAGCGCCCCTCATCCGAGCGCACCCAGCCCATGCCCTCGACGAGCGGGCCGTCGTCACCGCCGGCTGGTGCGTCGCCGGATACGCTGCCACCGGCGGCCGGCCGGGAACAGGCCGATCTCGCGTCGCTGCAGGTGAAGGGTCGCGCACCCAAGACCGGATATGAACGGTCGCGATTCGGGAGGGCGTGGGACGACGCGGTCGACGTGCAGTACGGCCGCAACGGTTGCCGGACCCGGGAGGACATCCTGCGGCGAGACCTCACCGGCATCACCTTCCACGCCGACGGGTGCCGGGTGCTCGCCGGCACACTGGCCGACCCGTACACCGGTACGACGATGCCGTTCACCCGAGGCGAGGACACCTCGGCGCTGGTCCAGATCGACCACGTCGTCGCATTGTCGGACGCCTGGCAGAAGGGCGCGGCCGGGTGGACCGCGGTCAAGCGCATCGAGTTCGCGAACGACCCGCGAAATCTCCAGGCGGTCTCGGGAGCCGTGAACCAGCAGAAGGGAGACGGCGACGCGGCGACCTGGCTTCCGCCGAACAAGTCGTACCGATGCACCTACGTGAGCCGGCAGATCGAGGTCAAGAAGATCTACGGGCTGTGGGTGACGCCTGCCGAACGCGACGCGATGAGTCGGGTCCTCGCGTCGTGCTGAACCCGTCGAGCCGCGGGCGCGCCGGTCGTCGGTAGCCTTGGGGACCGTGACCGCGGACCAGGGACGACCCCAGCCATTCGCCGACCGCGTGGATCGTCATCCTCTGTCCGAGCCCGCCGTCGTGGCGACCCTCGGTGGTGATCTGCGGTCGGCGGGATACACGAACGACGGTGTCACCGAACTGCTCGGCGATGGCGCTCACGATGCCCTCGTCCGCGGTGTCTGGTGGCCGGCCCTCGCCGCGACGCGTGATGTCACCGACCAGCACCGCCGGCTGGCGACCCTCGTCCGACTGTTCCTGCTGGGCTCGGACGAACCCGAAGCCGCTGTCGCGGCGGCATTTCCGACGACGGGCGTCGATGTGCTGGTCACGCAGGGCGTGCTGGCCCGGGTCGATGAATCGCTTCTACGGGCCCGCCTTGACATTCGTCCGCACGCCGACGACACCCGCGACTACCTCGTCGTCGCCGACCAGGACGCCGCGATGCGGCCCGGACCCGTTGCCCGCGACCACGTCCTGGGGATCGGCGGCGCGTCGATCTCGCTGGCCCGGGCCGTCATCCGCGAACCCGTCCGCCGAGCTCTCGACATCGGAACCGGATGTGGCATCCAGGCGCTGCATCTCGATGCGCACTGCGAGCAGATCGTGGCCACCGACACGAACGACCGGGCGCTGGCGCTGGCTGCGGCGACGGCCCGCCTCAACGGGATGTCGTGGGATCTGCGGGCGGGGAGCATGTTCGAACCCGTCGCGGGGGAGCGGTTCGACCTGATCGTGTCCAACCCTCCGTTCGTCGTCGGCGCGGGCGGGCAGGACTACATCTACCGCGACTCGGGCGTCGTCGGAGACGGGTTGTGCGAGCAACTCGTCCGGGAGTTGCCCGCCCATCTGAATCCTGGTGGCACCGCCCAGATCCTGGCCAACTGGGTCATCCGCGAGGGCGAGGACTGGCGGGAACGGGTCCGCTCCTGGCTCGCCGGCACCGGACTCGACGCCTGGGTCGTCCAGCGGGAGGTCGCCGACCCCATCAGCTATGTGTCGCTGTGGTTGTCCGATGCCGGTGAGGACGAGGCGACCGCCGCGCGGCGAGGTGCGGAGTGGCTCGAATGGTTCGAGGCCAACGGCATCGTCGCCATCGGGATGGGCTCGATCACCGCCCGCGCCCCGCTCGAGGGCGAGCACCGCGAGCCCGACGTCGTGATCGAGGAGATCACCGGCGCCGGTGAAGAGGTGACCGGTCCCGAGGCCCAGGCGTTCCTCGCACGACGGCGCTACCTACGGGAGACCACGGACGAACAGCTGCTCGCTCGGCGGCTGTCGGTGGCCCCGGTCATGCTCGAGGAGCACTCGCTCCCGGGTGACGAGGGCTGGCAACAGGTGTCGGCAACTGTGCGCAGGCCCGGTGGTCCGGGCGCCGTACTCGGCGTCGACGAGGTCTCGCGCGCACTGCTTGCCGGCAGTCGGGGGCAGGTCCCGCTGGGCGTACTGCTCGAACTGCTCGCCGGCTTCCACGGCGTCGACGCCGAGGCCCTCGCGGAAGCCGCGTTGCCCGTCCTCCGCGAAGCGATCGGCCGGGGGATTCTCTACGAGTCGACCTGAGAGGGGTTGTGGCGGAGGTGGTTTCGACACGGCGCCTCGCTTCGCTCGGTGCCGGCTCAACCAGCGGGGGTGGGCTCTCGGCTTCGCTCGGTGCCGGCTCAACCAGCGGGGGTGGGCTCTCGGCTTCGCTCGGTGCCGGCTCAACCAGCGGGGGTGGGCTCTCGGCTTCGCTCGGTGCCGGCTCAACCAGCGGGGGTGGCCGGGAAGGTCGCGTCGAGCGCCGCGGCGAGATCCGCGATGAGATCGTCGGCGTCTTCCAGCCCGACGGAGAACCGCAGATGTCCCCACTCGCGGAACGGTTCGGGGTAGGCCGCGACCCGTGGGCCGTCGGTGCCGACATGGACGATGAGTGACTCGTCGTGTCCCAACGACACCGCCGAGGTGATCGTCGTCAGCGCCGCGACGAATCGGTTCTGGGTGGCCGGATCGCCGCGCACCGCGAACGCGATCATGGCCCCGAAGCCGCGGCCGCCGAACTGTCGTGCCGCGAGGTCGTGTTCGGGATGCGACGCCAGACCCGGGTACCGCACGTAGGTGATGCGCGGGTCGTCGTCGAGGAAGGCCGCGACCCGCTCGGCATTGCGTTGATGCTGGGCGAACCGGAGCGGCAGGGTGATCGCGCCGCGGGCGATCAGCCATGCGTTGAACGGCGAGATGACGCCGCCGACGTCGACCATCGCCTGTTCCCGGATCTGCGACATGAGCTCCGACCGGCCGAGCACGGCACCGCCCATGGCGTCGCCGTGCCCGTTGATGTACTTGGTCAGCGAATGGACGACGAGGTCCGCGCCGTCGGCGAGCGGACGGTACAGAGTGGGCGGCGTGAAGGTGGCGTCGACGAGCAGCAGGGCGTCGGCGTCGGCGGCGATCTGCGCCAGCGCGCCGATGTCGGCGACCTTCGTCGTCGGATTGGCGATCGTCTCGGCGATCAGCATGCGGGTGCTGGGGCGCAGGGCGGCCCGGGTGGCGTCGAGATCGCCGACATCGACGAAGGTCGCCTCGATCCCGTACTTGGTCGGCAGCAGTTCCGACCAGAGCTTCCAGGTGGCCTCGTAGGTGGTGTCGGACACCACCACGTGGTCCCCGGCGGACAGGAACGTGAAGAACACCGCGTGCAGCGCGGCCACGCCCGAGGCCAGGACGACGGCGTCGTCGGCCTCTTCCAGTGCGGCCAGCTTGTCCTGCAGCGCAACCTGATTGGCGCCGGTGTTGCGTGTGTAGAACAGTTGCTCGGTGCCCGACCAGCTCATCGCCTCGGGTTCGGGCGGGAGGTGATACGAGTTCGCCATCGTGATGGGCGTCCGCACCGACGGGCCCGACGAATCGTTTCCGGCGTGCACGCTGCGTGTCATCTCACCCGTCACGGATGAACTCCCATCGGCTCGGTCGCACGTGTCCCGGCCGGCGCTGTTCCGGCCCGGACTGGCCCGTCTCGTTCTGGCCCGTCTTCGGCTGTCCCGGTCCGGTCGACGCCGGGCAGGTCGTCGACGACCGGTCGGGGTTCCCGGGTGACGTCCGAGCTCTCCGGGGTGGGGACGCCGGGCTCGGGGCCGGGGACGATGTCGGGTCGATGCGGACGCACGAGCCGGACCATCCGCAGCGGTAGTTTGTGCAGTTTGTCGACGTGAGCGAAGTACCGGAACTCGGCCCACCCCCAGCAGGCGGCGAACACCAGGAGCGCGACGGCGTCCATCGTGACGGTGTTCCAGGGGCGGTGTGCGATGTGGATCGGCACCACGACGAGGGCGATCGCCTGGATGACGTAGGAGTCGAGACTGCGGGTACCGGTCATGACGAGTGGGCGCAGCCAGTTGTGATGCCACCACCTGAGCAACAGTCGGAAGATCCCGTAGACGGCCGGAATGGCCAGATAGGCGCCGATCGCGCGGGCCGGGCGGAAGTCGAGTTTGTCGGCGACCGCCGGTTCGAGATGGGCCCACGGCCCGTAGTCGATGCCGAAGTGAAAGAACAGTGCCACCGCGAGCGCGACGGCGACGATCGCGATGATCCAGCGGTCGACGAACTCCGTCACACGCCACTGCGACCAGTTCCAGCCGATCACCAGTGCCGGGACGAACATGATCTGCCAGCCGGCGACGTTCTGGATGTGCGGTGCCGCCTGGTAGGCGCTCAGATAGAACCAGTCGGGGGAGTGGACCAGCGAGATCAGGTACAGGGCGATCGAACCGGCGAGCACCCAGCGCCACCAGCCCTGACGCAGGAGGGGGAACAGCCCGAAGGCGGAGATGAGCAAGACCATGTACAGCAGCAGGATGTTGCCCCCGCTGGGCAGGTAATCCATGGTCAGCGCCAGGCGCAGGCCGTCACCCCACCCGTCGACCGGCAGCAGGAGTGTCAGCCATCGGTGACCGGCCAGGGCGGCCGCGACCGCGACGAGGGCGATCGCCAGCTGGCACAGATAGAGGACGACGATCCGCTTGGCAAGACGCTTGTATGCGAAAGCCAGCCCATGGCGAGCGACCCATCGTTGATAGACCAGACCCAGCACGACGCCCGAGAGCATCACGAACGCGGACATGCCGTCGACGTACGGGAAGGCGTGGGTCGGGGTGGCCAGCACGGACTCATGCGCGAAGTGCGCGGTGATCATGCTCCAGATGGCCACCCCGCGGGTGGCATCGATGGCCAGGTCTCGTTTCATTGACTTGCACGATAGACAGCGCCGCGGCCCGGGGGCATCCCGGGCCGCGGCGAGTCGTGAGAGATCCGCTCAGGTGTAGAGGTCGGCGATCGCTTCCTTGTGCGCGTCGTGGATGACATTGCGCTTGAGCTTCATGGTCGGGGTGAGCTCACCGGTGTCGATGGTGAAATCGGTGTCCAGGATCGAGAACTTCTTGATCGCCTCGGCGTTGGAGACCTTGGTGTTCGCCTCCTTGACCGCGGCGTCGATCTCGGCCTTGAGATCGGCGTTCTCGACCAGGTCCGAGATCGGGGTGTCGGCGGGCAGGCCATGACGGTCCAACCAACCGGGCACGGCCTCGGGGTCGATCGTGATCAGCGCGGCGATGAACGGCTTGTTGTCGCCGACGACGAGGCATTGGCTCACCATCGGGTGCGCCCGGATGGTGTCCTCGAGCTGCGCCGGGGAGACGTTCTTGCCGCCCGCGGTGACGATCAGTTCCTTTTTGCGGCCGGTGATGAAGAGGTAGCCGTCGTCGAGGGTGCCGATGTCACCGGTGTGGAACCACCCGTCGCGGATCGCGTCGTCGGTGGCGGACTGGTTCTTCCAGTACCCACCGAACACGACCGGCCCCTTGAGCAGGACCTCGCCGTCGTCGGCGATGGCGACGGTGACGCCGGGGATCGGGCGTCCGACCGAACCGACCTTCTGGTTCTCCTCGTTGTTGGCCGTCACCGCGGCCGTGGTCTCCGACAATCCGTAGCCCTCGTACACCGGGATGCCGACGCCGCGGAAGAAGTGGCCGAGGCGCGCACCGAGCGGAGCGCCACCGGAGATCGCTCCCTCGCACTGGCCGCCGAGGGCGTCGCGCAGCTTTCCGTACACGAGCTTGTCGAAGACGGCGTGCCGGAGCTTCAGGCCGAGGCCGACCTTGCCGGCTTCCGTCGCCTTGCTGTATTCGATCGCCGTGTCGGTGGCCTTGTCGAAGATCGACCCCTTGCCGCCGTCGTAGGCCTTCTGCTTGGCCGAGTTGTACACCTTCTCGAACACGCGCGGCACCGACAGCACGTAGTTCGGCTTGAACACGCCCAGGTCCGCGACGAGGTTCGTCAGGTCGTTGGTGTGGCCGAGGATCACGCCGTTCTCGACGCAGCCGACGGCGACGACGCGGGCGAAGATGTGCGCCAGCGGCAGGAAGAGCAGCGTCGACTTGCCCTCCCGCATACCGGCGCCGACCGCGTCGCGGGTCGCGGCCGTCTCGGCGAGGAAATTCGCGTGCGTCAGGACGACGCCCTTCGGCCGTCCGGTGGTGCCCGAGGTGTAGATCAGCGTGGCGGCATCCGACGACAACGCATTCGCCTGACGCTGGTCGAGGTCCGCGTCGGCGGTCTTCGCGCCGCGCTTGGTGACCGTGGGGAGCGCGTGGTCGTCGATGACCAGGGTCTCGTTGAGGGTGGGCGTCTCGTCGATGACCCGGAGATGGCGGGTGTAGTGCTCATGGTTCTCGACGAACAGCAGCTTGGCGCCGGAGTCCTCGAGAATCCACTGGACCTGGTCGGGGGCGGACGTCTCGTAGATCGCGACGGTGCACGCCCCGGCGCGCCAGATCGCGTAGTCCAGCACGGTCCACTCGTAGCGCGTCGACGACAGGATCGCGACGCGGTCACCGGCCTGCACACCCGAGGCGATCAGACCCTTCGCGACCGCGTCCACCTCGTCGGTGAAGTGCTTGGCGGTGACGTTGACCCACTGGTTGTGCGAGCGCTTGCGGAAGAGCGGCATCGTGGGGCGCTCCGCGCGGTAGCGCAGGATCGTGTCGACGGTCGTCGCCTTGTCGTCGATCGTCAGATCGGACGGGGTGGCGTACTGCTGCTGCATGGCACTCCTGAGACGGGAGAACAAATGGACATTCCGGACACCGGTGTGCGTGTGACCGGGACCGATGGCCGGATGAGTGGCACTGACAGTACCAGTATTCGTTAGATGCATCACACCGGTGACCGAACGTGGCTCGTGCCCTGCTCAGGGGGCTGGTGCGACCCCGCCCGGGCGTGATGCCGACTTTCTGGTGGACGGCCATTACAGTTGAGGGCGATGAATGAGACTTCCGCCGCATGAGTACCTCGAATCACGGCGAGCACGACGCCCCCGCCGACCCGCAGGTCGGCTCGTTCGACGACCTCGAGATCGACCCGCGGGTACGCGCGGCCATCACCGACGTCGGCTATGAAACCCCGTCGCCCATCCAGGCGGCGACCATCCCGCCGCTCATGGACGGACGCGATGTCGTCGGCCTCGCGCAGACCGGTACCGGCAAGACCGCCGCGTTCGCCATCCCGATCCTGTCCCGCCTCGACACCTCCGCGCGTACCCCGCAGGCGCTGATCCTCGCGCCGACGCGAGAGCTGGCACTGCAGGTCTCCGAGGCCTTCGGCAAGTATTCGGCGCACATGCCCGAGGTGAAGGTGCTGCCGATCTACGGCGGGCAGTCCTACGGCGTCCAACTCGCGGGTCTGCGTCGCGGCGCGCAGGTCATCGTCGGCACACCCGGTCGGGTCATCGACCACCTCGATCGCAAGACCCTCGACATCTCCGGTCTGGAGTTCCTGGTCCTCGACGAAGCCGACGAGATGCTGACGATGGGCTTCGCCGAGGACGTCGAGCGCATCCTCGCCGAGACCCCGGACACCAAGCAGGTCGCGCTGTTCTCGGCGACCATGCCCAGTGCCATCCGGCGCCTCGCGCAGAAGTACCTGAACTCGCCGCAGGAGATCACGGTCAAGTCCAAGACCGCGACCGCGCAGAACATCACGCAGCGCTATCTCCAGGTTTCCCACCAGCGCAAGCTGGACGCGCTGACACGCTTCCTCGAGGTCGAGACCTTCGACGCGATGATCGTGTTCGTCCGCACCAAGCAGGCGACCGAAGAACTCGCCGAGAAGCTGCGCTCTCGCGGGTTCTCCGCGGTCGCCATCAACGGCGACCTCGCGCAGGCGCAGCGGGAACGGACCATCAACCAGCTGAAGAACGGCTCGATCGACATCCTCGTCGCGACCGATGTCGCGGCCCGCGGGCTCGACGTCGACCGCATCTCGCATGTCGTGAACTACGACATCCCGCACGACACCGAGTCCTACGTGCACCGCATCGGCCGTACCGGGCGCGCCGGCCGCTCGGGAAACGCGCTGCTGTTCGTCTCGCCGCGCGAACGCCACCTGCTGCGTGCGATCGAGCGCGCCACGCGGCAGACGCTGACCGAGATCGGCCTGCCCAGCGTGGACGATGTCAACGCACAGCGGGTCGCGAAGTTCGCCGACTCGATCACCCAGAACCTGTCGTCGGACAACCTGGATCTGTTCCGCGGGCTGATCGAGAACTATGCGCGGGACAACGACGTCGCGATGGCCGACATCGCGGCCGCGCTGGCGCTCGAGACACGTGACGGCGGTTTCCTGATGACCCCGGACCCGCCGCAGTCGGAGAAGCGCTCCGAGCGTGAGCGTGCTCCGCGGCGCCCGGGCGCGAGCTTCGCGACGTACCGCATCGCCGTCGGCCGCAAGCACAAGGTGTCGCCCGGTGCGATCGTCGGTGCCATCGCCAACGAGGGCGGCCTGACCCGTGCCGACTTCGGCAACATCAGCATCCGCGACGACTTCAGCCTCGTCGAGCTTCCCGATGATCTCGACAACGAGACCCTCTCGTCGCTGCGGCACACGAAGATCGGGAAGAACCCGATCGACATCCGCAAGGACATGGGCGCACCGCGCACGCGCGGGGGCGCAAAGCGCGGGGCGGGCGGGCACGGCGGCGGTCGGGACGGTCGTCGTGGCGACAACTGGGGTAAGCGTCCGTCCCCGCGTGTCGCGGGGCGCGGCCGCCATTCCTGACCCCGACGGTTCCGCTGCGGATCGCCTACCAGAAGGAGCGCATGACTGCGCCCTTCTGAGAGCTGTGTGAGAAAACTTGTCAATTCGAGATCGTTCCGTAACCTGGTCGACGGGGGTCATTACGCCACGGCCGTCACCCGATGGCCGTCGCGAACGCATGAACACGGACAAATTCGAGCAACAGGATTGGTGAGTCACCGGTGTCAGTGGTGAATTCGATTTCGGCAGTCGAGGCAATGAATCACAGCCGCGAGGGGAACGCGGTCGTCGTCGACGCGCGTCCCCAGGTGGTTCGGCATCAGGGGAGTCTGCCCGGTGCCCTCGTGGTCGACCCGACCGAGGTGCCGAAGCGGTTCACCCCGACTCCGTCGGGCACCTTCCCGGTGATCCGCGACCGCGACACCGAGATCGCCGTGGTGTCGGTCCGTTCAGAGGCCCCGCGGATCGCCGAACAGATCGCCGAGTGCGGATACACCAACGTGCGCTATGTCGACGGCGGATACCGCGCGCTGCGTTCGAGCTCCGTCGGCTGACCGGCTCGGTGTCGGGAATCCGGCCGACCCGCGCGGAGGCACGGAGTTCCTCTGACCAGCGTCTTGTAGCGTAGGAGTCGCCGGCGACGAGAGGAACACATCGGTATGCAGGATGACACGCGCGAGACGTTGCGCGATCAGGTCACCCGGCTGATGACGTTTCTGGCCGATCTCGTCCGGTCTCGCTCCGGAGACGTCCACGACATCTCCGACCACCCCGGCCATGTCTGGGTCGGTCCGTCCACCGCCGTCGCCGTCCGGTCGAACGCGGTGCCGGGCCAGGTGGTGGTCGAGGTCGGTCCGGACGACCCCGACGCCGCTCGGGCCTGCGCGGTCCATGCCGAATTCGCCGCGTTGGTCGACGCGCTCGGCGCGGAGCCCGAAGAACTCGAACTCGTCATCGCGTCCGCACTGGTCACGGTGCGGGACGCGACAGACGCTGACGCCGACCCATTGGTCCGCGAACATCTCCTCAGTCAGGTTCTGGTCGCCGACCGCGACGCGGACGACACGATCCGGTTCTCGCTCGGGGCGGGCTCGTCTCCCGCAGTTCGCGATACCCATCTGCTCGCTGCTCTCGACGGTCTCGATCTCGCGGGCGCGGTCGGGATCCGCGGCAAGCTGTCGGCGCAGACCTCGGTGCTGTCGCCGAAGACCTCCGAGCTGATGGCCGAGTGGCGCGAGGCGATCGAAGTCGACGCCGAGCGTGTGTCGTTGACGGTCGAGAGCCGGCCCGCGGTGGTCCTCCGCCGTCGCGGGGTGGGGAGTTCCCCCGCGTTCTACGACGCCATCATCGACGACCTGCGGGACGAGGAGTCGGAGGTACCGGTCGCACTGACCCAGCTCGTCCGCCCGATCGAGGCGCCCGACCGACTCGCCGCCCTCCGCGCCCCCGGCGTCCTCGATCCAGCGGACCTGGTCGCCGATGCGCTGTTCCCGCTGCCGTCCAATGCCGAACAGCGCGATGTGCTCGCCCGGCTCGGGTCCGACACCGGTGTGGTGGTCGAGGGTCCGCCCGGAACCGGCAAGACCCACACCATCGCCAACGTGACCTCGGCCTTGCTGGCGAAAGGACAGCGCGTCCTGGTCGTCAGCGAGAAAGCCCATGCGCTCCACGTGCTCCGGGACATGCTGCCGCCCGCTCTGCGGGCGCTCACGGTGTCGATCGCCGACGTGTCCCAGGACAGTTCCGAGGGCATCGTCGATGCGGTGACCGAGCTCGCCGAACGCAAGGCGTCGTTCACGCCCGGGGTCGCCGACGCGGAGATCGCCGACCTGGCCGCGCGCCGCGATCACGCTCTGCGACAACGGGATCAGCTGCTCCGCGAACTCTGGGACCTCCGTGCGGAAGAGACCGAGGTCCACGAATGGGTCGCGGGGGACTATCGGGGATCCCCGGCGGAGATCGTCCGCCGGGTGCGGGCAGACGCCGCCGCGTTCGACTGGCTGCCCGGGCCGGTCCACGGCGCGGTGCCCCCGCTGGACTCGGCCGAGTTCGTCCGGCTGGCAGACCTGCTCGCGAGCACCGGTGGCTCCGGATCGCGTCTCGCGCAACGGTTCGTCGACCTCGACCACCACCTGCCCGAGCCGGCGGAGATGGACTCCATCTGCACCCGGATCGCCGCGCGGCCCCGCGAGCCGATGGCCGGCGCCGGGACGCTGCTGTCGGTGCTCGACGGGGTCGACAGTGACCGATTGGTCCGGATCAAGGACATCTGCGACGAACTCGCCGTCGCCTCCGGCGAGGTGGCGTCGTACCCGGAGCCGATCGTCGACATGGCGGACCGGCTGCTCGCCGGACGCGCCGCGCACCTCTGGTCGCGGGTGACGACGCTGTCACCGGTCATCGCCGAGGCCGCTCGTCGGGACCGTGACCTGGGCGCGCATGCGGTCGTCGTCGACGGGGCGCGGCCCGGCGACGCCGCGTTGTTCGACGCCGCCGCCGACTTCCTGCGAGACGGCGGTCAGTGGCGGGGACGGTTGCGGCGTTCGCCCGAGCAGCGCGCGGTCGAGGAGTCGCCGGTGCGGGCCACCGTGGACGGTCGGCCTCCTCGCGACGAGGCCTCGTTGCGCCGGGTCGCCGATCACCTCACCGTCATCGACGCGGTACATCAGGTGCATCGCATCCTGGCGGACCTGCACGTCCCGGTGGACGCGTCGGGGTCGCGGTCGGCGCAGCTCGACCACCTCGTCCGCCTGGACAACCAACTGGCGTGGATCTCGAGGCTGCTCACCGGCCGGGAGCATCTCGTCCGTGAACTCGAGGCGATCAGCCCCGGCGGCCCGAGACCACGCACCGTCGCCGAGGCAGCCGAGGTGGCTGATCAGGCGCGATCGGTGGCGGCCGCCAACGGCGCGGTCCTCGCCGAACAGGAACTCGCCGACCGCGTGTACGGCCTGACGACCGAACTCGAACAGGGGCCGTCGCCGGAGGGTGACGCGCTGCTCTCGGCACTCGCCACGGCCGACCCGGTCGCGATCCGAGACGCGCGGCGCGCGTTCGCGGCCGCCGCAGCCGAGGCCGACGAGCAGAATGCCCTGGAGCTTCTCGGGCTCCGATTGCGCAGCCGGGCACCCGAACTCGCGAAGACGATGTGGTCGAGCGCGCAGGACCCGATCTGGACCGAACGCGCCCGGGACATGGGCGCGGCGTGGGCGTGGCGGTTCGCCCACACCTGGGCGGAGGAACGCAGCGATCCGTTCGCCGAGGACCGGCTGCAGTCCGACCTCGATGCCGTCGAGGTCGACATCGCGGCCCTCACCACCCGGCTGGCCTCTGCGCGCGCCGTCCGCGAGGTGCTGGCGCGCACCACGGCCGGCGAGTTGCAGGCCGTCCAGTCCTACCGCGACCACATGATCAACCTGGGCAAGGGATCGGGCAAGCACGCCAATCGTTTCCGACGCGCGGCGCGCGAGGCCATGGCCGAGGCGCGCAACGCCGTGCCCGCCTGGATCATGTCGATCAGCCAGGTGGCCGAGACCCTCCCACCGCGCCGCAACTCCTTCGACGTCGTCATCGTCGACGAGGCGTCCCAGGCCGACATCACCAGCGCCTTCCTTCTCTGGCTGGCCCCGCGCGTGATCGTCGTCGGTGACGACAAGCAGTGCGCGCCCGTCGGTCTCAGCGGCACCAGCCTCGATTCCGCGTTCGCCGAACTCGATGCCACGCTGCCCGACCTCCCGACATACCTACGCGACGGGTTGACGCCGCGGTCCAGCCTGTTCTCGTTGTTGCGCAGCCGTTTCGGCAACGTCGTGGGACTGCGGGAACACTTCCGGTCCATGCCCGAGATCATCGAGTTCTCGTCGCGCCAGTTCTACGGGTCCGCGCCGCTGATTCCGGTGCGCCAGTACGGTTCCGACCGGCTCGAACCATTGCGGACGGTCGCGGTCGACGGAACGGCCACCGGGACCGGCAACGGCATCAGCAACGAGGCCGAGGCGGCCGCCATCGTCGACGCCCTCCGGGGGTGTTTGGTCGATCCGGCATACGACGATCTGGACTTCGGTGTGATCGCGTTGCAGGGCGTCAAGCAGGTGGAGACGATCGAGAAGGCGCTGCGCGCCGCGATCGACACCGACACCTGGCGCTCGCGGCGTATCCGCGTCGGCTCACCCCCGGATTTCCAGGGAGACGAGCGGCGCGTGGTCTTCCTGTCGATGGTCGTCTCGGACGCCGGTGCGATCTCCGCGCTGACCCGCGCGGAGTCCCAACGCCGGGTCAACGTGGCGGCCACCCGGGCCATGGACCAGTTGTGGCTGTTCCATTCGATCGGACTCGACGAGTTGCGCCCCAACGACCTTCGTGCCTCGCTGCTGTCCTATGTGTCCGCCAACGAGGGTCCGTCGATCGGAGCCATGCCGTCCGACGTGCCCGACGATCGCCGCGTGAGCCCGTTCGACAACCTCCTCGAACAGCGCGTGTTCAACCGTCTCGCGGCGCTCGGCTATCACGTGACCCCGAAGGTCACGGTCAACAACCGGATCGTCGACCTGGTCGTGTTGGGGGCCGATGCGCGCATGGCCGTCGAGTGTGATGCCGACGAGTTCGCCGGGACCGGGCAGCAGGCTCGGTCGGATCTGGAACGCGAGCGTGAATTGCGCCGTTGCGGTTGGGAATTCGTCCGCGTGCGCGAGTCGGAGTTCGAACTCGATCCCGATCGCGTGCTCGACCATGTCGCCGCCGTGCTCGACGAGCGCGGATGCAAGCCGGGGTCGCTCGTCGCGGTTCAGACGACGGATGATGTCGGGAGATGGCAGCCGATCGATCTCACCGCGGGGGAGTGACGCCGCACCACGTCAGCCGAGCGACGCGAGCAACGCCGGCAGACCGACCGCGGCGGGCATCCGCAGACTGTGGGTCACGATGTCGGACAGCGCGGACGGCGACGGGTTGAACTCGATGACCGGGATGCCCGCGCGCACCGCGCGTTCGGGTAGCGCGGCTGCCGGGTAGACGATCCCGCTGGTGCCCACGACGAGCACCACCTCGGCCGCACGGAACGCCTGATCCGCTCGCTGCCAGTCCGATTCGGGCAGTGCTTCGCCGAACCACACGATGCCGGGCCGCACCTTCCCGCCGCAGCGCGGACAGGTGGGCGGGTCGACGCGCGGGTCGTCCGGTGCGGTACCGGTGTCGCCGGGATCGGGGAATGCGCCCGGGCCGTCGTACGGGGTCCCACAGACCGAACACCGGGGGGCGAACAGGCTGCCGTGCAGGTGGCTGACGACGTCGCTGCCGGCCCTCTCGTGGAGATCGTCGACATTCTGCGTCACGATCATGACGGTGCGGCTCGTGGCGAGTTCGGCGAGCGCGCGGTGGCCCGCATTGGGCTGCGCGGCAAATACTTCGCGTGCGCGCCAGCGGTACCACCCCCAGACCAGTGCGGGGTCGCGCGCCCACGCTTCCGGGGTGGCGAGTTCGGCGGGATCGAACTTGTCCCACAAACCGGTCTGGGCGTCCCGGAAGGTGGCGATGCCGCTCTCGGCCGACATACCCGCGCCGCTGAACACCGTGATCCACTCCGCGCGGCGCACGAGGTCGGCCACCGCGTCCGGAATCCGGGTCTCGGCCCCGGTGTCCGGGTCGGGCTCGTCGGCGAAGGTCATCCGACGGACTCGATCCCGGCGCGCACCGCAGCGGCGGTCTCGTCGGGGTCTGGGTCGCGGCGGACGAGGAAGCCCTTGGCGAAACTCAGCTTGTCCCCGTCGTGTCTGGGGACGACGTGCAGGTGGGTGTGGAAGACGGTCTGGAAGGCCGCGCGGCCGTCGTTCAGTGCCAGGTTGACCCCGTCGGCGGACACCGGTCCGGTCTTCATCGCGGTGGCGACTCGTTGGCCGGCGCGGAAGAGAGCGGCGCCGAGGGTGGGGTCGAGGTCGTCGAGCCCGGAGGAGTGGACCCGGGGCACGAGGAGGGTGTGCCCGCGGGTCACGGGCCGGATGTCGAGGAACCCGAGGACGTCGTCGTCGGAGTAGACGATGCGACCCGGGGAGGTGCCCGCGATGATGGCGCAGAAGATGCAACTGCTCATGCGGCCGACTCTAGTGGGGTGTCTCGAGGGCACTCGGCCTGCGGCACGGCTGGACCGCGACGCGCAACGGTGCCCCACATCACATAACGGTTTGATAACGGTTGACCGAGCGAAAGTTCGGGCGCACGCGTACCCCTGGGTATGTTGCCTGGCCTGGCGGTTTTCCGACGCTTCCCATGGTGGTTGACACGGTGCCGAAAGTTACCCGCGCGGTTACTGGTCGGTATACCGACAGGTCACCGACAAACATGAGGGTTCCCTCACTTTCGTGTGTCATCATAGGTGTCACGTTCACGCCGACGCCGGCTCCGGACAAAACCGGTGCGCGCCAATGTTGTTGTGCGGCAGGCGTGTTCCTTTGTTGTACCAGCTAGTTCGATCCGGCGGTGTCGCCACCGCGGCCGGTCGTGTGCGACGGCGGCGAGACCGATCACGTCAGCGCACGGAAAGGCCGCTGCCGACAGCGTTTCTCGCGCCGCCGCGACTCGCAGACCAACCGCACAACACCCACAGACATCTACTGCACCGCACCTACGCACTCCGCAAATCCACACTCTGAGACCGACCACCACAGAGGAGTATCCGTGACCGTCGACCAGTTCCGCTCCGGCTCGCAGGGCGCCGCCAACGCAGAACGGCCCACCACCACGCTCATCGAGCGGCTCACGCAGGGCGAGCCCTACGCGATCAGCTTCGGCGGGCAGGGCGGCGCATGGCTGCCCACGCTGACCGAGCTGGTCGTCGACGCCGACCTGGAACACCGGGTCGCCACCATCGTCGATTCCGCCGAACGGCTCGTCGAGCCGGTTGCCGACGAACTCGTCGTGGCACGGGTGTCCGGGTTCCACCCGCTCACCTGGGTGCACGCGCACGACGCAGGTGAAGACGTGCCCGCCGAGGCCACTCTCGCCGATTTCACCCTCTCGGGTCCGGGTGTGCTGCTCACCCAGCTCGCCGCCGTGGAGGCACTCCGCAAGCAGGGCCTGGACACCGCCGTGCTCCCGCCGAAGGCCGTGGTCGGGCATTCCCAGGGCTCGCTGGCCACCGATGCGGTGGGCGCCGACGGCCGGATCGCCGAGTCCGGTCAGGGCCTGCTGCTGGCCGTCGCGCACCTCATCGGCGCCGCCGGTTCGTTGACCGCGCGTCGCCGCGGGCTGGGCGTCACCACCGACGGCACGCCGATGCTCGCACTCACCAACGTCAGCCCGGCTCGCGTCGACGAGATCCTGGCGCAGTACCGCGCCGGCCTGTCCGACAACGATCTGACGACCGCCCCGGTGGTCGCCATCAAGAACAGCCGCACCGCCGTCGTGCTGTCCGGGGCACCGCGGCACCTCGCCGCGTTCGCCGCCCTCTGTGAGCGGGTCGCCGCGACCGAGGCCGACGAGCGCAAGCGCAAGCTCACCGGCGGGGCGCCGTTCGCGCCGAAGTTCGACCACCTGCAGGTGTCGGTGGCCTTCCACCACCCGGCGATGGCCGAGGCTGTCGAGCTGGTCGGCCAGTGGGCTGACCGTTGCGGCATCGACCGTGACCTCGCCACCCGCCACGCCCACGACATCCTCGTCGGGCACGTCGACTGGGTCGCCTCGGTCGACTCGATCGTGGCCGGCGGCGCCAAGTGGGTCCTGGACTTCGGTCCCGGGGACATCGCGACCCGTCTCACCGCATCATTGGTCCGCGGGCAGGGCGTCGGCCTGGTGCCCGCCGCGCTGCGAGTCGGACAGCGCAACCTGTTCAGCCCCGGCGGCGTGCCCGAGGTCGCGACCCCGTGGTCGCAGTTCGCGCCGACCCTCGTCGAGCTGCCCGACGGCCGTACCGTCGTCGAGACCTCCTTCACCCGCCTCACGGGACGTTCGCCGATGCTGCTCGCCGGCATGACGCCGACGACCGTCGACCCGGCCATCGTCGCCGCCGCGGCCAACGCCGGACACTGGGCCGAGCTGGCCGGTGGCGGTCAGGTCACCGAGGAGATCTTCGCGCGCAACATCGCCACGCTCACCGATCTGCTCGAGCCGGGACGCGAGGCGCAGTTCAACGCGTTGTTCCTCGACCCCTACCTGTGGAAGCTGCAGCTCGGCGGCAAGCGCATCGTGCAGAAGGCCCGCGCGCAGGGAGCCCCGCTCGACGGCGTCATCGTCTCGGCGGGCATACCCGAACTCGAGGACGCGGTCGCGCTCGTCGACGAGTTCGTCGAGGCCGGACTCCGGTTCGTCGCCTTCAAACCCGGCACCGTGGAGCAGATCCGGTCCGTCGTGCGCATCGCGGCCGAGGTTCCGCATCACCCGATCATCGTGCAGATCGAGGGCGGCCGCGCCGGTGGCCACCACTCGTGGGAAGACCTCGACGACCTGCTGCTCGCGACCTACGGCGAGCTCCGCGCCCGCCCGAACGTCGTGATCTGCGTCGGCGGTGGCATCGGCACGCCCGAGCGCGCCAGTGAATACCTCACCGGCAGCTGGTCGGCCGGCTACGGCTACCCGACGATGCCGCTCGACGGCATCCTCATCGGCACCGCCGCCATGGCGGCCAAGGAAGCGACGACCACCCCCGAGGTCAAGCAGCTCCTCGTCGACACCGCCGGCATCGACGAGTGGATCGGTGCCGGTCACGCCACCGCCGGAATGGCCTCCGGCCGTTCGCAGCTCGGCGCCGACATCCACGAGGTCGACAACACCGCGTCGCGCTGCGGCCGGTTGCTCGACGAGGTCGCCGGTGACGCCGACGCCGTGGCCGCCCGCCGCGACGAGATCATCGCCGCGATGGCCGACACCGCGAAGCCGTACTTCGGCGACGTCGCCACCATGACCTACCGCGAGTGGCTCGACCGGTACGCCGCGCTGGCCGTCGGTGACGCCCGCGGCGAGCAGGTCCCGTGGGCCGACATCACCTGGCAGCAGCGCTTCGTGGAGATGCTGCAGCGCACCGAGGCGCGCATGCACCCGCAGGACTCGGGGCCCATCCCGACGATGTTCGCCGAGGTCACCGCCGCCGCCGATGCGTATGCCGCGATCGACGCGCTCGGCAGCGTGTACCCCGAGATCGACACCGACATCCTGCATCCCGCGGACGTCGCGTTCTTCCTGGAGCTGTGCCGCACCCCCGGCAAGCCCGTCAACTTCGTGCCGGTGATCGACAAGGACGTGCGCCGCTGGTGGCGCAGTGACTCCCTGTGGCAGGCCCACGACCCGCGCTACGGCGCCGACGCCGTCTGCGTCATCCCGGGGCCGGTCGCCGTCGCGGGCATCACCCGCGTCGACGAGCCCGTGGGCGAACTGCTCGATCGGTTCGAGGCCCGGGTCGCGTCCGATCTGCAGGCCACCGGCGAGCGCCCGGTCGCCGTCGCCTCCCGGCACCGGGCCGGGCTGGCCGAGGAGGCCGGCGTGCTGACCTCGGTGCTGGAGTCCGACGACGTCAGCTGGGCCGGCCGGATCGTGGCGAGCCCGATCGCGCTGCTCGGCGATCGCGACGCCTGGACCGTGGTCGGACCCGAGCGGGCCGAACACGCCGTCAGCGGCGCCGTCCTGGAGCAGGTCTCCGCCGACTCCGACGCCACCCGTTTCGACCTCGTCGTCCCCATCTCGGGCGCTTCCGTGCGTATCCCGCTGCTGGCCGGCGAAAGCCTGCGCGACGGTGGTTCGCCGCTGGTGGGCCTCGACGACGCGTCGACCGCGATGCGCGAGATCCTCACCGTGGCCGCCGGCGGCAGCCTGGCCGAGGTGACCGACGGCGTGTCGGTCACGACCGTCTCCTGGCAGCCGGATTCGGTCGCCGATCACGCTGCGGTGACCGGGTTCTCCCTGCCGCCGCACCTGCGCCCGACCACCCCGACCGACCCGTTCGGTTTCGCCGTGCCCGACACCCTGGTCGGCGCGTGCTGGCCGAGCGTGTTCAGCGTCATCGGCGCCGCCCGCACCGATTCCGGTGACCCGGTCGTCGAGGGTCTGCTCGACCTGGTCCACCTCGATCACGCGATCGCGCTGACCGGGGAGATCCCCGCGACCGCAGCCGAACTGACCGTCACCGCACGGACCGGCGCGGTCCGGGATGCCGACGTCGGTCGTGTCGTCGAGGTCACGGTGGAGATCGCCGGACCAGCCGGCCCGATCGCGACGCTCGAGGAGCGTTTCGCGATCCGTGGGCGTCTGGGCGCCGCCGAGCTCACCGACCCGGCCCGGGCCGGCGGTGCACCCGCCGCCGAGCAGTCGGCCACCCGCAAGCTGCTCCGGACGGCCACCATCACCGCGCCGAACCGGATGACCGGTTTCGCCGTCGTGTCCGGTGACCGCAACCCCATCCACACCGACGCCGCAGCCGCGAAGCTGGCCGGTCTCGGCGACCCGATCGTCCACGGGATGTGGCTGTCGGCCGCCGCGCAGCAGGTCGTCACCGCGACCGACGCGAAGAATCCGACGCCATCGCCTCGTCCGCTGATCGGCTGGACCGCACGCTATCTCGGCATGGTCCGGCTCGGCGACCGCATCTCGGTGCGCGTCGACCGCGTGGGTCTCGACAACGGCCGCGAGGTCGTCGAGGTCAGCGCCAAGGTCGGCGACAACCTCGTGATGAGCGCGACCGGTCTGCTCGCCGCGCCGCGGACCGTCTACGCGTTCCCCGGCCAGGGCATCCAGAGCAAGGGCATGGGACTCGACGCCCGCTCGCGGTCGAAGGCCGCCCGCAAGATCTGGGATCGTGCCGACAAGCACACCCGTGCGGCGCTGGGCTTCTCGATCCTCGCCGTGGTCCGCGACAACCCGACGACGCTCGTCGCCAACGGGACCACCTACAACCACCCCGACGGCGTGCTGTACCTGACGCAGTTCACCCAGGTTGCCATGGCGACGCTCGGTGTCGCGCAGATCGCCGAGCTCAAGGAGTCCGGTGGCTTCGTCGAGGGTGCCATCACGTGTGGTCACTCGGTCGGTGAGTACAACGCGCTCGCCGCATGTGCCGGCGTCCTCCCGCTCGAGGCCGTCCTCGAAGTCGTGTTCCAGCGCGGCGAGGCCATGCATCACCTCGTCCCGCGAGATGAGCAGGGGCGCAGTGACTATCGGATGGCCGCCATCCGGCCGAGCCAGTTCGGTCTGGCCGACGCCGAGGTCACCGACTTCGTGTCCGGCGTGGGCGCCGCGGGCGGCGAGTTCCTGGAGGTCGTCAACCTCAACCTCCTCGGCTCGCAGTACGCGATCGCCGGCACGGTTCGCGGTCTCGAACTGCTCGAGGCCGAGATCGACCGGCGGCGTGCGGAGTTCGGGGGCAAGCGCGCGTTCATCCTGATCCCGGGCATCGACGTCCCGTTCCACTCGAGCGTGCTGCGCGCCGGGGTCCCGGAATTCCGCGGCAAGCTCGCCGAGCTGCTGCCCGCCGACATCGACATCGACATCCTGATCGGCCGCTACATCCCCAACCTGGTGCCGCGCCTGTTCAACCTCGGACGCGACTTCGTCGAGGAGATCGCGGCGCTGGTGCCGTCGGATCCGCTGAACGAGGTCCTCGCCGACTGGGACGCCTGGGAGGCGACCCCGAGCGAACTGGCCCGGGTGATCCTGATCGAGCTGCTCGCCTGGCAGTTCGCCAGCCCGGTGCGGTGGATCGAGACCCAGGAACTGCTGTTCAGCGGTCCCGAGCGGAACGGGCTGGGAGTCCAGCGCTTCGTCGAGATCGGTCTGAAGGGCGCCCCGACGCTGTCGGGTCTGGCCACCAACACCCTCAAGCTCGACGACTACGCCGCGGCCACCACCGAGGTGCTCAACGTCGAGCGCGACACCGATACGATCCTGGCCAAGGACGCCGGGCACGAGCCCGACGAGGACGAGCTCGACGTTCCCGCAGCGGCCGAGACGTCGGCGGCGGACGCGGCTCCGGCCGCCGCGGCGGCGCCCGCGCCTGCTGCTCCCGCGGCACCGGCGGCACCAGCCGGCGGCCCGCGTCCCGACGACATCGCGTTCACGCCGTCGGATGCGGTGAAGTCCGTGATCGCGCTGTGGACCAAGATGCGCGTCGACCAGATCGGGTCCGCGGACACGATCGAGGCGCTCTGCGACGGTGTGTCGTCGCGTCGTAACCAGCTGCTCCTCGACATCGGCGGCGAGCTCGGACTCGGCGCCATCGACGGTGCCGCCGAAGCCGACATGACCGCGCTGTCGTCGACCGTGGAGACCCTCGCCCGTGGCTACCGGCCGCTGGGTGCGGTGCTCACCGATGCGGTCAGCGACCAGGTCCGCAAGGTGCTCGGCCCGCTGGGCAAGCGCCAGAACTACATCACCGACCGCGTGTCGGGTGTCTGGCAGCTGGGTCCGGGGTGGGGTCTGCACACCACCGTCGCGCTGGCGTTAGGCACCAGGGACGGCGCGTCCGTCCGCGGCGAGGCGCTGGGCAATCTGCTCGACGGCCCGCTGACGGACACCGATTCACTCGACACCCTCATCGACAAGGCCGTGTCCGCGGTGGGTGCGGTCAAGGGCATCCCGGTCGGCAAGCCGGCCGCCGAATCCGGTGGTGGCGCAACGGTCGACGCCGCGGCGCTGGGAGAGTTCACCGAGCAGATCACCGGCCGGTCCGGCGCGCTGGCCTCGGCCGCGTACACCCTGCTGGACAAGCTCGGACTCGCCGAGGTCGCCGATCTCGCCGAGGCCGTGGCCGACCCGAACGCCGAGCTCGCCGAGCTGGTCAGCGCCGAACTCGGGTCGGACTGGGCCCGTACGGTGGCGCCGGCCTTCGACGCGGCCAAGGTCGTCCTCATCGACGACCGGTGGGCAACCGCCCGTGAGGATCTCGTCCGACTCTGGCTGACCGACGAGCAGGACCTCGACGCCGACTTCGACACCATCGTCGGCGGGTTCGCCGGAGCCGGTGACACCGTCGCCGACCACGCCACCTGGTGGCAGGGCAAGGCCCTCGCGAACGGAAACGCCGTGCACGGCCGCATCTTCGGCGCGATCGCGCATGCTGCGGAGAGCCCGGAGAAGGGTGGCTACAGCGGTGAGATCGCCGTCGTCACCGGCGCGAGCAAGGGCTCCATCGCCGCCGGCGTGGTCGCCGGGTTGCTCGCCGGTGGTGCGACCGTCATCGCGACGACGTCGCGACTGAACTCCGACCGTCTCGCGTTCTACAAGAAGCTGTACCGCGAGAACGCCCGGGCCGGTGCCGCGCTGTGGATCGCCCCGGCGAACATGGCCTCCTATGCCGACGTCGACGACCTGGTCGGCTGGATCGCGGCCGAGCAAACCGAGAACCTCGGTGGCACAACGGCAGTGGTGAAGCCGGCGATGAAGCCGACGCTGCTCTTCCCGTTCGCCGCACCGCGGGTCGCCGGTGACCTCACCGACGCCGGTGGTCGTGCCGAGCTGGAGATGAAGGTTCTCTTGTGGTCGGTGGAGCGGCTCATCGGCGGTCTCGCCGACGTCCACTCCGATCACGACATCGCCGCCCGCGTGCACGTCGTGCTCCCCGGTTCACCGAACCGCGGCATGTTCGGCGGCGACGGCGCGTACGGCGAGAGCAAGGCCTCGCTCGACGCTCTCGTCCAGCGGTGGTCGGCCGAGGAGTCCTGGGGCTCCAAGACGACTCTCGCCCATGCGCTGATCGGCTGGGTGCGCGGCACCGGCCTGATGGGCCACAACGACGGCATGGTCGACGCGGTCGAGGCGGCGGGTGTGCGCACCTGGAGCACCGAGGAGATGGCGGCGAACCTGCTGACGCTGTGCACGCCCGAGCAGCGGTCGAGCGCGGTGAGCACGCCGATCCTGGCCGACTTCACCGGCGGCCTGGACAGCTCGACCGATCTGAAGGCGCTCGCGGCCACCGCGGCGGCGTCGGCCGAGCAGTCCGAGGACACCGCGGCGAAGCCGGCGACAACCGTCGCGGCATTGCCCGCACCGGCGCGCGCGCCGAAGGCGATGCGTCCAGAGTGGCCCGCGATCGACGCCCGACCCGAGGACCTCGTGGTCATCGTGGGCGCCGGTGAGCTCGGCCCGTTCGGTTCGGCCCGCACCCGCTTCGAGATGGAGGTCGACGAGAAGCTGTCGGCCGCCGGTGTTCTCGAGCTCGCCTGGAACACCGGACTGGTGCACTGGGATTCGGCGCCGAAGCCGGGCTGGTACGACACCGAGTCCGGAGACCCGGTGCCGGAGAGCGAGATCGCCGATCGGTACCACGACGAGGTCGTCGCGCGCTGCGGCATCCGCCGCTACGCCGACGACGGCGCGATGGTCGACAACACCTCGCCGCTGCTCACCTCGGTCTTCGTCGACGAGGACCTGACCTTCACGGTCAACTCCGAGGCCGAGGCGCGGGCGTTCGCCAGTGCCAACCCGGAGAAGACCCGCGTCGCGCAGAACGCCGACGGCGACTGGCAGGTCACCCGCCTGGCGGGCACCGAGATCCGCGTCCCGCGTCAGTTCGCGCTGACCCGGACCGTGGGCGGTCAGATCCCGACCGGCTTCGACCCGACCCGCTGGGGCGTCAGCCCCGACATGGTGGAGTCGATCGACCGGGTCGCACTGTGGAACCTGGTGGCCACGGTCGACGCGTTCCTGTCGTCGGGCTTCACCCCGAGCGAGCTGATGCGCTGGGTGCACCCCGGTCTGGTGGCCAACACGCAGGGCACCGGCATGGGCGGCATGACCTCGATGCGCGACCTGTACGTCAACACCCTGCTGGGGGAGGCGAACGCGAACGACATCCTGCAGGAGGCGCTGCCGAACATCGTTGCGGCACACGTGGTCCAGTCGTATGTCGGTAGCTACGGCGCGATGATCCACCCGGTGGCGGCGTGCGCGACGGCCGCGGTGTCGGTCGAGGAGGGCGTCGACAAGATCCGCCTCGGCAAGGCGCTGTTCGCGGTCGCGGGCGGCTTCGACGACCTGGGTATCGAGGGCATCGTCGGCTTCGGTTCGATGTCGGCGACCGCGGACTCGGCGAAGATGACCGCGCGCGGCATCGACGACCGCCGGTTCTCGCGGGCCAACGACCGTCGACGCGGCGGGTTCGTCGAATCGGCCGGCGGCGGCACGATCCTGCTCGCCCGCGGCGATGTCGCGGCCGAGATGGGTCTGCCGGTGCTCGGTGTGGTCGCGTGGGCGCAGAGCTTCGGCGACGGTGTGCACACCTCGATCCCGGCTCCGGGTCTCGGTGCCCTGGGCGCGGCTCGCGGGTCACTGTCCTCGCCGCTGGCACGTGCGCTCGGTTCGCTCGGCGTCAGCGCCGACGACGTGGCGGTCGTGTCCAAGCACGACACCTCCACCAAGGCGAACGATCCGAACGAGTCCGAACTGCACGAGCGGCTCGCGGCGGCCATCGGCCGCGGCAAGGGCGCACCGCTGTTCGTGGTGTCGCAGAAGTCGCTGACCGGTCATGCCAAGGGTGGCGCGGCGGCCTTCCAGCTCATCGGTCTGTGCCAGATCCTGCGTGACGGCGTGATCCCGCCCAACCGCAGCCTCGACTGTGTCGACGACAAGATGGCCGAGTACCCGCACCTGGTCTGGCCGCGGGAGACCCTTCAGCTCGGCGAGCGGTTCCCGCTCAAGGCGGGCCTGTTGACCAGCCTCGGCTTCGGTCACGTGTCCGGACTGATCGCGGTGGTGCACCCGGAGGCGTTCATCGCCTCGCTGAACCCGGAGGAGCGCGACGCCTACCGTCAGCGCGCCGACGAGCGGACCCGCCAGGGTAGTCAGCGCTTCCTGCAGTCGATCTGCGGTGGCGAGCCTGCCTACCAGCGTCCGCCGAACCGTCGCTTCGACGAGTCGGTCGACGAGCACGACGCCGAGGCGGGCATGCTCCTCGATCCGCAGACCCGTCTGGACGGCGCCGACGTCTACGTCGCCGGTGAGCCGGTGGCGGGTGGTCGGTGACACCCGGTGAGGCGAATGGCGCGAGCGACTACCAAGGGATGAGCGTTCTCGGTGTGGGAATCGACATCGTGTCGATCCCGGAGTTCGGCGAGCAGCTCCGGCAGCCGGGTACGACGTTCGCCGACCGGTTCACGGTCGGCGAGCGTCGGGACTCGGCCGCCGGGACCGGCGACGACGCCCGGCATCTGGCCGCCCGCTGGGCGGCCAAGGAGGCGGTCGTGAAGGCGTGGTCGGTGAGCCGCTTCTCGCGGTCGCCGCTGTTGCCGCTGATCCGGCACAGCGACATCGAGGTCGTGACCGACACGTGGGGCCGTCCGGCCATCCGTCTGTCGGGCGAGATCGGCGAGCATCTGCGCGACACGACCGTGCATGTGTCGCTGACCCACGACGGGGACACCGCTGCGGCGGTGGCCATCCTCGAGGGCAGGTAGCCCCGCGCGGCTCTCAGACCGTCGTCGACTCCTCGAGCAGCAGATAGCCGGCGAGCATCCGCTTGAGTTCGGCGACGGTCTCGTCGTGGTCGTGGCCGTCCTGTACGGAGAAGCTCAGGAGCGAGTAGGCCGTGTGGACGAGCACCTGGGACATCATCTCGCGGCGTTCGCGCTGCGACGGCGTGAGCGGCGCGATGATCCGCGCGACCTGTTCGGCGAGCACCCGTTCGTTCAGCGACGCCGTGGCGCGGGTCGCCGGTGTCGACTGGACGGCCAGCCACACCGCCCGCCGCGACGGGTCGGTGCGCCACAGGGCCGCCAGGTGATCGAGGAACTTCTCGAGCAGGCTGGGCCACTCCAGGGACGGCACCTCCGAGGAAAACGCCGTGAGTTCCTCGCGGACGTCGACGGTGTCCTGGCGGTCCAGCTCGCACACGATGACGTACTTGTTCGCGAAGTACTGATAGAGCGTGCCGATGGGGACCTCGGCCCGGGTCGCGATCTCCTCACAGGTCAGCGATTCGAACCCGACGTCGATCAACAGCTCGCGTGCTGCTTCGAGCATCGCCTGGAACTTGCGCTTGCTGCGTTCCTGAGTGGGCCGCTTGCGCGGCACCAGCGGTTCGGCGGACTCGGGCATCGGGGCCGGCTCAGACGGACAGGTCGCGGCGCAGCTTGGCGACGTGTCCGGTGGCCCGGACGTTGTACTGCGCGAGTTCGATCGTGCCGTCGGCGTCGACCAGGAACGTCGACCGGATGACGCCGGTGACGGTCTTGCCGTACATCTTCTTCTCCCCGAATGCGCCCCACTCGGTGAGCACCTTCTTCTCCGGGTCGCTGAGCAACGGGAACGTCAGGCCCTCGGCCTCGACGAACTTCGCCAGCTTCGCGGGCTTGTCGGGGGAGATGCCGAGGACCGCGATCCCGGCCTCGTTCAGCTCGCCGAGGTTGTCGCGGAAATCGCACGCCTGCTTGGTGCACCCCGGGGTGGCCGCTGCGGGATAGAAGTAGACGACGACCTTGCGGCCGGCGTAGTCCGACAACGAGACCGGGTCGCCGTTCGCGTCGGGCAGCGTGAACGACGGCGCCGTGTCGCCCACGGACAGTCGGGTGGTGGTCTCAGCCATGAGAGCCAGGCTAGTGCATGGCGACATGCCCGGATGCCGGGATGTCGTAGCATCGAGTCGCTGCCATCTGGCGGTTCGTCCCCGGCGCCGAGAGGTCGTGCGGCGGCCGGGAAGTGAGAAGACCAACGAGAAGCGCCGGAAGGATGCAACGTGGCCGGAGATACCGAACGTATCGAGCAGGACATCGCCAAGGCCCGTGAGGACCTCGCCAGCACGCTCGACGCGCTGGCCGAGCGCGCCAACCCCCAGCGGCTCGCCGACGACGCCAAGTCGAAGGCTCTCGCGACACTGCAGACGCCTGCGGTGAAGTACGCACTCGCCGGGGTCGGCGCCCTGGTCCTGCTCGTCGTCGTCCGCAAGGTCGCCTCGCGATGACCCGCTGATCCAGCAATCGGCGGCGCGACCTCGTCCGCACGGGCCCGTCGAACGGCAGAAGCCACTCCGACCAGGCGATTTCACTTCTGCCGCGGGGGTCCTGTAAGGTTCCATCTCGCACCGCCAAGCGCCATTAGCTCAATTGGCAGAGCAGCTGACTCTTAATCAGCGGGTTCGGGGTTCGAGTCCCTGATGGCGCACAGAGTACTCAAGACGCCTCGCATCGAGCGAGGCGTCTTGTGGCGTCTCAGACGGTTTCGACCGCGGCCGGTGGTCGATGAACGGCAGATGAACGTTCGGCGTTTCGGGTGCGCAACACGCCGCTCGAATGGATGACGGCCGAAGCGTTCGGTCCGATCTCTCGTACACTGGTCCGCGACATCGGGGTTCGGAATGTCCGTTTCGGATTCGGGGTGTGCAGTGTTCTCAAGGTTGCGGGGCAGCGTGACCGACCGGTTCGGGGTCGGGGCGTCGACAGGCGGGAGTGAGATGGGGATCGGTCGTACTCGGCGGATGCCGCTGATCATCAGCGGTGTGATGTTGGCAATCGTCGCGCTGGTGACGTCGTGCACGCAGGAGGCGTCGTACTCCGACAACGTCAGCAGTTCGAGTCTCTTCGACGATCTGCTCAAGCCGGGTCTCGAGATCACCGAGTGGGCCGAACGTCCCCTGAACGACAACGCCGTCGGCGTGCAGCCGGGTGCGCCCATCAAGGTGAAGACCAGTGAGGGCACCATCAGCCGGGTGCTGATCAAGAAGTCCGACGGCACCCCCGTCAAGGGCACCCTCGCCGACAACGACACGGTGTGGGTCAGCAACGAGGCCCTCGGCTACAACCGCACCTACACCCTGGAGACCGACGCGGTGGGCATCGGTGGTGCGGTCACCAAGAAGGTCACCTTCACCACGAGCAGCCCCAACAACCTGACGCAGGCGTATCTGACACCGAGTCCCGGCGAGACCGTCGGTATCGGACAGCCGGTCGCGGTGAAGTTCGACGAGCCGATCGCGGATCGTCGTGCGGCGCAGCGCGCCATCCGGATCACCACCGACCCTCCGGTCGAAGGGGCCTTCTACTGGATCAGCCCGAGCGAGGTCCGGTGGCGGCCGGCGGAGTACTGGAAGCCGGGCACCAAGGTGCGGGTCGCGGTCAACACCTACGGCATCGACCTGGGTGACGGACTCTTCGGCCAGGAGAACGTGCGGACCAACTTCACCGTCGGACGCTCGATGATCGTCACGGCCGACGACAACACCAAGCAGGTCGTCTTCGAACGCGACGGCAAGGTCATCCGGACCATGCCGACGTCGATGGGCAAGGCCGGCGACGAGACCGACAACGGCATCTACCTGGTCTCGGACAAGCACGACCACATCATCATGGACTCGTCGACCTACGGCGTGCCGGTCAATTCGTCGAACGGTTACCGCACCCCGGTCGACTACGCGACCCGGATGTCCTACAGCGGCATCTTCTTCCACTCCGCACCATGGTCGGTGTGGGCGCAGGGCAACACCAATACGAGTCACGGCTGCCTGAACCTGAGTCCGGAGAACGCTCTCTGGGTCATGGAGAACACCCTCCGCGGCGACCCGGTCATCGTGAAGAACACCACGGGCGGAACATTGTCGGGCACCGATGGTCTCGGCGACTGGAACATCCCATGGTCGGTGTGGCGCAAGGGCAACGCCGACAACGCCTGACGCTCAGCACGCCTTCGGACGCCACCGAACCGCAGCGCGGTCGGTGGCGTCCGTGCGTCAGCGGGACCCGACGCGGAACGTGCGACTCGTCCCAGAGACGGGCCTCGTCGACCCGTTCGCATCGCGGCTGTCCCCGAAGTAGCGGATGCGGTACATCCCGGACGCGTCCGTCGGCGACCGCCAGGTGATCGTGATCCGCGACGTGTCGGTGCTGCCGGCCGGGCGCGCCCACCGGAACTCCGTGGACCAGTCGTTGTCGTCGGCGACCGTCGTCCACTCGCTGCCGGTACGCCGCTGCACCTCGAGATAGGTCCGGCCGTGCCGGAAGTCGTTGTTGGGATGCGCGCCGACGAACTGCACGGTCACGATCGAACCGGGGCGGTACGTGGCGTCGGGTTCACGCAGGACGTCGCCGTAGCGTCGGCCCGGTATCGGACGGTCGGCGGGGACCGGGGGCACCAGGTCGGGTTGCAGTCCGGACTTGTCGACCGGCGCCGGACCACGGCCGATCCGGCGTCCGGACGACATGGCCGCGGCGAGCGCGGCGAACTCCTGCAGGTAGGCGGACAGGGTGTACCGCCCGAATTGGGTCTCGCCGCCTTCGTAGTGCTGCAGGTCGTATTCCTCGGGCGTCGTGACGTACTGGGTGTAGGCGTTCGCGAACCCCTGCACGAGGACGTTGTCGACGTCGGTCCGCAGTTCGTCGGCGACCACTCGACGCAGCCGCAGACCCGCGACGACGGTGACCTCGGCGGGTACGGCGACGAGCACGAGTTCGCCGATGCGCATGAGCTGCAGCGGCACCACCGCCGGGATCCAGCCCGAGGGCGGCAGCAGACCTAGCGGGAACGCGATCAGTTTGGGCGCCTGCATGTCTCGCATCCACGGTACGATCGGCGGGACGCGGTCTCCGCCGAGCGCGGTGACGAGGGGATTGGTCATGCCCTCCACGAGGAAGGGGAGCGGTTTCTCGTAGTTGTCCTCGCTGCTGGTCGCGACCGCGCCGGCACCCATCATCGCGGGGGTGGTCGACGCCGGTCGGCCGTCGGGTGTGTAGGTACCGGAGATCCGGACCGCCGACATGTCGACGTACCGCACGATGGAGTCGACGCCGCCCCGGGTCATCGGGCGGGCCGCCTCGAAGCCTCGCCGTCCGGCGACGTACTGACGCTCGCCGATGAGTTCGCAGTTGCGTCTGTTGTCCGATGTCGGTCCGCGCGGATCGAACTGCGCGAGTGCGAGGTTCGGCGTCATGTCGCCGGAGTTGGTCTGTGGGAACGCGGCCACGAACCCGGGCTGGGTGCGCTCCCACAGGTGGCTCGCGTAACCCTTGTTGTCGCCGGCGATGAGGACGTTGCGGTCGGTGAGAGACGTGCCGTGTGTCGGGAACCAGGTGATGGCACCGACATCCCGGCCGCCGGAGGCGTCGTGCCGCCGCAGTCGTAGCACCGTCACCTGAGGGTCGATCGCATCGGGGAAGTGCCGCTTGTCTGCCGACGGGTTCGCGTCGAAGGCGACCCGGGATCGATTCCGGCTGGCGTCGTGCAGTTCCTCGCGGCCGATCGTGACGCTGCCGGGCGCGAGATTCTCGTGCGCGCGAACGATCGCGGCGAACATGCCGTCGATCTCGGCGTCGTAGGAGTTCTTCTTGAACCCGAACGCGGCGAGCGAATACGCGTAGTCCCAGGACGTGCCGCCGCAGGAGGCGTGCGTGTGCTGTGCATTCAGATTCACGTTCGATTCGGTGTACAAGGAGCCGAATCGGTTGCGCAGCTTGACCATCAGGCCCATGTGGTGCGACTGGAACAGGCACGCGAGGTCGGCGGTCAGGAAGACGACGCGCTGCCCGGTGGCGGGATCGACGATGATGTAGGCCCGCGCCCAGCAACGCTGCAGGAGCCCGGCCGCGACCTGCTCTGGATTCGAATACCCCATCATGCCCTGGCCGGCGACCGCGCCCGTGACATCTCCGATGCCGCAGCCGACGAGGTAACTCGTCGACCCCGGGGGCGACGCGCCGGCCGGGGCGGCGGACAGGCCGGACCCGAGCCCGGCCGCGGCGGCGGTCGCGGCGGCACCGGCCATCAACTGTCTGCGCGTGAGGTCCACGTGCCGTCCTTCCGGGCGTCGGACGACACCGGCAGACGTGCGGTGTCATCGCGGCACACACCCTGACGGCGCGGCCGTGTGGTCGAGATCAGTTCAGGACGTCGAACTCAGTCGTTGTCGTCGCCGCCCGGGATCCCGATGATGAACCCGATCCCGATGATGATGCACGAGATCAGGGCAACGGCAGGCATGACCCAGTAGGAAGGCATGTGGTGAACGTTACTGCGAGGCATGCCCATGCGCCCGGCTTCGGGGACTTTCGGGGACGAAGGTCCCCGGTCGGGTGCGACCCCGAAACGACGGGCCAGATGTAGCTCTTCGTTGCGCCAGGAGCAACGACGCACTACATCTGCGTGCCCGACTGGAGTCCGGCCAGTGCGTCGGCCAGATAGTCGTCCTCGGCCTCGTTGCCGGGCAGGTCGAGTGCGCGGCGGTACGCGTCGGCCGCACTGCGGTCGTCGCCCAGTTCGCTCAGCGTGAGGGCACGGGCGATGTGAAAGGGCCGGAACCGGTCGAGTTGTGTGTCCGGCTGCAATCGATCGAGCATCGCGATACCGCGCGCCGGGCCGTACGCGCGTCCGACGGCGACTGCGCGACCGACGCGCACCACGGGTCCGGGATCGTGCACTTCGAGTAGTCGGTACAGGACGGCGATCTGGGTCCAGTCGGTCTCGTCCGCGGTGGCGGCCTCGGCGTGCACGGCCGCGATCGCCGCCTGGATCGTGTACAGACCGGCGTCTGCTTGTGCCGCAGCGTGTTCCGCGAGCGCGACGCCCTCGGCGACGAGCGCCCGGTCCCAGAGCCGGCGATCCTGGTCATCCAGCGGAACCGGTCGGCCGTCGGAGTCGAGTCGAGCCGGCCGGCGGGACTGGGTGAGCAACAGAAGGGCGAGCAGTCCGGTCGTCTCGGCGTTGGGGAGCAGTGCGCGCAGGGTGCGCGCGAGGGCGACGGCCTCGCCGGTGAGATCGTCGCGGATGTGCGCGTCCCCGGTCGAGCGCGCGAACCCCTCGGAGAACAGCAGGTAGATGACTCGCAGGACCCCGCCGAGCCGACGCGGGAGATCGCCCTCGCGCGGCGGCGCGAACGGAACACCCAGCGCGCCGATTCGCTTCTTGGCGCGCACGATTCGCTGCTGGGTCGTCGGTACCGGGATCAGCAGCGCATGCGCGACCTCCGCGGTGGTCAGCCCGGCGACGAACCGGAGGGTGAGCGCGACTCGATCCTCGGCGCGTAGCACGGGATGGGTGCAGGCGAAGAACATGCCGAGGCGTTCGTCCGGCAACCCCGGTGGCGGCGCCTCGGCCGGGTCTCTGAACTCCGCAGGGGTGGAGGCACGTTCGCTCTCGGTGTGCAGGCGGGCCAGTTTCCCGGCGAGGACGGATTCACGCCGCACCACGTCGAGCGCCTTGCGTTTGGCCGTCGTCGTCAGCCATGCCTCCGGTGAATCCGGGACTCCGGTACGCGACCAGGTGATCAGGGCCTGCGCGATCGCGTCCTGCAACGCGTCCTCCGCGAGGTCGAGATCGCCGAACTTCTTCGTGAGCGTGGCGAGTACACGGGAACGGACGTCGCGATCGACGGCCGACACCGCCCGGCGGGCCACGGACCCTGCGGAATCCGTGGCCGCCGAACGGTGTGAATTGTTCGTCATCGCTCAGTACGGTGCGAGCGGCCGGATCTCGACATGGCCGCCGGGCGCCGAACCGGGGCTGCGGCGGGCCCACTCGATCGCCTCGTCGACGTTCGCGACGTCGATGACGTACACCCCGCCGACGAACTCCCGCACCTCGGCGAACGGCCCGGACGACGCGACCACCCGCTCGCCGCTGTCGTCGGTGTGCACCACCGCGCGCTCGTCCTCCAGCGCGAAGGAGTTGACGACGACACCGGCCTTGGTGATCTCCTCGTCGAAGGCGAAGAACTCTTCGGGGCTGGCGCCACCGTCCTCACCACAGGCCGGATCGTTGACATGTCCCATGAGCAGCAATGCGTACTTCATCGTTCCTCCAGTCTCGGCCGACTGATGTGGCCATGATGCCGAACCGGATCGGTCCGACACCATGGTGACGTACGGCGATTCCGGATATCGACAGCAAGCCGGGGAAGAGACCGCAGCACCAAAAAGCCCCGCCTGCGGATCGCAGACGGGGCTTCGTCGGGGTGGATGACGGGACTCGAACCCGCGACAGCCAGGATCACAACCTGGTGCTCTACCAACTGAACTACATCCACCATCGGCGTCGGAAACCTGGGCGTCAGCGCCGGGTCTCAGAGCCATCAACACTCTAGCGGGTCGGTGCCGCAGAACTCCAATCGGTTACCCGACCTGCGTGTTCAGGCGGGGCCGAGGTCCTTGACGATCTCGGCGAGGGCATCGGTGTCCGGGCCGGGGGCGGGCACGAACGCCGCGGCGCGGTAGTAGCGGAGTTCCCGGATCGACTCGCGGATGTCCGCGAGGGCCCGGTGCGCGAGCCCCTTCTCGGGCTGGCCGAAATAGACCTTGGGGTACCAGCGCCGGCACAATTCCTTGATCGAGCTGACGTCGACCATGCGGTAGTGCAGGTAGGCGTCGAGTTCGGGCATGTCCCGCGTGATGAATCCACGGTCGGTACCGATCGAGTTGCCCGCGAGGGGGACCGCGCCGGCGGTGGTCACATGCTTGCGGATGTAGTCGAGCACCAGCTTCTCGGCTTCGGCGAGGGTGACGGTGGACGCCCGCACCTCCTCGGTGAGACCCGAGGCCTCATGCATCTTGGTCACCACGTCGGGCATCGACGCCAGCGCCTCGTCGTCGGCGTGGATCACGACATCGACACCGTCGCCGAGGATGTTGAGGTCGCCGTCGGTCACCAGGGCCGCGATCTCGATGAGTTTGTCCGACTCGAGTCGGAGTCCGGTCATCTCGCAGTCGATCCACACCAGTTTGTCCTGCACCCGACAACCTTAGCCAACCTCGCGCGCGAATCCGTGGGACATCGGCCCCCGAGGTCTATCGTGTGCTTGTGACCGAAGCCTCCAGTCCGGCGCAGCACATCGCCGCCGGATACGCGTTCAGCACCGCCGCACTCGAACTGGGCGCCGTCTCGGTGGCGGGGCAGGTGGATCCCGCGGCGAAGGTCCGAATCCCGCTGTCGATGATGAACCGGCACGGTCTCGTCGCCGGCGCGACCGGGACGGGAAAGACCAAGACGCTGCAGCTCATCGCCGAGCAACTGTCGAGCAACGGCGTTCCTGTCGTCATGGCCGACATCAAGGGCGACCTGTCCGGACTCAGCCGAGCGGGCGTGGGCAACGACAAGATCGCCGAACGCTCCCACCAGACCGGCGACGACTGGCAACCGGCAGCGCACCCGGTCGAGTTCGTCTCGCTGGGTTCGGAGGGAATCGGGGTACCGATCCGTGCGACCATCACCTCGTTCGGGCCGATCCTGCTCAGTAAGGTGTTGGGGCTCAACGCCACCCAGGAGTCGACGCTGGGCCTCATCTTCCACTGGGCGGACAAGAAGGCCTTGCCGCTTCTCGATCTGAAGGATCTGCGGTCGGTCATCGCCTTCCTCACCAGCGACGAGGGCAAGGCCGAGCTGAAGGGGATCGGCGGGGTGTCGCGGCAGACCGCCGGCGTGATCCTGCGGGCGCTGTCGAATCTCGAGGCCGACGGCGGTGACACGTTCTTCGGCGAACCCGAGATCGATCCCGCCGACCTCATCCGGACGACGCCCGACGGACGCGGCA
Source organism: Gordonia sp. AC31 (assembly GCF_031844505.1). NCBI lineage: Bacteria > Bacillati > Actinomycetota > Actinomycetes > Mycobacteriales > Gordoniaceae > Gordonia > Gordonia sp. AC31. The sequence goes on from NZ_JAUZVK010000004.1 coordinate 39,489, forward strand.
TCATCACGTTGTTCGAGCTCGGTACCCAGGCGGCCCGCCCCGCGCTCTTCTCGACCTTCCTCATGTGGATTCTGGCCGATCTGTTCGAGTTCCTGCCGGAGGTGGGCGACCTCGACAAACCGAAGCTGGTCTTCATCTTCGACGAATCGCATCTGCTGTTCGACGACGCGTCGAAAGCCTTTGTGGAGCAGGTCGTCCAGACGGTGAAACTGATCCGGTCGAAGGGCGTCGGCGTGTTCTTCTGCTCCCAGCTGCCGACGGACATCCCGAAAGAAGTGTTGTCCCAGCTGGGTGCCCGGATCCAGCACGCGCTGCGGGCCTTCACCCCCGACGACCAGAAGGCGCTGCGTACGACGGTCAAGACCTACCCCGTGTCGGAGGTCTACGACCTCGAGCAGGTGCTGACCTCTCTCGGTACGGGCGAGGCGGTCGTGACCGTGCTGTCCGAGCGCGGTGCGCCGACCCCGGTCGCGTGGACGGTGGTCCGAGCGCCCCGGTCGGCGATGGAGGCCATCGGCGCCGACGCCGTCACCTCGGCGGCGAAAGCCGGGCCGTTGTACGCGAAGTACGGCACGCCCATCGACCGCGAGTCGGCGTACGAGATCCTGGCCGCCAACACCCTCGCACCGGGGGAGCCCGCCGACGCACCGGCACCCGTGCCGCCGACGCCGGCCCCGGAGCCGATGCCGGAGGAGCCGGGGCTGCTGACCGAGGTGCTCACGAGCAAGCCGATGCAGAGTTTCCTGCGATCGGCGGCCAGCGCGGCCGGACGTGAGTTCAGTCGCGCGATCTTCGGCACGGGGCGTCGCCGCCGGCGCTGAACGGCGGTCTAGACGACTCCTACTCTGCGCTGAACTTGCGGTAGAAGCCGCCGACGATCGGGGCCACCACCCCGCGCGGTGTGTACCCGCCGGCCACCGACATCGCCTTGGACAGGGTGCCGGGCACGACGCGCATCTTGTTGTGTGCCAACGCGTCCAGACTCATCTCGGCGACCTTGGCCGAGGAGTGCCACAGGAAGTCCGGGACGACCTTGTCGACGATGGACGCCTCGTCCGGGGTGGGAGTGTGCGTGCGCACCGGGCCGGGCGCGAGCAGGGTGACGTGCACGCCCTGCCCGGACACCTCGCCGCGCAGGGACTCGCTGAAGCTGTTCACGAAGGCTTTCGATGCCGCGTACGTCGCGTTGTTGGGAATCGGCATGTTTCCGGCGGCTGACCCGACCATCAGGATGCCGCCCGAGCCGCGCCTGACCATCTGCGGGAGCACCGCCAGGGTGAGGTCGTGGACGGCGTTGACGTTGAGGCGGACCTGCGCGCGTTCGTAGTCGGCATCGAGGTCGGCGACCGGTCCGAAGGTCGCGATGCCCGCGTTGTTGCAGAGGATCGAGATGTCGCGGCCGGCGAACTCGGCGGCGAGCACTTCCACCTTCGTCGGGTCCGACAGGTCGACCGCGCGGACCTCGACCGAGACCTCGTGTGCCGTGCGGAGTTCGCCGGCGAGTTCCTCGAGAAGGTCGCCCCGGCGGGCGACGAGGATGACCGAATGACCCCGGGCGGCCAGCGCGCGTGCGAGTTCCCGTCCGATTCCGGACGAGGCCCCGGTGACGACGGCACGGGCGGTGGCGGAGGGCGGCGGTACCGGCATGTCGCAATGGTAGCCGCCGCCTCTCGCGCCGAGACCGAGCGTCAGTCGATGCCGGCGGCGACCTCGGTGCCCTGCCGGATCGCGCGCTTGGCGTCGAGCTCGCCGGCGTAATCGGCCCCGCCGATCACATGCGTCGTGACCCCGGCCAGCGTCAACGGATCGACCAGATCGCGTACCGACTCCTGGCCCGCGCAGATCACCACGTTGTCGACCTCGAGCACGCGGGTGTCGGTGACGTTGCCCTCGTCGTCGCGGAAGCTCAGATGCAGCCCCTGGTCGTCGATCTTGTCGTAGGTGGCGCCGCTGATCTGCTCGACGCCCTTCATCTTCATCGTCGCGCGATGGACCCATCCGGTGGTCTTGCCGAGGGACTTGCCCTGCTTACCGACCTTGCGCTGGACCAGGTAGACTTGACGCACCGGCGGAAGCGGCCGCGGCTTGGTGACGAAGCCGGGCTTCTCCGGATCCTCCGTCACGCCCCATTCCTGTTCCCACTCTTTGAGATTCACCGTCGGCGACTCGTCGGTGGTGAGGAACTCGCTGACGTCGAAACCGATGCCGCCGGCACCGATCACGGCCACACGCTTGCCGATCTCCCGATGTCCGAGCACGGCGTCGGCGTACGACATCGCCATCGGGTGATCGACGCCGGGGAAGCTCGGGATGCGCGGCACGACGCCGGTCGCGACGATCACGTCGTCGAACTTCTCGGCGATGATCTGCTCGGCGTCGGCGCGGGTGTTCAGCCGGACCTCGATACCGAGCACCTCGATCTGACGGGTGAAGTAGCGGATCGTCTCGCTGAACTCCTCCTTGCCTGGAATGCGTGCGGCGATGGAGAACTGGCCGCCGATGGAGTCGCCGCCCTCGAACAGGGTGACCTTGTGGCCTCGCTTGGCGCCGGCGACGGCTGCCGACAGGCCGGCCGGGCCCGCGCCGATCACGGCGAGGCGCTTGGCCTTTCGTGTCGGACCCAGGATGAGCGTGGTCTCGCGTCCCGCGATCGGGTTCACCAGGCACGACACGTGTTTGCCGACGAAGGCGTGGTCGAGGCAGGCCTGGTTGCAGCCGATGCAGGTGTTGATCTCGTCGGAGCGACCCTCGCGGGCCTTGTTCGCCAGGTGGGGATCGGCGAGGAACGGCCGGGCCATCTGGATGGCGTCGACGCGTCCGTTCGCGAGGATCTCCTCGCCGAGTTCCGGGGTGTTGATGCGGTTGGCCGCGATCAGCGGGATCGAGACCTCGTCGCGGAGCCGTTCGGTGAACTTCACGAACGCGCCGCGCGGCACCGAGGTGACGATGGTGGGAACCTGGGCCTCGTGCCAGCCGATATCGGTGTTGATGGCGTCGACGCCGTACTGCTCGGCCTTGCGAGCCATCAGCGCGACCTCGTCCCAGGTCTGTCCCTTGCGGATCAGGTCGGCGATCGACTGACGCAGGATCACCGGGTAGTCGCGGGGGACCTGACGGCGGATCTCCTTGATGACCTCGACCAGGAAACGCTGGCGGTTCTCGGTGTTGCCGCCCCATTTGTCGGTGCGGTCGTTGGTGTGGGGGCAGAGGAACTGGTTGATGAGGTAGCCCTCGCCGCCCATGATCTCGATGGCGTCGTAGCCGGCCTTGCGTGCCAGCTTGGCGGACTGCCCGAACGACCTGATGACGTGGCGGATGATCGGCTCGGTCATCTTCAGATGCTTGAAGGGGTGGATCGGCGACGGATCGGTGCCGGGAGCGACCTTGAACGGCGTGTATCCGTAGCGGCCGGCGTGGATCAGCTGCATCGCGATCTTGCCGCCCTCGTCGTGCACGGCCTTGGTCACGCGCTTGTGGCGGGTCATGTCGACGACGTTGGTCATCTTGCCGCCGGCGAAGGCGAGCAAACCCGTCCGGCTGGTGCCGAAGCCGCCGGTGATGATCAGTCCCGCACCGCCTTTGGCGCGTTCGGCGAAGTACGCGGCCAGCTTGTCGGTGTCCCAGAACCGGTCCTCGAGACCGGTGTGCATCGAACCCATGACCAGTCGGTTCTCGATGGTCATGCCGCCGATCTGCAGGGGCGTGAACAGGTGCGGATAGTGCTGGTTCGGTTGTGCCGTCGGGGCTGACATGGCGCGACCTTTCATCTCGGTGAACCTGGGTGGACGGATTGGCGGTATCGAAGGTGTTGCGGGACTGGCTAACTCAGCTCTCGGTCAATTCCCGTTCGAGTCCGTGGATGACCTCGTCGCACCATTCGATGTATCCCTGCTCCTGGCGGATGCCGCCGCGGAGGACGAGGTACTGGTGCAGCTTGCGGCCGGTGAGCGTGTCGGGATCGGGGTAGTAGTCGGCCTGGAAGCCGGTGTAGAGCTTCAGTTGCGCGAGGTGCTCGTCGCGGTGGGCCTTGAGTTCGCCGATGATGGCGGCGAGGTCGCCGAACTCCGCGGCCCGCAGCTTCACGCCGATGTCGCTGCGGAGCGGTTGCAGTGGGGTCGGACTCATCGCCCAGTCGGCCAGGGCGTCGCGCCCGGCATCGGAGATCGTGTAGACCTTCTTGTCCGGACGGCCGTCCTGACTGATCGACTCGACGCTGACCAGTTCGTCGTCGAGGAGCTTCTTCAGCGTCCGGTAGATCTGCTGGTGCGTGGCTGACCAGAAGTAGCCGATGCTGCGGTCGAATTGTTGACCGATCTCATAGCCCGTTCCCGGTCGCTCGGCCAGCGACACCAGAATCGCGTGTTCGAGCGCCATGAGAGCAAGCTACCACTGCAACAACGCACTATGCAACAAGGTGTATATGAGTCGAGTTGCATATCGGGCGGCGGCGACGCCGACCGAGGAGGACCCGAAGTGAGGCGTCGTCAGCATCCGTGCCGCACACTGTTCGGCATGGGTGAACCGGAGACGAGGTCTCGGAATCTGCTGTCCTGGAAGCTGACCGACAACGCGGTCGTGGCACCGGAGGAACGGCTGACCTGGCCGCGGACGGTCAGCATCGGCCTGCAGCACGTGGTCGCCATGTTCGGCGCGACCTTCCTCGTCCCCGTGCTGACCGGATTCCCACCGTCGACGACGCTGTTCTTCTCCGGCGTCGGCACGATCCTGTTCCTGCTGATCACCCGCAACCGCCTGCCCAGTTACCTGGGTTCGAGTTTCGCCATCATCGCGCCGGTGACGGCCGCCGTCGCCTCCGACGGGGCGTCGTCGGCGCTCGGGGGACTCGTGGCGGTCGGCGCTCTGCTCGTCGTCATCGGGCTCATCAGCCATTTCGCGGGTGTTCGGTGGATCGAGACCCTGATGCCACCCGTCGTGACCGGCGCGATCGTCGCGTTGATCGGGCTCAATCTGGCGCCGGCGGCCAAGAACAACTTCGTCGCCGATCCCGTCCTGGCGACGATCGTGCTGGTGCTGCTGGTGGCATCCGCGGTGCTGTTCCGCGGGCTGCTCGGTCGCCTGGCGATCTTCTTGAGCGTCGTGGCCGGCTATGTCCTCGCGCTGATCCTCGACCGGATCGACAGCGACAACGACTACATCGACACCTCCGCCATCGGCGACGCCGCCTGGATCGGACTGCCCGACTTCCAGACGCCAACGTTCGACCTGGGTGTCCTGCCGTTGTTCCTCCCCGTGGTGCTGGTGCTCGTCGTCGAGAACATCGGCCACGTGAAGTCGGTCGCGATGATGACCGGGAAGGACTACGACGCGACCATGGGTCGGGCGCTGGCCGCGGACGGAGTGGCCACCATGCTGGCCGGCAGCGGCGGCGGGTCGGCCACGACGACCTACGCCGAGAACATCGGCGTGATGTCGGCGACCAAGGTGTACTCGACAGCAGCCTATTGGGTGGCCGGCGGCGCGGCGATCCTGCTCGGACTGTCGCCCAAGGTCGGCGCCGTGATCGCCGCGATCCCGCCTGGCGTGCTCGGCGGTGTCACGACCGCGCTCTACGGTCTGGTCGGTGTCATCGGCGTCCAGATCTGGGTGGCGAACAAGGTCGATTTCTCCAAACCGATCAATCAGTTCACCGCGGCGATCCCGCTCATCATCGGCATCGCCGACTACACCTGGCAGGTCGGCGACCTCGTGTTCGCCGGCATCTCGCTGGGCTCGGTCGCGGCACTGGTCATCTATCACTCCATGCGCCTCATCGGCGTGTGGCGGGGGACGGTGGATGTCGGCCGGACGGGCACTCACCACGGCGACGCATAGGTGTCCGACCGACGACCCCCAACTCGACTGATCGACTTCGATCGAGGTCCAGGAGTCGAGTTGAGGTTCGCAGGTGGACGGTCGCGAGGGGACCGGGATTGAACAGACGACTACTCGAAAGCCTGGCGTGTGTTCGAGTCGCGGCTCACCACGGCAGCCGTAGCGGGATGTCGGGAATCGGCCCCGGCAGGTCGATGTCCCCGTCGGCGCGATCGTTGAACAGATAGAGCCACCACAGGGGAGCGGGTGCGCCGACCGGTGGCGGGAGTTCGGCGACGTCGGGCTTGCGAGGGACGTAGAGGTCGGGTTCGGCGCCGACGATGACCTTCACCATGTTCTGGAAGGCCGTGGATTCCGGGTCGTTCCAATAGGCACCGTGGGTGACCAGACCACCGTCGACCCTGCGTCGATCTGCGTCGAATGTGCGCTCGTCGAGGTCGACTGTGCCGGTGTCGAGCCTGATCACGCCGGGCGCGGTGTCGGGGTCATGGCCATGGGGGTTTCCGGGAAAGGACTGGACGTAGTGGATCGGGTCGCCCGGGAAGGTCAGCGAGTATCGATCCACGCCGTCGGGATGCGGGGTGTCGTAGATGCCGGTGCCCGCCGACGACGCGTAGATGACGCGGTCGGGGGACAAACCGAGTTGTTCGGCCGAGCCCACGACCGACCCGCCGTAGCTGTGGCCGATGTAGGTGGTGGTCGCGCCGGGTGCGAGATGCGCGATCTCGGCGTCGAGTTCACGACCGAACAGCTCCAGGCGGTGCGCCATGGCCGCGGCAAAGCTCGGACTCGCCGCCGAGCGGAGGTCGGGCGGGAGGTCGCCGTCGAGGTAGAGGAACACCGGGCCGCCGGTGCGTGCCGCGAGTTCGGCTGCGGCCGTGCGGTTGTGGCCGACCACGGTGTCGAGGTTCGTGCCGGTCCCGGGCACGTAGGTCGCCGTGTTCGGGGTACCGGGCCGCAACGATCCGATCATCTCGACCAGGCGTCCGCGCGGGGTGTTGACGAAGGTGATGAAGGTCCGCTCGACGAGTCCGTCGTCGCCGCGGGGTGTCTCGTCGGCGATCGGGTCGGGGCTGGGCTCGAGGAGTCCGCGCAGGGTCCGAGCTCTTCGGCCGTGCCCGCGACCGGCCGCCATCTCGTCGAGAAGCGCGTTGCGGATGTTGATCTCGTTGGCCTGGGCGCGGATCGCGAACGGGACGCCCGGTAGGTTCCCGACGACGTGTGGGTTCGCCTGCATCAGGCGTCGGACGTCGTCGGCATCCATCTGTTGGATGATGTCGCGGACCTGGGTCGGCGTGAGCGTCTCCAGCATGCGGACGGCCTGATCCGCGTCCATCTCGGCGCCCCCGGGCAGTGTGACGTCGGGTTGACCCGCCGTCATCGACGCGAGGTCGGCCGCGAAGGTCTCGAGTCGTGCACCGTAGCGCTCGTCGAGGGCGTCGACGGTGTCGAGAGCCTCGGCGATGGATTCCGCGAGAAGGGCGGCCTGACCGTCGAATTCGTGCTGTGGATGTGTCACCTCGCCGTCGTCGAAGACGGTGAAGCCCAGCCCCTCGGCGCCCCGGACGACACCAAGTGCGAAGTCGCGGGCGTAGCCGAGGTCGGCGGCGGCATCGGTGGCCTCGTCGGCGATCATCTGCACCACGTTGCGGACCTCGCCGGCATGATCGTGTTCCGCCCAGATGGCTTGGTGCGCAGCATCGTGCGTGCCGCCCGACCACCCCGAGGCGTCGTCGAAGGCACGCACCGCCCGACCGATGCCGGTGTCGATGCGCTCGGCGAGCGTCGAGGCAGCGGACCCGGCGGCGGCGATCGACTGCGGATCCCACGCGCGCAACTGCGAGAGGGTGGGTCGCATCAGCGGTTCCGAAGCGAGCGGAACCGGGTGCCCGACCGCGCGTCGGCGTCTGCCGTCGTCGCGTCGAACGCTCGCAGCATCTGGCTCATCGTCATCAGGCGTTCACCGATGGAGTCCACCGCCAGCCGTGCGGGTCCGATCGTGGCGGCGAGGGCACGCACGACGCGACTCGAGGGTCCGAGCGCCGCTCCGACGGCCTCGACATCCGCGGCGTGGATCGCGATCGCGGCGGCCCGCCAGGTGCGCGCGATGCCCTCGACCTCGGCGGGATCGACACCGAACAGCGATGCTTCTGAACCCTTCTGGTCTCGTCGACCAGATGAGAGGGGCGGAAAACCGGACAGAGAGCGGGGGAGCGTCATGATCCTCCAGGGAGTCGCGACCCACCGAGGTGTGGGGCAGGACTATGACGCACGGCGTGCCCCGAACGGTTCCCGATCCACTTCGAGCGGTCGGCGACAGGCACATGACGTGCCCCCGGCAGGACTCGAACCTGCGACCTAGGGATTAGAAGGCCCTTGCTCTATCCACCTGAGCTACGGAGGCTGACCGGCGAGCGTGACGTGGCGCACGAGCGGCCGGGCAGAGAGAGTCTACGACACCGTCGTCGCTATGCCGTGCGCCACGGCGGGCCACGTCGAATTGGGATCACGTCAGTGACCGGTCCTACAGTTGGAGGATGACCCGCACGTCGACGCCCGCCTCCGCGGAGCAGCATCGCGACGCGATGAACGAACCGCGCGGCGTCGTCACCGCGATCCTGTGGGCATCGGGTTGGCTCGCCGCGATCGTCGCCGTCGCCGTCACCGCGATCTCCGCGGCGTCGGCGCTCCGGTTGACCGGTGTGCCCGATCCGGGGCCGCTGACCACCTACGGCGCACCTGCTCTGACCGCGATCGGCGAGTTCGCCGCGGCGATCGCGCTCGGGTCGGCCGTGTTCGCCGCGTTCTTCGTGCCGCCCCAGGCGAGCGGCGTCCTCGACGTCGGGGGTTACCGCGCCATCCGGATCGCGGCGGCGAGCGCGCTGACGTGGTCGGTCTCCGCTCTGCTGTTGATGCCGTTCTCGGCGTCGGAGGTCAGTGGGGCGCCGCTGGCGGAGGCGATCCGCCCGGCGAACCTGCTGACCGCCTACGGCCAGGTCGCGGAGGTGCGCACCTGGTTCTGGACCGCGGTGTTCGCACTGGTCGCGGCCATCATCGCCCGGATGACCCTGCACTGGGGTCCGACCATCGCGGTCATCGCGTTCTCCGTGTTCAGCCTGATGCCGTCCGCGCTCGCGGGCCACTCCTCGTCGGGTGGCAACCACGACGTCGCCACCAACAGCCTGATTCTGCACATCATCGGCGCGACCCTGTGGCTCGGCGGTCTCGCCGCGGTCGTGGTCTACGCCCTCGCCGACGGACGATGGCGTGCCCTGGCGGTGCGCCGGTTCTCGCGCGTCGCGTTCTGGTGCATCCTCGTCGTGGGGGCCAGCGGTGTCGTCAACGCCCTGGTGCGGGTGCCGCTCGGCGACCTGTTCACCGACACCTACGGCCGTCTGGTCGTGGCCAAGGTGGTGGCCCTGGTCGTGCTCGGCGGACTCGGCGCGTGGCATCGTCGTGTCACCATCGCCCAACTGGACGCCGACGACAAGCCGTCGCTGTTCGTCCGCTTCGGACTGGTCGAACTCGCCGTGTTCGCCGCGACCTTCGGCCTGGCCGTCGGCCTGAGCCGTACGCCGCCTCCACTCGTGGACACCACCCAGATCTCGGCGACCGAGAACGCGATCGGTTACGACCTCGACGGGCCGCCGACGTTCGTCCGCCTTCTCACCGAGTGGCGCTTCGACCTGATCTTCGGGCTCGCGGCGATCGTGCTCGCCGTCGTGTATCTCCGGGGAGTCATCCGCCTGAGGCGCCGGGGTGATGCCTGGCCGGTCGGTCGCACCGTCGCGTGGCTCCTCGGGTGTCTGCTGCTGTTGCTGGCGACGTCATCGGGATTGGGCCGCTACGCCCCGGCGATGTTCAGCATCCACATGATCGCGCACATGCTGCTGTCGATGATGGTGCCGGTCCTGCTGGTGCTCGGTGGCCCGGTCACGCTCGCCCTGCGGGCACTGCCGCCGGCCGGTCGGGGCAATCCGCCGGGCCCGCGCGAGTGGATTCAGCTGGGCGTGCACTCGGCGCCGTCCCGGATCCTGACGCATCCGCTGATCGCCGCGGTCATGTTCGTCGGCAGCTTCTACGTTCTCTATCTCGGCGGTCTGTACGAGTCCGTGGTCCAGTACCACGCGGCGCACCTGTTGATGAATCTGCACTTCCTGATCAGCGGCTACCTCTTCTACTGGCTGGTGATCGGCATCGACCCGGCCCCGCGTCAGGTGTCACCCGTGGCAAAGCTGGGCCTCGTGATGGCCTCGATTCCGTTCCACGCGTTCTTCGGCATCGCCCTCATGATGACGACCGCGGTCATCGCCGAGACCTACTACCGCGGGCTCAATCTCCCGTGGAACTACGGACTCTTCGACGACCAACGTGTCGGGGGCGGAATAGCCTGGGCCGCAGGCGAGATCCCCCTGGTGGTGGTCCTGCTCGCGCTGTTCGTGCAGTGGCAGCGCAGCGATACGAAGCTGGCGCGACGCTTCGACCGCAACGCGGACCGCGACCACGACGCGGACCTCGGCAGCTACAACGAGATGTTGAAGGAACTCAACAAGCGCGGTTGAGCGGCAACAGGTCTCAGCCGGACCCCGTCGACACCGTGCAGACCGACGACCCGGCCTGGATCAAGGCGCCGGTGTGCAGGGGATCGAAGCCGAAATCGGCAGCGGTGCGGCCGGTCGCAGTGATCAGCTCTGGGGGACACCGGAAGCTCGTCACGAGTTCGCCTGCGGCGGCAAGCTGGTCGACGATGGCCACGGTGAACTCGTTGATCGCGGTCCGGACCGGACCGAGATCGGACGTCGCAGGTGGAGCAGTCTGCCCAGGCAGCCGCCACTGCGCAAACAGTCCGCGTTGGACGGTCTTGCTAGCCTCGATCTGATCGCGGAACACACCGCGTACGTAGGCGGGGTCGAGACCGCGGTCGGTGGCCAGCTGCGACACGGTGTCGAGGACCACCTGTTCGCGCGCTGGGTCGTCGATGGCCGCGCCGGACGCCCATTTCGTCGCGGCGACGGTGTCGGCCAGTGCGAGCCGGCCCGCGATCGCCTCGGTCAGACCGGTCAATGTCGGCGAAGCGACCGGCGCAGCGCCTGCGAGGGGCGGGGCAACCAGCATTGTTGCCGCTGCGATGAGACCTACCAGGAGCCTTCGGATGCGCACCCTGCGAAGTGTATGGGCGGCGAGCGTCAGGTGGATCGCGATCTGTGGGTAACCCGTCGAGTTCTCCACAGTCGTGCGGCCTCGACGGTTGACGGCCCCGCTGCGGGTGATGCTGGTGCGGCCACACCTTCCCGTGGCCGACAACCGTAGGAGACGACCATGTTTGAGACGTACACGACCGTCATCGGAACCGTAGTGTCCGATCCCCGTCGGCGGCAGACGACCACCGGGGAGGACGTGATCTCCTTCCGCGTGGCGTGCACCTCGCGGCGGATCGACAAGAACACCGGCGAGTGGTCGGACGGACCCACGTTGTACCTGACGGTCAGCTGCTGGCGGCGCCTGCTGACCGGGGTCGGCCTGGCGATCGCCAAGGGTCGACCGGTGATCGCGCACGGTCAGATCAAGACCAACGAGTACCCGTCGGCGGACGGCTCACGTCGCTCCGATCTCGAGATGACGGCCGTGGCCGTCGGACTCGACCTGAGTCGCTGCGTCGTCACTTATCGGGGCACGCCCGCCCAGGGGCGCGCGGCCGACGCGCCGGTCGTCGCAACCGCGCCCGAGACCCGCGAGTCGGCGGCGTGAACGCACGATCGTGGGGTTGAGCCGATTACGACTCAGTCCGAACGGTTCCGGACCAGTCGCCAGTGGTTCTTGCCGTCGGCACGACGATAGGCGAGTTCGTCGAGGACGTTGATCGCGATGGCCAGGCCGCGGCCACGCTCGGCGAAGTCGTCGGGCAGGCTCACGGCGTCGAGATCGACGCGGGCGGGACTGCCGTCGTCGGAGTAGCGGGCTTCGATCCGGTCCGGTGCGACCTCCAGCTCGAGGCACAGGGTGACGGTTGCTCCGTCCCCGGCGTGTTCGATGATGTTGGCGCCGATCTCGGCCACGGCGAGCTCGAACTGCATCGCGTCCATGTCGTCGATGGGGCACTCCGCGAGGAGATCGGCGAGGAGTGCGTGGATGTGGTCCATGGTCTCGAGCGAGGTGATCTCCTCGAGGGTGCGGGTCGCGGTGTTCTCGGTCATCGCCGGGTCCTCGATCTCTGGGTGAGTGGGACGGGTCCCGTCAGGCCCCGTCGAAGGCGTCGTCGGCCGACGGGTGGACGCGCAGAACGCGATTGAGATTGGTCAACTCCAGGACGGTGACCACCTGCGGCGTCGGGGCCGCGATCCGGAGGTCGCCGCCGGCCTGGCGTGCCACCTTCAACCCGGAGACGAGTGCGCCCAGGCCCGAGGAATCGATGAAGTCGGTGCCGGACAAGTCGACGACGATCCGGGCCGAACCGGACCCGACCAACTCGTGCAACTGGTCTCGGAGTCGCGGGGCGACAACCATGTTGAGCCGGCCCTCGGGCCGGATCGCCACGGCGCCGCCGTCGACGCTACGTGTTGCGAAATTCGCCATCACTGCCCTTCCTCATCGGGACCGCGGTACCGCACCGCGGTGATGACAACGCTCAGGATCACCAGATCGAACACTACCCAGAACAGGTTCACGCCGACGCCGAGAACGGAGACGGCGCCCCGGTACAGCTGCACGATACCGATGACCGAGGCCACCACGAGCAACGCCATCGCGATCAGCTGTGGCCGAACGATGTGCCAGGGCAACGCATCCTGCGACTGCTTGGTCTTCGGGGTCACCGCGAAACCGAGCGGACGGTTCATGTAGACGTTGCGAAATGCGGTGGTGCACGCCTTGATCCAGACGGGGAACAGAGCGAGGCTGTACTGCTGGCCGCGCCACGTCGGCGTGCCTCGTGCCACCACCAGGAACAGTATCTGGTTGACCACCAGGAACGGGATCAGCCGCAGGAAGAAGTCCCAGCTGTAGGCCTCGACCGGCAGGATGCCCAGCACCAGGTAGACCACCGGTGCCGCGATGTAGGCGATGGCCGCGAAACCGGCGAGGTAGCTCCACATCGTCGCCCAGTACATGAGTCGCTGGGTGAGGGTGAGGCCCTTCTGTACCAGCGGGTTCTCCCGCAGCATCACCTGGATCGTGCCCTGCGCCCACCTAAGCCGTTGCGTCACCATGGTTTTCAGGTCCTCCGGCGCCAGGCCGAAGGCAAGATTCTCGTGATGATAGGCGGAGTTCCAGCCGAGGGCGTGCAACCGCATACAGGTCGCCATGTCCTCGGTCACCGAGATGGTGGCCAGGGGCAGCATGGGCTGGGCCTCGTCGGATCGCCCGACGTCGACCGCCGCGACCATGGCGCGGATGGATTCGATGGCGCCGAGCGGCGACCACTCGCGCTCGGCGAGGACCGCGAGTGCGTCGTAGTCGACGGCGCCGGCACCGGCTTCCTGCTCGCTCAGCTCGGTGAGCGCCTCGATGGCCTCGAGGTCGGCGCGCATGGCCTCGACGTCGGCGTCGACGAGCCCGCGTGCCGCCTCCTCGACGCGCGCCTGGAAGCGATAGGTGATCTCGGCCAGTGGCTCTTTCTTCTTCAGCTGCGCGCGAGCGTCTTTCACGGCCTCGTCGACGGCGTCGAGCGCGGCCGAGGCGGTGGGGTTGTCTTTCCCGACCTGCTTGCGCGTCGACTTGAGGACAGAACGCGCGGTGCGCAGGGCGCGATCGATGCCGTCGGAGACGGCGGAGACGTACTGGGTGATGCCGAGCTGCATCAGCGCCTCCCGGCGCAGCACGGCGTTGGATCCGCAGAAGAACGCGGCGTTCCACCCGTCCTTGCCCTGCTGGATCGGCCCGTAGAACAGCGGAGCCTGGCTGCCGAGCGGGTCCCCGGGCGGCACGTTCACGAAATACTGCGGCGTCTGGACGAGGGCCATCTTGTCGTCGTGGAAGTAGCCGAGCGTGCGGTCGAGGATCTGCGGTTCGGGGATCTGATCGGCGTCGAGGATGAGGAGGAACTCGCCGTCGGTCTGCATCAGGGCGTTGTTCAGGTTGCCGGCCTTGGCGTGTCGTGGTTTGTCGAGCCAGTTCGACGATCGCGTGATGTACCCGATGCCTGCCTGGGCCGCGGCCTCGGCGAGCTCGGGTCGATCACCGTCGTCGAGGATCCACGTGGTGTGCGGGTAGGTGATCGCCTTCGCCGCGACGGCGGTCTTCATCACCAGATCCAGGGGTTCGTTGTAGGTGGTGATGAAGACGTCGACGGTGGCGCCCTCGGGCGGGGGAGGCGGGTCGGGGCGATGCTGCAGTCGCCACATCGTCAGCCCGAACAGCAATGAGTCGATCAGGCTGTACGTTTCGGCGACGACCAGGGGAACCGCTATCCACCACGCGTCCCAGTTCACCGACGCCAGCCAGCGCCACACGATGTAGTTGATCCCGAGGATCGCGGCGGCGACGATCACCCAGCCGCAGCCACGGCGACGGGGCCGTGCGTGCGAGGGTGGCCTTCTCGACGCTCTCGCTCATCCCGCATCGTCTCGACGAATGGCCACGACGGTCACATCGTCGATCGGCGGCCGTGAGGCGACCAGTTCGCTCACCATCGAGCACGCCTCCGACGGGGTCGAGGTGTCGGCGAACAGTGCCTGCAACGCCGACTCGTCACCAGACGGCAAGAGGTCCAGCAGCCCGTCGGAGGTGATGACGACCATGTCGCCGGGATCGAGGTGGACCCGGGCGGAGTCCCAGGTGTCGTCGCGCAGGATGCCGATCGGCAGACCGCCCCCGGGGAGCGACTCCACACCTCCGGCGGCCCGGCGGACGATCGACAGACCGTGGCCGGCGTCCACGTACTCGAGCTGCCCCTCGTCGGTGTGCAGGCGTGCATGGAACGCGGTCGCGAACGTCTCGGTGCCGGCGAAGTCGTCGGCGAGCTGATCGGCCACCGTCTCGACCACCTTCGCGAGGTCGGCGTCGGCCGCACCATGTCCGGCGGCGTCGAGTGCGCGGGATGCGGCTCGGATCGCCGATCGAACCGTCGCCGTGAGGATCGCCGCGCCGAGTCCCTTCCCCATGACGTCGGCGACGGTGAACACCAGGCCGTCGCTCCAGGGGTAGTGATCGTAGAAGTCCCCGCCGACGGCGAAGGCGGGCAGGCACATCGCCGCGATCGACCATCCGGGGACGACTCCGAGGGGCGGCGGCAGCAATTGACGCTGCACCAGTGCCGCGCGTTCCAGGTCGTCGCTGTTCGCGATCTCCCGCTGCGCCCATGCGGCGAGCTCGCGGAACGCCGCCTCCTGATCGGTGGTGAGTTCCCGCGGCCGGGTGTCGTACAGACAGAAGGTCCCCACGGGATGTCCGCCGGGGCCGTACAGCGGATATCCCGCGTAGAAGCGGATTCCGTCGTCTGCGGCGATCTGCGGGATCGCGGCGAAGGCCGGGACCTTCGAGACGTCGGGGATGATCAGCGCCGGATCGTCGGGGTGGTCATAGGCGCGCGCGACCGTCACCTGGCACACCGTCTGTTCCCGCGGCAGGTTCTGCAGCTCGATGCCGTCGACCGCCTTGAACCACTGCCGGTCTCGGTCGAGCAGCGACACCGTCGACATCGGTACGCCGAACACGGCTTTCGCCATCCGGGTGATCTGCGCGAACCGATCCTCCGGGGGCGAGTCGAGTACGTTCAACTGCTGCATCGAATGCAGTCGTGCCTCTTCGATGTCGGCATCGATGTGCGCGTCCACCAGGGTCACCTCAGTCCCGCTTTCTCGAGTGCGTGCGCCATCGCGGCGCCCGCTGCTGCCGTGCTGCCCAATCTCCAGTCCGCTTCTTTGTCGTGGTCGAACCAGACAAAGCCGGTGACGTCGTCGGCGTCGTCGAGGTAGGTCACCAGGTCGGCGATCCAGTCGGCTTTGGAACCACCGGCTTCTGTCGACCCGACCTCTGTGACGAGTATCGGTTTCTCGGAGGACAAGTTACGAAGCTGTGCAAACGAATCGGCGAACAACTCCGCCGGCGGAGTCCATCGGTGGCCGGGCACCGCGCCCCAGTTGTAGCCGTCGATCCCCAGGACGTCGACGTAGGTGTCGCCCGGGTACCAGCGTGACAGCGGAGCGTCGTCGGAAAGGGGGACATTCGGGGCCCACACCCACTTCACGTTGGTCGCGTTCTTGGACGCGAAGAGGTCGTGGACATGGCGCCACGCGGCGATGTACAGCTCGGGGGAGGTCCCGCCGGCGGGGCTCCACGGGTACCAGTCGCCGTTCGGCTCGTGCGCGAACCGGAGGTAGACGATCCCGCCCCAGGCGACGAGTTCGTCGGCCCAGCGGTACAGGTAGTCGTCGTGGGCTCCGGCCACGATCGACGACATCGTGAACGCGCCCCAGTCGTAGTCGTCACCACCGAGGTGGCGCCACGGCTCCCAGGTGACCACCGGTTCGGCACCCGAGGCGACCACGGCGTCGAGTGCGGCGATCGGGGGGATCGCGGTGAAGTCCTCGAAGAACAGGTTGACGGTCGGCCGGACCCCGACGAGGTCGGTGACCGCGGCGACCTCGGCCGGGCGGAGCGGGCCGCTCGGGGTGCTGACACCGAACCGCAGGCAGTCCCCGGCCGGGGCGTGCAGGGGAGAGATGGTCGGCGGACACTCGCGCGGCGCCGGCTCGCAGGCGACGACGCCCATCGACCCGACCATGACACCCAGGACCACGGACACGATCGTCCATCTGGGTACCGCACCCATCGACCGCTCCCATCGCCTCGCCGCCGCACACCGGCACGGCGCTCACCCATTCCCCCGTTCTCGTCCCCACGACATTCTCTCGGCAAACCTGCCCACCCGCGCGTCAACCGCGAAAGACGGTGCACCGAACCGGCGCAGACGCACCGGACCGTCGCCCGGCATGCGACGGCGACTAGGCTTGTCCCCATTGTGTGTGCGCCCGGGCGCGCACCCCCCGCGTCCGCGGCAGACAGATCACACGGCATCGAGCAGGTCCGAAGGAGTTTTCACGTGGCTGAGTTCATCTACACGATGAAGAAGGTTCGCAAGGCGCACGGCGACAAGGTCATCCTCGACGACGTCACCATGTCCTTCTACCCGGGCGCCAAGATCGGCGTCGTGGGACCCAACGGCGCGGGCAAGTCGTCGATCCTGAAGATCATGGCCGGCCTGGACCAGCCGTCGAACGGCGAGGCGTTCCTCGACCCCGACGCAACCGTCGGCATCCTCCTGCAGGAGCCGCCCCTCAACGAGGAGAAGACGGTCAAGGAGAACGTCGAGGAGGGCATGGGTGAGATCAAGGTCAAGCTCGACCGCTTCAACGAGATCGCCGAACAGCTCGCGACGGACTACTCCGACGAGCTGATGGAAGAGATGGGCAAGCTCCAGGAGGACCTGGACAACAACGACGCCTGGGACCTCGACTCCCAGCTCGAGCAGGCGATGGATGCGCTGCGCTGCCCGCCGGCCGATTCGCCGGTCACCCACCTGTCCGGTGGTGAACGTCGCCGCGTCGCACTGTGCAAACTGCTGCTGCAGAAGCCCGACCTCCTGCTGCTCGACGAGCCGACCAACCACCTCGACGCCGAGTCGGTGCTGTGGCTGGAGCAGTTCCTCGCGAACTACTCGGGAGCAGTGCTGGCCGTGACCCACGACCGGTACTTCCTCGATCACGTCGCGCAGTGGATCTGTGAGGTCGACCGCGGCAAGCTGCACCCCTACGAGGGCAACTACTCGACCTACCTGGAGAAGAAGGCCGAGCGTCTCGAGGTCCAGGGCAAGAAGGACCAGAAGCTGCAGAAGCGGCTCAAGGAAGAGCTCGCCTGGGTCCGCTCCGGCGCCAAGGCCCGCCAGACCAAGAACAAGGCCCGCCTCGCACGCTACGAGGAGATGGCGGCCGAAGCGGAGAAGACCCGCAAGCTCGACTTCGAGGAGATCCAGATCCCGACGCCGCCGCGCCTGGGCGACGTCGTGGTCGAGGTCTCGCACCTGGACAAGGGCTTCGAGGGCCGGGTTCTCATCAAGGACCTGTCGTTCACCCTGCCGCGCAACGGCATCGTCGGTGTGATCGGTCCGAACGGCGTCGGCAAGACGACCCTGTTCAAGACGATCGTCGGCCTCGAGCAGCCCGATTCGGGCACGGTGAAGGTCGGCGAGACGGTCAAGCTGAGTTACGTCGACCAGAGCCGCGCCAACATCGACCCCAAGAAGACGGTGTGGGAGGTCGTCTCCGACGGGCTCGACTACATCGAGGTCGGCCAGAACGAGATGCCCTCGCGCGCCTACGTCAGCGCCTTCGGGTTCAAGGGCCCTGACCAGCAGAAGCGCTCGGAGGTGCTCTCCGGTGGTGAGCGCAACCGCCTGAACCTCGCGCTCACCCTGAAAGAGGGCGGCAACCTGATCCTTCTCGACGAGCCGACCAACGACCTCGACGTCGAGACCCTGGGCTCGCTGGAGAACGCGCTGGAGCAGTTCCCCGGGTGTGCCGTGGTCATCAGCCACGACCGCTGGTTCCTCGACCGCACCTGTACCCACATCCTGGCGTGGGAGGGCAACGTCGAAGAGGGGCAGTGGTTCTGGTTCGAGGGCAACTTCGAGGCCTACGAGGCCAACAAGGTCGATCGCCTCGGCGCCGACGCCGCCCGCCCGCACCGGGTCACGCACCGCAAACTGACTCGCGATTAATCCCGGTTCCGCCCGGCGCGGGTGACTAGCATCGGCAGATGTGACGTCACTCGTTCCGGACGCGGTGGACCACTACTTCAGGTCGCGGACCGACGGGTCGGCAGGTGAGTCGGCCGCCGACCGGGTGCGCAGACATCTCGATGACGCGCGGGTCCGCCGCCGCGGAGAGGCGCTCGTCGGGGTGACCGCGGGCGAGGGCGGCACCGTCGAGATCCTCGTCGTCAACGACGACATGCCGATGCTCGTCGAAGCCGTCCTGGCGACGGTCGAGGCGCACGACCTCACCGTCGATCGCATGGACCACCCGGTGATACCCGTTCAGCGGGACCCCGACGGCACACTCGTCGCCGTCGACTCCGGCGAGACGACCCCGGAGTCCTGGATCGCGGTCTGCGGCCTCGCACGTCACCCGGGCATCGATCCTGAACCGCTGCGCGACGACCTCCGCGAGGTCGTCTCGCGGGTCATCGACGTCGACGCCGATGCGTCGGCGATGCGCTCTCGGATGGCCGAGTGCGCCGCCGGGATGGCCGAGGCGCCGCTGCCGGGGGCCGGAGTCTCCGACGCCGACCGTGGTGAGTACGCCGCACTGCTCGAGTGGTTCGCCGGCAACCACTTCCACCCGCTGGGCCATGTGCGGGTGGGCGGGGACGGGCCCGCCGGGGACGCCGACCGTCTCGGTGTGTGGCGAACCGACTCCATCAGCCGCGACTTCCCGTCGGTGACTAATCGTCCGCTGGTCCCGCGGGTCAGCCGGGTGTTCGTGGCGACCGGCATCCAGCGCACCAATTTCCCTGTGCTCGTGCAGGTTCCGACGTTCGATGCGAATGGCGAACACGACGGCGAGCATCGTTTCCTGGGTACCCTCACCTCCGCCGGCAATCATCAGGCGGTGCTCGACGTCCCGGTCCTGCGCGCCAAGGTGCACGACGTCCTCGCGCAGGCGGGCGTCGAGGAGGATTCCTTCGCCGGTCAGTCCATGATCGAGCTGCTGCAGAACTATCCGCTGGTGGAGATGTTCTCGTCCACCGAGGACGAGCTCGAACGCCGCCTGACCGAGATGCTGGACGCGGTGGCGACGCGGTCGCTGCGGCTGTTCCTGCGCACCAACTTCGACGGACGCACCGCCGTCGCCCTCATCTACCTGCCCCGGGACCGCTACAACACGTCCACCCGTCTCGCCCTCGAGCGCGCGCTCGTCGCCGAGGTGGACGGGACCGGGCTGGAGTACACGGCGCGTGTCAGCGAGATGCCGTTGGCACTGTTGCAGGTGCTGGTCTGTATCGACCCGACGACGGCGGCCGAACTCGGCTCGGTCGACACCGGATCACCGGCCCACGCACGCGTGCAGGCGGCGCTGGTCGCCGCCATCCGCGGTTGGGACGAGCGGGTGCGCGAACTGGCTGTCGCAGAAGACATCCCGGCACTCGACGGCGGCCCGGACGTGCTGCTGCGCCAGTTGTCCTCGTTGTCGGAGGACTACAAGGAGCTCCGCGAGCCGCATGCGGCCCTCGCCGACCTCATCCGCGTCGTCGGTCTGGAACCGGGTGAGATCGACGTGACCCTCGACGCCGCCGAGACGGCGACCGACGGGCGCGAGCCGGACCGGTGGATCTTCACGCTGTACCTCTGCGGTGCGTCGGCGACACTGACCGATGTCCTGCCGGTGTTGCACAGTCTCGGTCTCGATGTCCTCGAGGAGCACCCGTACGAGATCCATCGGCTCGACGACACCGTCTGCTGGGCCTACGAATTCAGCGTCCAACTCGCGGCCGGGATGACCGTCGACCTCGACCACGCCGACGACCTCGCCGATCGGTTCACCGAGGCGTTCCGCCGGATCTGGCTCGCCGGTGCGGACGTCGACGCCTACAACGAACTCGTCATCAGGTCGGGCCTGGACTGGCGGTCGGCGGCGATGCTGCGCGCCTACGGGCAGTACCTGCGCCAATGCGGGTTCTCGTACAGTTCGGCCCACGTCGCCAGCGTCCTCGGCCAACACCTCGCCATCACCCGCGGCCTCGTCGACCTGTTCGTCGCGTCGTTCGATCCCGACACCGCCGACGAACAGCGCCGAAAGCGGGTACGCGACAAGCTCGACGAGGAGATCGGACTCGTGTTGAGCCTCGATGCCGACCGCATCGTCTCCGCGTTCGCGGCGGTGCTGTCGGCGACCGACCGCACGAACTACTTCGTCGACGGCGGGTCGTCGGACTCCGATCACTGTCCGGTCATCTCGTTCAAACTCCGTCCGCGCGACATCCCGCAGACCCCTAAACCCCGTCCGCTGCACGAGATCTTCGTCTACTCACCACGCGTAGAGGGGGTGCACCTCCGATTCGGCTCGGTCGCCCGTGGCGGCCTGCGCTGGTCGGACCGCCGGGAGGATTTCCGCACCGAGATCCTCGGCCTGGTCAAGGCGCAGGCGGTGAAGAACGCGGTGATCGTGCCGCTCGGCGCCAAGGGCGGTTTCGTGGTCAAACGGCCGCCGCCGCCGACCGGTGACGCCGCGCGGGACCGGGAGGCGCAGCGGGAGGAAGGGATCGCGTGCTACCGGCAGTTCATCGCCGGCCTGCTCGACGTGACCGACAACATCGACCTCGCGACCGGGGAGGTGATCCCCGCCCGCGGGGTCGTCCGGCTCGACTCCGACGACACCTACCTGGTGGTGGCGGCCGACAAGGGCACCGCCTCGTTCTCCGACATCGCCAACGACGTGTCGAAGTCGTACGGGTTCTGGCTCGGCGACGCCTTCGCCTCCGGCGGGTCGGCCGGATACGACCACAAGGCCATGGGTATCACTGCCCGGGGCGCGTGGGAGTCGGTCAAGCGGCATTTCCGCGAGATGGGTACCGACACGCAGTCGCAGGACTTCACCGTCGTCGGGATCGGCGACATGAGCGGCGACGTGTTCGGCAACGGGATGCTGCTCAGCGAGCACATCCGGCTCGTCGCCGCGTTCGATCACCGGCACATCTTCGTCGACCCCGATCCGGAGGCGGCGGCGTCGTTCACCGAACGGAAGCGGTTGTTCGGCCTCTCGCGGTCGTCGTGGGCGGACTACGACACCGACCTCATCAGTGCCGGCGGCGGGGTGTGGGAGCGCGACCGCAAGTCGATCCCGATCACCCCCGAGATGGTGGACGCGCTAGGCATGGAAGACGGTACGACAGAACTCTCACCCCCCGAATTGATACGCGCGATCCTGCTCGCTCCGGTCGACCTCCTGTGGAACGGCGGCATCGGGACCTACGTGAAGGCGTCGACCGAATCACATGCGAGTGTCGGCGACAAGTCCAACGACGCGATCCGCGTCGACGGGAACGAGTTGCGTGCCAAGGTGATCGGGGAGGGCGGCAACCTCGGGGTCACCGAACGCGGTCGCATCGAGTTCGACCTCGCCGGGGGCCGGATCAACACCGACGCCCTCGACAATTCGGCCGGGGTCGACTGTTCCGACCACGAGGTGAACATCAAGATCCTGCTGGACGCGGCGGTCTCGGCGGGCGGCCTCGACGCCGACGAACGCGACCCCCTGCTGGAGTCGATGACCGACGAGGTCGCCGAACTCGTTCTCGCCGACAACATCTCGCAGAACTCCGAGCTCGGATTCTGCCGCACATTCGAGCTGCTGCGGGTGGAGGTGCACGCCCGCATGCTCGAACACCTCGCCGCCAAACGTGGCGTCGACCTACGCTTGGAGGCGCTGCCCGAGCCGCGCGAGCTGCGCAAGCGGGTCGGCGGCGAGCTCCACCGCGGTCTCACGTCGCCCGAGTTCGCGACGCTCATGGCGCACGTCAAGCTCGAGTCCAAATCCGACCTGCTCGCCACCGACCTCCCCGACAACGACGTGTTCGCACCCCGCGTCGCGCGCTATTTCCCGGACGCGGTGCGCACCGAGCATTCCGACGCGATCAGCGGACACCGGTTGCGGCGTCAGATCGTGGCGACGACCCTCGTCAACGACGTGATCGACCACGCCGGGATGACCCACCTGTTCCGGTTGAGCGAGGGGAGCAGCTGCAGTACCGAGGAGGGCGTCCGCGCGTATGTGGTGTCCAACAAGGTCTTCGGCATGAATGAGGTGTTCGAGGGCATCCGGCATGCACCGGCTCCGGTCGAGGCCGTCGACGAGATGATGCTGTACGCGCGCCGTCTGCTGTTCCGCGCCTCGCGGTGGCTGCTCGCCTTCCGGCCGCAACCATTGGCCATGGCCGCCGAGATCACCCGCTACGGCGAGCGGGTGGCAGCACTGTCCGAGGTCATCGACGACTGGTACGGGCCGAGTTCGGCACGCGATGTCGCCGAGCGCGCCGACACCTACATCGAGCACGGCGTTCCCGAGGACCTCGCCCACACCGTCGCGGCTAGCCTGCACCGCTTCTGTCTGCTCGACATCATCGACGCGGCCGAGATCGCCGACCGGGACGCCGGCGAGGTCGGCGACCTCTACTTCGGGGTGATGGAGCACTTCGGTCTCGAACAGCTGCTCACGGCGGTGTCGGGACTCGAATTCGGCGATCGATGGCATGCGCTGGCCCGGTTGGCAGTGCGTGACGACATGCACGGTGCGCTCCGTGCGCTGACCCTGCGGATCCTGGAGGTCAGCGAACCCGGCGAGAGCACGGCCGACAAGATCGCCGAGTGGGAGTCCTCGCGGTCGAACCGGCTGAGCCGGGTACGTAGCGTGCTCCGGGAGATCGAGGAGACCGGGACCGCGGATCTGGCCACGCTCTCCGTCGCGGCCCGGCAGCTGCGGAGCGTGATCCGCTGATGCGCAGGCGACGGCTGCCGTCGTCGAATCCGTCGCAGTCAGGTGTGCCGAGCGCCTAGCCTGAGCACATGACCCGAACCGCACCGCGCATCTGCCCGCTCTGCGAGGCCACCTGCGGTCTGACCCTCACCATCGGCCGGGACCGCACGACCGGCGGTGAGATCGTCACCGCCGCGCGCGGTGACGCCGACGACGTGTTCAGTGCCGGCTACTTGTGTCCGAAGGGTGCGAGTTTCGCCCAGCTCGACAACGATCCCGATCGTCTCGACCGTCCGCTCATCCGGCGCGATGGTCGGCTCGTCGAAACCGATTGGGACACAGCGCTGACCGCTGCGGTCGACGGGCTGCGTGAGGTGATCTCGACCTCCGGCGGCGAGTCGATCGGCTTCTACCTCGGCAATCCGTCCGCGCACACCGTCGCCGGCACGATATACGCGCCCTTGCTCATCCGGGCACTCGGCACCCGCAACGTGTTCAGCGCCAGCACCCTCGACCAGATGCCGAAGCAGGCGGCCACCGGTTACCTCGTCGGTCATGCCGGGACCTTCGCCGTCCCGGACCTCGACCGCACCGATCATCTCGTGATCATCGGTGCGAACCCGGTGGTCTCCAACGGCAGTGTAACCACCGCCGCCGACTTCCCCGGGAAACTGACCGCGCTGCGCCGCCGGGGCGGCCGCCTGACCGTCATCGACCCGGCACGCACCCGCACGGCGAAGCTCGCCGACACCCACATCGCGCCGCGTCCCGGAACGGATGCGGCGCTGCTGTGCGCGGTGGTGCAGTGCCTGTTCGACGAGGATCTCGTCGCCGACGACCTCGGCGGGATCGCCGCGCATGTCCTCGGTGTGGAGGCGCTGCGCGACGAGCTGAGCGGTTACACTCCCGAACGGGTCGCCTCGTTCTGTGGTGTGGCGGCCGCCGACATCCGGGCTCTCGCCCGGTCGATCGCCGCGTCGGAATCGGCCGCCGTCTACGGCCGGATGGGCACCACCACAGTGCAATTCGGGACCATCGGCAGTTGGCTCATCGACGTGGTGAACATCCTCACCGGCAACTTCGACCGGCCCGGGGGAGTGATGTTCCCGCTCGCACCGACCGCTCCGTCGCCCCGCCCGGCCCGTGCGGGCCGGGGGTTCCGTACCGGGCGGTGGCGCAGCCGGGTTTCCGGTCACGCGGAGGTCGGCGGTGAGCTCCCCGCCGTCGCGATGGCCGAGGAGTTCGAGACGCCCGGCGAGGGGCGGTTGCGGGCGCTGGTGACGGTGTCGGGTAACCCCGTCCTGTCCGCGCCGAACGGCGCACGACTGGGACGCGCACTCGACGACGCACAGTTCGTGGTCTGCGTCGACCCCTATCTGAACGAGACGACGCGGCACGCACACGTCGTGCTGCCGCCGCCGCGCCCGTCGCAGAGTCCGCATTTCGATGCCATCCTGAACAACCTGGCGGTCCGGGCCACCGCCCGCTACTCGCCGCCCGTGTTACCGCTGCCGGCAGGCCGTCCCGACGAGATCGAGATCGTGTGCCGGCTGATCATGGGCCTGTCCGGGGCCGGGGTCGACGCCGACCCGGGGCTCGTCGACGAACAGGTCATCGCGGCGACTCTGTCGAAGGAGGTCACCGACCCCTATTCGCCCGTCGCCGGCCGTGACGTCGCCTCGCTCGTCGCGAAGTTGCCCGACGCGCCCGGGCACCAGCGTCGGCTGGACATGCTGTTCCGCCTCGGGGCGTACGGCGACGCCTTCGGCGCGCGCAACGGCCTCACGTTCGCGGATGTGCTGGCCGCGCCGCACGGCATCGACCTGGGGCCGATGCGGCCGCGCCTGCCCGGGGTGCTCCGCACGGCATCCGGCAAGATCGAACTCGCTCCCGACCCGCTCATCGGCGACCTCGCACGCCTGAGCGCAGCGGTGGACGCCGGGGGCGACCCGGCGCCGGCCGCCGACGGCAGCCTGCTGCTGGTCGGCCGCCGCCACCTGCGGTCGAACAACAGCTGGATGCACAATCTCCCGGCCCTCACCGGCGGTACCAATCGCTGCACCCTGCTCATGCATCCCGACGATGCCGACCGACTCGGCATCTCCGACGTCGCCAAGGTCCGTGGTGCGGGCGGTTCGCTGACCGTTCCCGTCGAGATCACCACCGACATCCGGCCCGGGGTCGCGTCGCTGCCGCACGGGTGGGGTCATGATGTCGACGGCATCAGACTGGGCGTCGCTGCCGCCGAGCCGGGTGTGAACGTGAACGACCTGAACGACGGCGCCCTGCTGGACCCGCTCTCGGGGACCGTCGTCCTCAACGGTCTGCCGGTGGAGATCGCGCCTGCTTGACCGGGTCGGGTAGTGCGTAGGGTTGGGCCGGGGTGGCCGCGCTGGCCGCCCGCCGACACCGATCTGACAGGGGATGACGCACGTGCTCAACGAGGACGCCGGGACCACGACCGCTGACGGATACCTGGTCAAGGTGCCGGTGCGCTGGTCGGACATGGATGTCTACGCGCACATCAACCACGCCCGGATGGTGACGTTGCTCGAAGAGGCGCGCATTCCCTGGCTCTTCTACGACGGCCGACCGACCGCGCCCCTGCGCGACGGCTGCCTCGTCGCCGACCTACACGTGAGATATCAAGCGCAGCTGCGTCATTCCGAGGGACCGATCGAGGTCACCATGTTCGTCGAACGCCTGCGGGCCGTCGATTTCACCGTCGGCTACGAAGTGCGCGCGGCGGGTGCCGACCCCGCCTCTCGCCCCGCCGTGGTCGCCAGCACACAGCTCGTCGCCTTCGACATGGCGGCCCAGCGCATCGCCCGGCTCACCCCGGAACAGAAGGTCTACCTCGCCGGATTCCGCCGCCCTGCCGGGGAATCGGCCACACGCGGCGGGCCGAGTTGATGGAGCGGTTCATCGAGTTCGCGTCCTCGGACCGATCGAACGCCCTCGCGTTCCTCTCGCACGCAGTACGTCTCGACGATGCCGCCGTCGTCCGGGTGGTCGCGCGTTCGGACGGTCTGGTGGCCTTGTGGGCACATACCGGGTTCGACGTCCTCGCCACCCGGTCGGTGACCGGACGAATCGCGCCGACCGACATCGTGTGCGACGCTTCGACACTGCGTGCGACCGTCGAATCGGCCGGCCCGGGCACCGCGGTCGATCCCGGCTTCTCACTCGACAGTGCCTGGCGCGGAGCGCTTCCCGCTGCGGTCGGGTTCCGGCACATCGACGACGTACCCGCCCGCAGCGTGGTCGAACTGTCCCGGGAAGGCGCCCGGGTGGCGCGCGAGGAGGGGAGCGGGCACGGTCCCGCAACGGGTCTGCTCGATCAGGATGTCCTCGAGGTCACGTCGGAGGAGGGTGCGCTGCGGGCCGCGGTGAGCATGCGATCGGTCTTCGCCCTGACCGGCATGGGATTCATCCGCGACGCGGACGGACGAGCGGTCACCGAGACCTCCGACACCGGGGCGATCGCAGCCGACGAACCGGTACGAATCCGGATGTCGGCGGCGTGGATTCGGATCGATGCACGCTTCGGCTCGGTGTACCAGCGCCGGCACCGCGATCTCGCGGTGACCGTCCTGAACTAGTGGTGTGAGCCGGTCACACCAGCCAGGCAGCTGCGTCCGGCGCCAGCATCCCGTCGACGAGAGGTGAACTGACGAGCAGCAATTCGCCGGGCGGAAGGGGCACCGGCTCATCGCCGGCGTTCAGCGCACAGACCAGCTGACCCTCGGAACGACGGAACGCCAGGCATCCCTCCGGCGCGCCGTACCACTCGAGGTGCTCACCGGTGAACTCCGGACGGGTCACCCTCAGGTCGATGGCTGCGCGGTACAGCGACAGCATCGACCCCACGTCCTCGAGCTGGGCTTCGACAGTGAGCGCGCGCCACGAATCCGGGATCGGCAGCCAGGTCTCGGACGTCGCACTGAATCCGAAGGGCGGCTCGGTCCCCTCCCAGGGGATCGGGACGCGGCAGCCGTCCCGCCCGCGTTCGGTGCGTCCGGACCGTTCCCACACCGGGTCCTGGAGTGCGTCGTCGGGCAGGTCGTCGACGTTCGGCAGTCCCAGTTCGCTCCCGTTGTAGAGGAAAACCGTTCCGGGCAGGGCCATTTCGACGACGAGCATCGCTCGTGCGCGCCTCGTGCCGCGCTCGAGGTCGAGTGCCCCGGTCTCCGGGTCGGCGACGGCGTATCGCGTGACCTCGCGGGCGACATCGTGATTGGACAGCGTCCACGTCGGAGTACCCGACACCGACAACACCGCGTCGAGTGAGTTCTCGATGGCCTCCCTGATCGCACCGGATTCGAACGGCGCCTTGGCGAGCCGGAAGTTGAACCCGAGGTGCAGTTCGTCGGGACGCAGGTACTCGGCGAATCGCTCGTTGTCGCTGACCCAGATCTCACCGACGTTGGCGGCCCCGGGGTACTCGTCGAGGACCTTGCGGATCTTGCGGTGGATCTCGTGCACCGCATAGTTGTTAAACCGCGGGTCGTCGTCGGAGTTCTGCAGCAATTTGGTCTCCGACAGGTCCATGTCGGGCAGGTCCGCGGGTTTGGCCATGCCGTGCGCGACGTCGATGCGGAAGCCGTCCACACCCCGATCGAGCCAGAAACGCAGCGTCTTCTCGAGATCGGCGAAGACGTCCGGGTTCTCCCAGTTCAGGTCCGGCTGCTCCTTGGCGAAGATGTGCAGGTACCACTGTCCCGGCGAGCCGTCGGCCTCGGTGACCCGGGTCCAGGCGGGTCCGCCGAAGATGCTGTGCCAGTTGTTCGGCGGCTCGTCGCCGTCGTCACCGAGGCCGTCCCGGAAGATGTACCGCTCGCGTTCGGGACTGCCGGGGGCCGCGGCCAGCGCGGCCTGGAACCACTCGTGCTGATCACTCGTGTGGTTGGGGACGAGGTCCATCGTCACCCGGATGTCGCGTTCGTGGGCCTCGGCGATGAGCTCGTCGAAGACGTCGAGGTCGCCGAAGAGGGGATCGACGTCCCGGGGATCGGAGACGTCGTAACCGTGATCTGCCATGGGAGAGGCCATGATCGGACTGAGCCAGATCGCATCGATCCCGAGGAGTTCGAGATAGCCGAGTTTGTCGATGACACCGGCGAGATCGCCGACGCCGTCACCGCTGACATCGGAGAACGAGCGCGGATAGATCTGATAGAACACCGCGGACTTCCACCACGTGGTGTCGGCCGGATCCAGCTGCGAGACAACGGGTGGTGCGACGGATGTGTCGGCGGCGACGACGGCCTCGCCGGCAGCCGGCTCCTCGACCGCATCGACGTCGGACTCGATCGCGCCGTCGTCGAACGCGGCGTCGTCGGGCTGACCCCCGTCGGATGGCTCGGCGGGGACGACCTCTGGTGTCTCATCGCTCACCGTGGTCATTGTGCCCTACCTGAGTTTTCTCGGAGAAATCCAGGTCAGTCGGCGAGTCGGGCGGCGTGTCGGGAGAGAAAACGCTCTCAGATGGGTGAATTCATCATCGATTGCGCCGCCATCTCCATGTAGTCGATCAGCGCCTGGCGGTGCGGGGCGTCGAGGGTGTCGTCGTCGATGGAGGCGATTGCGGTGTGCATACAGCGCAGCCACGCGTCCCGCTCGATGGGACCGACGCGGAAGGGGTTGTGACGCATGCGGAGTCGGGGATGGCCGCGCTCATCGGAGTAGGTTCGCGGGCCCCCCCAGTACTGTTCGAGGAACATCCGCATCCGACGCTCGGCCGGACCCAGGTCCTCCTCGGGATACAGCGGGCGCAGCACCTCGTCGCGCGCCACCTCGCGATAGAACACAGCCGTGAGTCGCCGGAACGTCTCGGCACCGCCGACCTCGTCGTAGAAGGTGCGCGCGGGGGTTGCCGGCGCCGGTGGGGTCGGAGGGGATGTGTTGGGTTCGCCAGTCACCCTCGCCATTGTCCTCACCCGGGCGCGGTGTCTCAACGTCGACGCCGGGTCGGCCCCGTGAGCTGGCCGGACACCGTGAAACAGCTGTCACGGGGACCGCCACCGTGGTGGACTTGTGCTCGGCGGGGTGGCGGGAGGCGAGATGACGCACAGATCACACGCGAAGACGGGACGCGGGCAGAGCCGTCCCGCTCCCGGCGCCGGGGCCTGGACACGCCGCCGGGTGCTGCTCCTCAACGCCACGTACGAGCCGCTGACGGCCGTGACGGTCCGGCGTGCGGTCGTCCTCATCCTCCGTGATCGCGCCGATCTGGTGCACGCCGACGAACAGGGCGAGGCGGTGCACTCCGTGGGTGGTGCGGTCCCGGTTCCGACCGTGATCCGCCTCCGCAGATACGTCCACGTGCCGTACCGGGCGACCGTGCCGATGACCCGGGCCGCTCTGATGCGTCGTGACCTGACCAGGTGCGGCTACTGCGGTGCACGGGCGACGACGATCGACCACGTGGTCCCGCGGAGTCGGGGCGGGACGCACACCTGGGAGAACTGCGTGGCGTGCTGTGCCTCGTGCAATCACCGGAAGGCGGATCGTCTGCTCGGGGAGCTGGGGTGGACGCTGCGGACGGTTCCGACCGTGCCGAAGGGCAGGCACTGGCGTGTGCTGGCCACCATCAAGGACATCGATCCGGCGTGGCTGCAGTACCTCGATGCCGGCGCCGCGTGAGGGGCATGATCCGGTCGCACGGGGTCGCCTCACACGTCTACGACGCGCTGTAGGCCCCCGTGGGCCGGGCGGCGGCCAGTGGGTTAGATTGATCAACGATGACCTGCGCCGACAACCGGGCGGGTCCGGCGCGACCATCGAAAGGGTGACATGGACGTCGACAGCCTGATCGTCCCCATCGGAGTGCCAGTCACGATTCTCACGGTGCTTGCTGTTCTGCTCTGTGTTGTCGCGATGGTGTTCTCCTCCGGGGTCAAGTACCCGAAGGTCGAGGAATACACCCTCGACCAGCAGTGGGAACACGCACCGCTTCTCTTCAGTGCCACCGACATCGAACCGATGGCACTTCCGCGGCATGCGGAACCCGGCGACGTCGATGGGAGCTCGGCCAGTGGCAAATGGTGAGGTTACGCACGCAAATGTGAGCGCCGAGGTCGCGGCCCGGTCGGCCGCCGAACTGCCGCTGGGCGCCGTCTTCACCAACAGCGGTCGCATTTCCGCGGCACGCTACCCGGCCGACGCTCCGACGACGCCGCCGTTCAGCAAGAAGGATCTGATCGCGCTCGACGAGACGCTCAAGGCCGCCAGCGAGAAGGCCCTCGTGCGCTTCTCGGTCTACATCGGCGACCTCGACGGTGAGCTGGAGACCAGCGCCCGTGCGATCCTCGCGAAATCGCCCGAGCCCGCGTACGGCACCCTCATCGCCGTCTCTCCGAACTCGCGTGACGTGGTCATCGTCTCCGGCAACAAGGTGTCCACCCGCGTGAACGATCGCGTCGCGGCTCTCGGTGTCACCGCCGCGGTCACCGGCTTCCGTCAGGGCAACCTGATCGACGGGCTGATCGCCTCGCTGCGCGTGATGGCCACCGCCGCCGCCGGCGGCTGATCGCTCGCACACCCTGATACACGAAGGCCGCCCCACCATTCCGGTGGGGCGGCCTTCGTCGCGGGTCGTCAGTGGGTGAGGACCTTCTCGTGGGCTCCGCGAGCGGTGGGGTCGTCGTCGAGCTCGTCGTCGACCATGTTGCTCTCGTCGAACGGATCCCGGCCGGACAGCACGTCGTCGACGCGCTGCTTGTCGATGGTGCTGGTCCACGAGCCGACGAGCAGCGTCGCGACCGCGTTGCCGGAGAAGTTGGTGACCGCGCGGGCCTCCGACATGAACCGGTCGATGCCGACGATGAGGCCGACGCCGTCGAGCATGTCGGGGCGGTGGGCCTGGAGTCCGCCGGCGAGGGTGGCCAATCCCGCACCGCTGACGCCGGCGGCGCCCTTGGACGCGATGATCATGAACGCCAGCAGGCCGATCTGCTCACCGACCGACAGCGGGTCGCCCATCGCGTCGGCGATGAAGATCGACGCCATCGTGAGGTAGATGGCGGTGCCGTCGAGGTTGAACGAGTACCCGGTCGGCACCACGACGCCGACAGTGGTCTTCTCCACGCCGAGGTGCTCCATCTTCGCGATCAGGCGAGGCAGCGCGGACTCCGAGGACGACGTCGCGAAGATCAGGATGTACTCGCGGGTGAGGTACTTGACGAGTTTGAAGATCGAGACGCCCGACACGGTGCGCAGCAGCACCCCGAGCACGCCGAACACGAACACCAGGCAGGTCAGATAGAACGCGAGCATCAGCGTCAGCAGCTGCTGGACCGCGGCCCAGCCTGTCTGTCCCACGACGCTGGCGATCGCACCGAACGCGCCGATCGGGGCCACCCAGAGCACCATGGTGAGCACCTTAAAGACGAGCTTCTGGAAGTAGGAGACCGCGGTGAGGATCGGTTCGCCGGTGCGGCCCATCGCCTGGATCGCGAACCCCACGAGCAGCGCGACGAACAGCGCCTGCAGGACGCTGCCCTCGGTCAGCGCGGACAGCATCGATTCCGGGATGATGCCCTGGATGAAGTCGAGGGTTCCGCCGGACTCGTGTGCGTCCTCGGCGAGTTCCTGGCCCTTGCCCGACACCGAGTCGATGTTCAGGCCGTCGCCCGGCTGGATGATGTTGCCGACGACCAGGCCGATCGCCAGCGCAACCGTCGACATCGCCAGGAAGTAGACGAACGCGAGTCCGCCGACCTTGCCGACCGTCGCCGCCTTGCGAACCGAGCCGATGCCCAACACGATCGTGCAGAAGATGACCGGGGCGATCATCATCTTGATGAGGCTGACGAACATGGTCCCCAGCACTCCGAGGTCTTTGCCGACGCCCGGCACGACGAGCCCGACCACGACGCCCGCGATCACCGCGATGATGACACCGATGTACAGCCAATGGGTGCGGTCGCGCTTGGCCTTGGATGGCGTGCCGGGCGTGGTCAGGATGGGATCGGAACCGTCCCCGGCCGGTGAGTCGCCGGACCTACCTCGAATGTTCATCGGTGATTCTCTCCTCGTACACCTCGGACAACAGTGATTAGGATTGTGGCCCGATGTGGTGACGCGGGTCACGATTGTGTTCATTACGTTCATACCCAGCACGTCCGGAGTCATCACTCCGGACAGGAACGAGGTCGGCAGGGATGCGGTGGTACCCGCGCACGCTCGCCGGACAGGTCGCCGCGCTCGCATTGGCGGTCTTCGCGGTGGTCGTCGTCGCCGAGAGCGTTCTGGCGGCCGTCGACGCCCGCATCGACGCGGACCGCGCGGCGAGGGCCGAGGTGACAGCGGTGGCCGTCAGCCTGGCGGAGTCGCCGTCGACCGTCGCCGCCCTCACGTCTCCGGATCCCAGCGCGGTGCTGCAGCCGGTCACCGAGCGGGTGCGCGCGGCAACCGGGATCGCGTTCATCACCGTGCTGGCGCCCGACCGGACCCGCTACACCCACACCGACCCGGCGCGGATCGGCGAACCGTATCTGGGGAGCATCGACGCGGCACTGCGAGGGCAGACCGTGACCGAGAACTACACCGGCACGCTAGGCCCGTCGATCCGGACGATCGTCCCCGTCCGTGATGCCGACGGCCGGGTGGTGGGGATGGTCGCCGCCGGGATCACCCAGCGCTCGCTGACGTCGGCGTGGCGTGGCCAGCTGCCGATGATCGCCCTCGCCGCGTTTGCGGCACTGCTCACCGCCGTCGGCGGCGTGTGGTGGATCCGGCGACGACTGCTGCGGCAGACCGGTGGACTCGCGCCCGACGAGTTACGGCTGATGTACGACCACCACGACGCCGTGTTGCGTTCCGTGCGCGAGGGATTGGTCGTCGTGGAGGACGGACGACCGGCACTCGTCAACTCCGAGGCGCACCGCCTGCTCGAGATCGGACCCGACACGGCCCCCGCGGACCTGCCCGCCTTCCTCACCGACGGCGACGAGGAGACGGACGTGACCTACGCCGACCGCGGCCGGGTACTGCTGGTGAGTCGTTCCCCGGTGGCCGGCCGACGCGCTTCGTCGGTGGTCACCATCCGCGACCGCACCGAGCTCTCGGAGGCGATGGGCGAACTCGACTCCATGACGCGGTTCGCCGAGGCCCTCCGATCGCAGGCGCACGAGGCCGCCAACCGGTTGCACACGATCGTCGCCCTCGTGGAGATGGGCCGGCCCGACGAGGCGATCCGGCTGGCGACGACCGAGTTCGAGCTCTCCCAGCACCTCATCGACCGGATGACCCAGGCGGTGGCCGAGCCCGCGCTGGTCGCCCTCCTGCTGGGGAAGACGGCGCAGGCGGCCGAACGCGGGATTCCGCTGTCCCTGACCGAGGAATCGCAGGTGAGCGACGCCGCCACCGGGCTCCTCACGCCCGGTGAGATGATCACGGTCGTGGGCAACCTGATCGACAACGCCCTGGACGCCTGCGACCCCGCGGACCCGTGGGTGGAGGTGACGGTCGTCGGGGACGACCGCGTGCTCGACATCGTCGTCGCCGACAGCGGCAGCGGCATGGATGCCGACCTGCTCGCCCTGGCGACCACTCGGGGTTACTCGACGAAGCCGGGAGGTGACGCCGCCGGGCGCGGCCTCGGTCTCGCCCTCGTCGCCCAGGTCGTCGCCCGCCGGCACGGGACGATGAGCGCCGAGAACACCTACGGCTCGGTCATCTCGGTACGCGTGCGCGCCGACGCGGGGGAGCGCGGACGATGATCCGCGTCCTGATCGTCGAGGACGAACCCGTGATCGCCGAGGCGCATCGCGATTATCTCGTCCGGCTGGGCGGATTCGAGGTCGTCGGTGCCGTGTCCACCGCGCAGGAGGCGCTGCGGATGGCCACCGCCGGACCGGTGGATCTGGTGCTGCTCGACCTGGGTCTGCCCGACGCACGTGGCGTGGACCTCGCCTCGGCGCTGTCGGGTGTCCGCCCGGCGCCCGACGTCATCGCGATCACCGCCCAGCGCGACCTCGCCACCGTCCGGAGCGCGATGTCGCGCGGGGTGCTGCTCTACCTGCTGAAACCCTTCACCTTCGCCGCGTTCCGGGAGAAGATCGAGCAGTACCTGCGCTACCGCGAAGCCCTCACCGGCGACGCCGACGCGGTCAGTCAGCGCGACGTCGACCGGGCGCTCGCCGAGCTGCGCACGAGCGACACCCGTCGATCGGCGAAGAAGGGCGCGGCGCCGCAGACCGAGGACGCGGTCAGCCGGGCGGTCCGTGACAGCCCCGACGGGCTGACCGCCTCGGAAGTGGCGCGCGCCCTCGGATCGTCGCGGGTCACCGCCTGGCGCTACCTCGAGCGGCTCGCCGACGACCACGTACTCGAACGCGATACCGAGTACGGCTCGGCGGGCCGCCCGCAGGTGCGCTACCGGTGGCGACGGCGCTGAACCCGGCGTCCGCGGGGTTCAGCTCTCCTGCGCGTCGTAGGCGCGCGCCCGCAGCGAGCGGGCGACGCCGTCGCGGCCCTCGGAGATCAGCCGCTTCAGCGCGGACGGGTGGTCCCCGGACAGGAAGTCCTCGGCGAGGTCGAGGGCATGCTGCGACATCGCCCAACTCGGGTACAGGCCGATGACGACGGTCTGCGCGACCTCGCTCGACCGGCGTGCCCACACCTTCGGAACCGCCTCGAAGTACTTCTCCACGTAGGGCTCGAGGAGTTCGCCCTGGCCGGGACGGGCGAATCCGCCGATCATGGTGCGGGTGTACACATTCGACAACGAGTCGTCCTCGATGGCGCGAGTCCAGGTGTCCGCCTTGGCCTCTGCCAGCGGACGCGCCGCCCGCGCCAGCGCCGCCGAACGCGTGCCGGTGGCGGTGTTGTCCCGCTCGGCCTCGGCGTCGATGACCGGGGTCGACTCCGGATCGGTGTCGATCGCCCCGGCGGTGGCCAGCGCGGTCACCAGCTTCCACCGCAGGTCCGTGTCGACGGCGAGACCCTCGAGCCCGTGGTCGGCGGGATCCGCGCCCTCGAGCAGCGCCCGGGCCACCTCGGTCTGGTCGTCGTTGATCCGGCCGCCGAGCCAGGTGTTGACGAACGCCAGCTGATGGTCGGAACCCGGCTCGGCCGCGCGGGCGAGTTCGAGCATGCGCGAGCTGAATCCGGGACGGCCCGTGGTGGCCGCCCACTCCGGGTCGGCGTAGGATTCGATGGCGGTCGTCGCCTGCAGCAGAACTCGTTGCACCACACCGATTTCCGACTCCCCAGCGATGCCCTGCCGAACGAGTTCGACGAAGTCACGGGCACGCATCTCGGCCTGACGGGTCATCTCCCACGCCGCCGACCAGACCAGGGTGCGCGGCATCGGATCGCTGATGTCGCCGATCCGGGCGGTCGCCGTCGCCAGCGACTCCGGATCGAGCCGAACCGAGGCGTAGGTGAGGTCACCGTCGTTGAGCAGCACCAGATCTCCACGATGCACACCGACGAGGTCGGCGACGTCGGTGCGCTCGCCCTCGATGTCGAGTTCCACACTGTGCGTCTGCTCGATGGCACCGGATCCGTTGTCGGCGTAGACACCGACGCGCAGTCGGTGTACCCGGGTCTCGCCGGCGCCCGGGGCGGCGCCGTCCTGGACGATGGTGAACCGCGTGAAGGCGCCGGAGTCGTCGACCTCGAAGTCGGGCCGGATGACATTGATGCCCGTGGTGCGCAACCACTGGTCGCCCCAGTCCGACAGGTCCCGGCCCGACGACTTCTCCAATGCGCCGAGGAGATCGGCGAAGGTGGCGTTGCCGAACTGGTGCGCGGCGAAGTAGCTGCGCAACCCGGCGAGGAAGTCCTCGAGACCCACGTACGCGACCAGCTGCTTGAGGACCGACGCGCCCTTGGCGTAGGTGATGCCGTCGAAGTTGACCTCGACGGCCGCGATGTCGGGGATGTCGGCCGCGACCGGGTGGGTCGAGGGCAGCTGGTCCTGCCGGTAGGCCCAGGACTTCTCGACGTTGGCGAATGTCGTCCAGGCGCTGGCGTATTCGGTCGCCTCGGCCTGGCACAGCACGGACGCGAAGGTCGCGAACGACTCGTTGAGCCACAGATCATCCCACCACTGCATGGTGACCAGGTCGCCGAACCACATGTGGGCCATCTCGTGCAGGACGGTCTCGGCGCGGCGCTCGTAGAGGTACTTGGTCACGCGGGACCGGAAGACGTAGTCCTCGAGGAAGGTCACGGCGCCGGCGTTCTCCATCGCGCCGGCGTTGAACTCGGGGACGAACAGCTGGTCGTATTTGCCGAAGGCGTAAGGGATCCCGAAGTTCTGGTGGTAGAAGCCGAAGCCCTGTTTGGTCTCGGTGAACAGGCGCTCGGCGTCCATGTGCTCGGCGAGCGATGCGCGGCAGTAGATGCCGAGCGGGATGTCGCCGTGCTCGTCGGAGTAGACGTCGGTCCACTCCGCATACGGCCCCGCGATGAGTGCGACGAGGTAGGTGCTCATCGGTACTGTTTCCCGGAATCGGTGCATTACAGCGGATGTGGAGCCGTCCGGTTCGCCAGGAGCCTCCGCGTGCGCGGCGTTGGAGATGACCTTCCAGTCCGCGGGAGCGGTGACGGTCACCGTGTAGGTCGCCTTGAGATCGGGCTGATCGAAGCAGGCGAACATCCGCTTGGCGTCGGCCGTCTCGAACTGTGAGTACAGGTACACCGAGTCGTCGGACTGGTCGACGAACCGGTGCAGACCTTCGCCGGTGTTGGAGTACGCGCAGTCGGCGACCACGGTGAGCGTGTTCTCGGCGGCGAGGCCCGACAGCGGGATACCCACTGATTCGTCGAAACCGGAGACGTCGAGGTCGGCTCCGTTGAGGGTGGCCGAGATCAGGGTGGGTGCCACGAGATCGACGAACGTCTCGCTGGCCTCCGTCGCGGTGAACCGCACCGTCGTCGTCGAGCGGAAGGTCTCGGTCCCGGGCGCCCCGGAACCGTCGGTGAGGTCGAGGTCGATCTGGTAGTTCGACACGTCGAGAATCGCTGCGCGGTCGCGGGCCTGGTCTCTGGTGAGGTTCGGAGCAGTCACGCAGGCCAGCTTATCCAGGTCAGGACTCCGGCGGTGCTCCACGCAGTCCGGCGGGGTTCAGGATCGCCCGTGCGATCGTCTCGAGTTCGGCGGCGACCCCGGGCCGGGACCACAGCTGCGGCGACTCGATGATCTCGCACGTGTAGCCGAACAACGCCTGGGCGAGCGCATTCGCGTCGGCCGCGGTCAGCAGTGGGTTACGGGACCGGATCGCGTCGATCCATTCGGCCCGGAAATCCAGCTGCGCGTTCCGGAGCTGCGTCTGCTCGGTGTCCGGGAGATACATGAGGTCGCTGGTGAAGACGGGCATGATGCGGCCGTGGACGTCGAGTGCGTACTCGACGAAGACGCGGATGAGCACGTCGAGGGGGTCGTCGGAACCGGCGCGGCTCAACGCATGGGCGGTGACGTAGAGGATGCCCTGCACACCGCGCCACAGCACCGCCCGCAGGAGATCGGATTTGCCAGAGACCTCCTGATAGAGCGTCGCGATCGAGACATCGGCGGTACGGGCGATCTCGTCGATGCGGACGTCGGTGAAGCCCCGCTCGGAGAACAACTGGGTGGCGGCGTCGAGAATGCGCTCGCGACGGGAGGCGGGGCGACGGTGCGCGGGTGCGCGCTCGGCATCGGGGTCCGGCTCCGGTGGCCCCGGCAGCCGGCACGCGAGGATGGAGTCCGCCACGGCGCGCTGGACCTCCATGAGGCGGGCGGGCGACAACGAGCCCCGCATCTCGGAGGTGTTGGTGTACACGCTGAGTGCAGCGGCACCCAGCATCGCCGCCTCCGACGGCACGACGTCGGGACGCGCCGCGGCGATGAGTGAGGCGAAGTGTTCGCTCAGCCGGCCGAAATAGCTTCTCATCACATCGAGTTCGGCCGGCTGCAGATGGCGTTGCTCGCGACGCCACAGCGTCGACACGTCCCGATGGGCGGTGAGGTCACCGAGCCCGTCGAGCAGAAGTGCGAGCTGCTCGACCGGCGAGCGGCCGTGCTCCTCGGCGTCGGCCATGAGTGTCGCGACGAGCTCCACCTGCGTCGTCAGCGCTTGCGAGAGGATGTCGTGTTTGCCGGGGAAATGTCGGTACACCGCCGGCCCGGTGAGACCGACCGCGGCGCCGATCTGCTCGATGCTGACGTTTCGGAATCCCGCGTCCTGGAACAGTCTTGTGGCGGCCCGGACGATCTGTGCCGAGCGCTGTCCGAGAGATCGGGGTTCGAGCGGCCGGAGACGCGCGACCACCCGGGCGGGTTCGTCCGGATCGGACGGTGGCGACGACGGCATCCCGGGTCCTCTTCCTCGGCGGTTCTTGCACCATCTCACACCGTGCCCGGACCGGGCCCCGCGAATCCACAGCGCCGGCGACTGCTCCGCGCATCGGGAACAGTTCGAACCGCCGGGGTGTTGAGCCGTCCGACGGCGCCACCGGCCGATCGTCGGCGGCACGTGTTCAATGTCGACTCTCGAGAGGATGTTCCATGTCAGAGCAGGCCCAGCCCACCGATCGCGTCGATTTCTGGTTCGACCCGCTCTGCCCGTGGTGCTGGATCACCTCACGCTGGATCCTCGAGGCCGAGAAGGTCCGGCCGATCGAGGTCAATTTCCACATCATGAGCCTCGCCGTCCTCAACGAGGGCAAGGACATCCCCGAGGAGTACCGCGAGGGCCTCAAGCACGCCTGGCGTCCG
The DNA here is from genome assembly GCF_031844505.1 of Gordonia sp. AC31. Lineage (NCBI taxonomy): Bacteria > Bacillati > Actinomycetota > Actinomycetes > Mycobacteriales > Gordoniaceae > Gordonia > Gordonia sp. AC31. The sequence goes on from NZ_JAUZVK010000004.1 coordinate 78,498, forward strand.
GTCCGGGTCATCGCCGCCGCCGCCGCGCAGAAGGGTGACGAGATCCTGGCGCCGCTGTACACGGCGATGGGGACCCGCATCCACAACCAGGGCATCAAGGATCTCGACGAGGTCATCGCGGGCGCGCTCGAGGAGATCGGCCTCGACGCCTCGCTCGCCGAGGCCGCCGACGGCACCGAGTTCGACGAGGTCATCCGCGAGAGCCACCACGCCGGGATGGACAAGGTGGGCGACGATGTCGGGACGCCCACCATCCACGTCAACGACGTCGCCTTCTTCGGCCCCGTGTTGTCGCGGATCCCGCGTGGTGAGGACGCCGGGACGGTGTGGGACGGTGCGCGCGCACTCGCGTCCTACCCCCACTTCTTCGAGCTCAAGCGCACGCGCAACGAGGATCCGCAGTTCGACTGATCGGGTTCGGTTGCGCGCTTGCGGTTCCGTACGTCAGAAGCGTGGTGGCGGTTCGATGCCGTTGGGCAGTCCGTCGGGCCCGAGGGTCGCCGGATGGGGAGGCGGCGGCACCGCCACCACGTTTCCGCTCCCGACGCCCCGGACGATCTGGCTGGGACGCAGCAGCATCGCCCCCGCGCGGGTCCGGTCGCGAAGCGCGGCTGCCCGCCAGGTCAGCACCGGATGCGACGACATCGCGTTGGTCAGGAAGGTGAAGAACCCGCGCTCGTGGGTCGCCCGGTCGGCGAACTGGTCGAAGTCCACCGCCGAGAGCATGTACTTGCCGGCGGCCAGGACCCCCATCGCCCCGGGCGCCCCACCGGGTCTGGCGTAGTACCCGTAGTTGTCCGCGCTGTACTCCTGCGCGCGGGACAGGGCGGCGCCGAGCACGGGGATGTTCATGCCGACGATCGTCGAGAGCTGTCGCCAGTACGAGGTGTGCCCGGCGGCGATGTGCCCGACCTCGTGGCCGATGATGAACTCGAGCGCCTGCGGGTCCCGGGCGGCGCCGCCCACCTCGAACAGGTCGGAGTACACGACGACGAATCGCCGGAACCCGTGCCCGGAGGCGAATGCGTTGATCGCGCCGTTGCCGAGGACGACGTAGGCATCCGGCACGTACTCCAGTCCGAAGCGGGCTGCGGCTTCGACGACCATCCGGTGTCCGTCGGGGAACTGGGTCGGCGTCATCTGTACGCCGTTGACCCGCGGTGATGCATAGGTCAGGCCGCGGATCACGAACAGCAGGAGCGGAAACAGCAACGCGCCCAACAGGAGTTGGTCGAGGGTGCCCAGCGCGACGAGGACGATGATCGCCGCGTACCCGACCACCGTCGCGAGGATCACCAGCACGAGGGTGGGGATCTCCCAGGGGTGCAGCCGCGGCCGCGCGGCGTAGTGCGCCGGGCGCAGCCACCGTCGACCGGGGTCGGCGGGCGCGGGTGGCGGCGGGTCGGCGACGCCGGGCACGTTGGGGATCGGTGCGCCGGAGGCGGGTGTGCCGGCGGCCGGCTCGCGGGGGACGGGCAGGGGCGTGTCCACGCCCTCAATCTATAGTGACGCCATGCGTGTCTACCTCGGTGCCGACCATGCCGGATTCGAACTCAAGAACCAGATCGCAGACCATCTCGAGGCCACCGGCCACGAGGTCGTGGACTGCGGTGCCCACGAGATGGACCCCGCCGACGACTACCCGGCGTTCTGCATCGCCGCCGCGGCCAAGACCGTCGCCGACCCGGGCAGCCTGGGAATCGTGCTCGGCGGCAGCGGCAACGGCGAACAGATCGCCGCGAACAAGGTCCCCGGCGCGCGCTGCGCACTCGCCTGGAGCGTCGAGACCGCCCAGCTCGCCCGGCAGCACAACAACGCACAGCTCATCGGCATCGGCGGCCGGATGCACAGCACCGCCGAGGCGCTGGCCATCGTCGACGCGTTCCTGGCCACCCCGTGGTCGGAAGAGGCGCGGCACCAGCGGCGCATCGACATCCTCGCGGAGTACGAGCGCACCGGCGAGGCTCCCGAGGTGCCGGGGGCCCCGGCCCAGTAGGTCTCGGCCGAGTCCGTGCCCGAGGGCCACACTCTCCATCGACTGGCCCGCCGGCAGCAGCGACTGTTCGGCGGGCAGCGGGTTCGCGTCAGCAGCCCGCAGGGTCGCTTCGCCGACGGTGCGGCGATGGTGGACGGACTCACCTTCCACGCGGCCGAGGCCTGGGGCAAGCATCTCGTCCATCGTTACCGGGACGGGCGTGCCGAACGAATGGTGCACATCCACCTCGGGCTGTACGGCTCGTTCACCGAACTCGCGGTGCCCGTGCCGGAACCGGTCGGGCAGGTTCGACTCCGCATCGAGACCGAGACCGCCGGAACGGACCTTCGGGGTCCGACGGCGTGTGAGATCTACCACCCCGCCGATCTCGAGGCGTTGGTCGCCCGACTCGGTCCGGATCCGCTGCGACGCGACGCCGAGCCCGACCGGGCATGGGCGGCGATCTCGCGGTCCGCGCGGCCCGTCGGCGCCCTGCTGATGGACCAGAAGGTCATCGCCGGGATCGGCAACGTGTATCGCGCCGAGATCCTCTTCCGCGCCGGCATCGATCCGATGAGACCCGGAAAGCGTGTTCTCCGAGACGAATTCGACGCGCTGTGGTCCGACCTGGTGACTCTCATGAAGATCGGCGTGCGTCGTGGACGCATTCACGTGATCCGGCCCGAAGACGATTCCGGGGCGCCGTCCTACGCCCCGAACCGTCCGCGGACCTACGTGTACCGGCGGGCGGGCGAGCCATGCCGGATCTGCGGGACACCCGTCCTGATCGCCGATCTGGAGGCCCGAAAACTGTATTGGTGCCCCGTCTGCCAGACCTGACAGGTTACTGCCCGGTCGGTGTGGATAGCCGAACCTTAGTAGCATGTGCGGAGCCGTGAGGTTCTTACTCACGCGAACGGTCGGGGAGACAAGAGGGGGCAGTGTGACAATCAGCGAAAGCATCCGGTCTCATGCCGGACTGATCTCGCGGGGCGAGGTGTCCCCACTCCGAGACGTGCCTTTCCACGCGGCGGCCGACGCGCCGATCACCCGTCGCGTGCTGGCCGGTGGGGACCTTTTCCCGGAGGCGGAGAAGCGCGTCGTGGCACACGAGATGCGGGCCGTCTCGGCGGCTTCACGTGACTACTGCGAGCCGCACGTGCACGACTGCCCGGAGATCAACATCCTGCTGTCGCTCGACCGTCTGGTCTACGAGATCACGCTCGGGGACGAGGTCTATGAGGTCGAGGCGCCCGCGAGCATCTACATACCGGCCGGCCTGGTGCACAGCGCCAATGTGATCGAGGGCAGCGGTTTCTTCGTGGCGATCATCGAGACCGCCGACTACGTCGCCAAACCGCCACCGGCGCAAGCATCCTGATCGGTCACGGCTGCGAGGTGCGGGCCGCGGCGCCGTGACACGGTCGAGGTGGGAATCTCAGGAAGCCCTCAGCGCTCCTGCGGGCGGTTCATACGTCCGGGACCCACCATGGGTGAGGTGCAGCATGTCAGAACCCCGCCACGGCCCGGCGGGGCACCGCCGATCACCGTCTTCGTGGTCGGCGGGACGGGGGAGTCGTACCCCGGTGACCCACGGACCGAGGTGTCCGGGCTCCTCACCGGAGTGGCCGACGAACTCGATGACCGCTTCGACTGTCTGTGGATCGGATACCCCGCGAGCTATGGTCCCGCCCCGCGTCCGGGCGGGATGAGTTTCGTCGAGAGCGTCGGGATCGGTGCGGGCCGACTGCGGGCGGCCATCCGCGCCACGGCAGGACCGGTCGCGCTGGTGGGTTACTCGCAGGGGGCCGTGGTCATCCGATCCGCGGTCGCCGATCTGGCGACCGGGGACGCCGAGACTGCATCCGACCTGGACCGGGTACTCGGTGTCGGGCTGGTCGCCGACCCGCACCAGCCGCCGGGCGTGGTGCCCGGTTGCGACGGGTGGGGAGTCGCCGGCCCGGGAGCGGATCTGCCGACCGGGCTGCCCGTGTACTGGGTGGGCGCGTCCCAGGACGTGATCTGCAACGCCGACGCGGACTCGCTTGTCCGCGACGTCGCCGACCTCACCGGCTCTATGACGCTGGCCGGGCTCGGCCGATGGGGGAGGAGTGCGTGGGATGTGTTGCGCGCCAACGACTTGCAGAACGCACGGCGGACGTCGGTCCGGCCGGCGCAGTGGCGGCGCGACCCCGGGCGGATGCTGGCGGCGTGGCGTGAGGTCAGGTGCTACCTCCCGTCGCGCATCCGGGTGGGTGGTGTGTGGCTGACCAACGCCGTGGGTGGCCGGCACACGTCGTATCGGAGCGACCCCTATCGGCGGACCTCGATCACCGATCCGGCGTCCACCGGTTGTCAGGTCATCGCCCAGTGGCTTCAGGTCCAGGCGACGTTCGCCGACCAGGCCGCCACCTGGTCACACGACAGAGGGCCGGTCACCTGACGGTGACCGGCCCTCGTAGTCTGCTCGAGACTAGGTGTTCTGATACTTCCCACCGATGGTGTTGCGCACCACGATCGGGGTGTTGCGGGGAACGTTGTCGTAGACCCACTTGGCGTGATCGTTGGTGACGTTGATGCAGCCGTGGCTCACGTTGCTGCGACCCTGCTGATTGACCGACCAGGGGGCGCCGTGGATGAAGATGCCGTCCCACGACATCCGGGTCGCGTACTCGACGTAGGTGCGGTAGCCCTCGGCGGAGTCGACCGGGACGCCGTACGTGGACGAGTCCATGTACATGTCGCGGTACTTCTCCTTGGTGTAGTACACGCCGTTCGAGGTGGGGTTCTTGTCCGAACCCATCGAGATCGGCATCGTCCGGACGACCTTGCCGTTGTGCCACCAGGTGATGGTGTGGGTGTTGTCGTCGGCCAGGGCGATGTAACCGGTCTCGGTCTTGACGTTCGGGATGACCGGCCCGGCCGGCTTCTCCTCGGTCGTCGACGGCGGCGGCTGCGGAGCTTCGGGGGTGGTCGGCGCCGGCGGGGTCGGCAGACCGGGGACCGCGGGGATCTCGACCGGCGGCAGGCCGGGGATCACGGTGACCGGGACGGCGTTGGCGACGCCGGGAAGTGCGAGGGTCATGGCCAGGACGCCGAAGACGACAGCCGCGAGTCGTCGGGCCGAACGGCGGCGCGAGGCGCGCGGGGTCGGCAGGTGAGAGTTCAACACAGGTCGTACCTTCGGTTCGATGGTTCGTTCGCGCATCGGCCTGAGCGCGGAACCATCGTTACACAACCGTTGCCTTGGGTCCAAGGAGCGGGTCACGCCGAATGACGCCGCCATCGCGAACCCTCAGTACGACGTGGCAAAACCCGAGGTAGCGTCGTTGTCGACACCGCGTGTGACGGTCGTCACATTCGAGGTCGCGCATACGCAGCGGGTTCCGGCGTGGACTCATTGTGGCCGCTGGACCCTCGTATGCAACAGGATCGTTTGTCCCACTGGGGACTGCTCGTTCGGGGCGCCGTGTTCCCGCTCAGGCGGGTTGTGGATGTTCGGTGCGAAGGTGTTGCGCAGGTTGCGAACACGCCTCGTCCCGGCAGACGAGCATCACGTCGACGCGACCGATGCCGGCCTCGGACTCGGTCACGTCTCGGCGGACGTACAGGGGTGCGCCGCAGGATCCGCACCGGCGTTGGGTTTTCGTGTGGCTGGAGGACATGGGTCAACGGTACGCCAGGTGTGGCGTGGATCACAGGACGAGTCCGGACCGGCGGGATGTGGTCCGGTCGGGTGACTTGGGCGGGGATCTGTGACATCGCCGACCCGAATCGCATGTGGTTCGCAGGCAGCGGAGGAACGTGAGGGAAACGCCAGGCCAGTTCGCGCCCTGCCCACCACCGATCGTCTCGACCGGCCCCGGCGATTCGTCGGCACCCGGGCACCCGGAGGAGGAGGCGACTCCCGAGATCGTCTACGAGTACGCGCCCCTGCCGTTGCCGTGGAACAAGCCGCCGGAGCCGCCCAACTAGGCGCACGGAGTAGCCCGGACCGACGAAAAAGGGTCGGAGATAGTGTCTCCGAGCCGGTGGAGCGGGTGACGGGAATCGAACCCGCGTAGCTAGTTTGGAAGACTAGGGCTCTACCATTGAGCTACACCCGCGTTGCTCGCGGTGACCGTCGAGATCCCGGCGTCGCGTGCGATGAGTGACTGTACCGGCAGCGGCGCCGGAACCGAAATCGGGGTGGATGCGACGAGGTGGCATCCGACGGACGACCATCGGTTCCGGCGTCGCCGCGGCACCCGTGCGCGGGCCCGGCCGCGGTGGCACGTACTATCTCTTGTTGGCCCTGATGCGCGGTCGCCCTCCGGGGTTCCCTCGCGTGTTCGGACCCCGGGATGTGGCGCAGCTTGGTAGCGCATCCGCTTTGGGAGCGGAGGGTCGCAGGTTCAAATCCTGTCATCCCGACTTGATCGATGTGGCCCGACCGGTCACCCGGTGCACGGCCCGCGAACGACCGAACTTCCACCACCGTAGATATAAGGAGTATTCAGGCGTGAAGAGCACTGTCGAGCAACTCACCCCGACCCGGGTCAAGCTCAACGTCGAGGTCCCGTTCGAGGAGCTGTCGGCAGACTTCGACCGGGCCTACCGGTCGTTGGCCCAGCAGATCCGGATCCCCGGATTCCGTCCGGGCAAGGCGCCCGCGAAGCTGATCGAGGCCCGTGTCGGCCGCGATTCGATTCTCGCGCAGGTCGTGAACGACGCCATCCCGGCCAAGTACTCCGAGGCCGTCGCCGAGACCGAGACCAAGGCCATCGGCCAGCCCGAGATCGACCTGTCCGAGCTGAAGTACGGCGAGTCGGTCACCTTCACGGCCGAGGTCGACGTCCGTCCCGAGATCACCCTGCCCGACTACTCGACCCTGTCGGTCGAGGTCGACGCGATCGAGGTCGACGAGGCGGCGGTCGACGAGCAGCTCGAAGGCCTGCGCGCCCGCTTCGGCACCCTCAAGGGCGTCGAGCGCGGCGTGGAGAACGGCGACTTCGTGTCGATCGACCTGGCCGCGACCGTCGACGGCGAGGCCGTCGAGGAGGCCACCACGGAGGGGCTGTCCCATGAGGTCGGCTCCGGCCAGCTCATCGACGGACTCGACGAGGCGCTCATCGGCCTGAAGGCCGGCGAGGACAAAGAGTTCACGACCAAGCTCGTCGCCGGCGATCACGCGGGCGAGGAGGCCCTCGTGAAGGTGACCGTGCAGTCGGTCAAGGAGCGCGAGCTGCCCGAGGTCGACGATGAGTTCGCCCAGATGGCCAGCGAGTTCGACACCGTCGAGGAGCTGCGCGCCAGCCTCGCCGAGCGGGTCGAGCAGTCCGCGAAGCTGGAGCAGGCCAACAAGATCCGCGACGCGGTGCTCGACAAGCTCCTCGAGACCGTCGAGATCCCGCTGCCGGAGAAGGTCGTCGACGAAGAGGTCGAGGGTCAGCAGCACCAGGTCATCCACGCGCTCGGACACGACGACGAGCAGGTCGCCAAATTCCTCGAGGCGCAGGGTAAGACCCGCGAGGAGTGGGATGCCGAGTCCCGTGCTGAGGCGGAGAAGTCGGTCAAGCAGCAGCTGCTGCTCGACGCGATCGCCGATCAGCAGGACACCGAGGTCAGCCAGGACGAGCTGACCCAGCAGATCATCTTCACCGCCCAGCGCTACGGCATGCAGCCGCAGGAGTTCATCCAGCAGCTGACGCAGGCCAACCAGGTCGGTGCGGTCTACGCCGACGTCCGGCGCGGCAAGTCGCTGGCGAGCATCGTCGGCGACGTGACCGTCACCGACACCAAGGGCGCCACCGTCGACACCGCCGAGTACTTCGGCGGCAATGACGACGCCGACGAGTCCGCTGCGGACGAGTCCGACTCCGACAACTGATCGGGCTCCCGCGGTCCAGCACAGCCCGCACGTTTCCTCCGCGATCGCCGGTCCTCGAAGTACGAGGGCCGGCGATCGCCGTCGGTCCACCATCACGCACGGGCCGTTCACGGTGCCGAAGGCCGTTCTGCTCTCAGCGAAGAGGCGTGTCCTCGGGAGTGTCCGCGGGTGTCGATTGGTTAGTGTCGGTGAGGACGTCATCAGAGAAGCATTCGATGTGCGTGCGCGTCACCCGCGGGTGACGCGCAGGTCATGACAACAAGGCAAAGGTAGGAACCCGTGAGTGAGCCGACCATCCACACACCCACGATGAGTTCGGGTGTGGCTGGGTTGAACCTGACCGATTCGGTGTTCGAGCGTCTGCTGCGCGAGCGCATCATCTTCCTGGGCACCCAGGTCGACGACGACATCGCGAACCGGCTGTGCGCGCAGATCCTGCTGCTCTCGGCCGAGGACCCGCAGAAGGACATCCACCTCTACATCAATTCGCCCGGTGGGTCGGTGACCGCCGGAATGGCGATCTTCGACACCATGCAGCTCGCGGAATGCGACGTCGCGACGTACGCGATGGGTATGGCGGCGTCGATGGGGCAGTTCCTCCTCGCCGCCGGCGCCAAGGGCAAGCGACATGCACTGCCGCACGCGCGCATCATGATGCATCAGCCGTCCGCCGGCATCGGTGGTACCGCGGCCGACATCGCCATCCAGGCAGAGCAATTCGCGCTCACCAAGAAGGAGATGAACCGGCTCAACGCCGAGTTCAGCGGTCAGCCGCTCGAGAAGATCGAGGCCGACGCCGACCGCGACAAGTGGTTCACCGCGGAAGAGGCCAAGGAGTACGGCTTCGTCGACAAGGTGATCGCGCGCCCGGGTCGGTGAGACCCCGGTCCGACGACCGCTCCCGTACCCACCGCCGAGCCACCTCTACCCAATGGAGCAACAGATGACCAACTCCCTTTCCTTCGACGGCATGCCCGCCGAGGTCGCCGCCGGCATCCCCGCGTCGGCCCTCGCGCTGAAGAACATCGAAGCGCGGTACATCCTGCCGTCGTTCATCGAGCACACCCCGAACGGCCAGCGACAGTACGACCCGTACGCGAAGCTGTTCGAAGAGCGGATCGTGTTCGTCGGCACGCCGATCGACCAGGTCGTGTCCAACGACGTCATGGCGCAGCTGCTCGTCCTCGAATCGCAGGACCCCGACCGCGACATCACCATGTACATCAACTCGCCCGGTGGCAGCGTGCCCGACATGCTCGCCATCTACGACACGATGCAGTACGTGCACTGCGACATCGTGACCGTCTGCCTCGGTGAGGCGGCCTCGGCGGCGGCGATCCTCCTCGCCGGCGGAACCCCGGGCAAGCGTGCGGCGTTGCCGAACGCTACGGTCCTGATCCACCAGCCGCGCACCGGTGGCGCCTACCAGGGTCAGGTCTCCGACCTCGAGATCCAGGCCGCCGAGATCGAGCGCATCCGCGACCGCCTCGACGAGATCCTGGCCAGCCACACCGGTCAGGACAAGGAGAAGATCCGCAAGGACACCGACCGCGACAACATCCTGACCGCGGCCGCGGCCAAGGAGTACGGCATCGTCGACGAGGTCTTCGAGTACCGCAAGAAGTCGATGAAGAAGTAGTCCTGGCCAAGAAGTAGTTGTGGCAGTGCAGAAGTCCCGGTGATTTTCTGCCGCGACATTTGGCCTTATCGGTCGAAGTTCGAGCGACACGCGGGTACCGTCGGGTTACTGGGCATTCGAGTGTCGATCAAATGACCCATGCCCGGCTGCGTGCGACGCGACGGACCAGACACGACAGTCCGGCAACGAGGAAGTAGGTACAGCGCGAGATGGCACGAATCGGAGACGGCGGCGACCTGCTCAAGTGCTCTTTTTGCGGCAAGAGCCAGAAGCAGGTGAAGAAGCTCATCGCCGGCCCCGGCGTGTACATCTGCGATGAGTGCATCGACCTGTGCAACGAGATCATCGAAGAGGAACTGGCCGAGAACGGCGACGTCAAGCTCGACGAGTTGCCGAAGCCGACGGAGATCCGTGACTTCCTCGAGAAGTACGTCATCGGCCAGGACACGGCGAAGCGGACGCTCGCGGTCGCGGTCTACAACCACTACAAGCGCATCCAGGCGGGCGAGAAGAAGGACGCCCGGACGGGTGAGACCGTCGAGCTGATGAAGTCGAACATCCTCATGCTCGGCCCCACCGGATGCGGCAAGACGTACCTGGCGCAGACCCTGGCGAAGATGCTCAACGTGCCGTTCGCGATCGCCGACGCAACCGCGCTGACCGAGGCCGGATATGTTGGCGAGGACGTCGAGAACATCCTGCTCAAGCTGATCCAGGCCGCCGACTACGACGTCAAGCGTGCCGAGACCGGGATCATCTACATCGACGAGGTCGACAAGATCGCCCGCAAGAGCGAGAACCCGTCGATCACGCGCGATGTGTCCGGTGAGGGAGTCCAGCAGGCGCTGCTGAAGATCCTCGAGGGCACGCAGGCGTCGGTGCCGCCGCAGGGTGGACGCAAGCATCCGCATCAGGAGTTCATCCAGATCGACACGACGAACGTGCTGTTCATCGTGGCCGGCGCGTTCGCCGGTCTGGAGAAGATCGTGTCCGAGCGGATCGGCAAGCGCGGTCTCGGCTTCGGCAACGAAGTGGCGAGCAAGGACGAGGTGGACACCTCGGATCAGTTCGCCGACGTCATGCCGGAGGACCTGATCAAGTTCGGCCTGATCCCGGAGTTCATCGGCCGTCTGCCGGTCGTCGCCTCGGTGACGAACCTGGACAAGGACTCGCTGGTGAGCATCCTCTCGGAGCCGAAGAACGCGCTGGTGAAGCAGTACACCCGGCTGTTCGACATGGACAATGTCGAGTTGGAGTTCACCAAGGACGCCCTCGAGGCGGTCGCCGATCAGGCCATCCACCGCGGCACCGGTGCCCGCGGCCTGCGGGCCATCATGGAAGAGGTCCTGCTGCCGGTGATGTACGACATCCCGAGCCGTGACGACGTCGAGAAGGTCGTCGTGACCGGGGAGACAGTCCGCGACAACGTCCTCCCGACGATCGTGCCCCGCAAGGCTTCCAGCGACGAACGTCGCGACAAGAGCGCCTGACCCGCAGCTCACCACTCACCCGACGACAGCAGCGAGCCCCGCCCGGACGACCGGACGGGGCTCGCTGCTGTCGTCTCCGGCTAGGCGGATTCGGCCGGTTCGATGCGGATCACCACCGCCTTGGAGACCGGTGTGTTCGACTCCTTTGCCACCGATCCGAGCGGGACCAGCGGGTTGGTCTCGGGGTAGTACGCGGCCGCGTTGCCGCGCGGTGTGTCATACGGGACCACCTCGAAGCCGCGGACCCGTCGTTCCTCGACTCCGGCCTCGCCGTCGAACTCCGAGACGATGTCGACGAGTTGCCCGGCGCGCAGGCCGAGGGACGCGATGTCGTCGGGATTGACCATCACGATGTGGCGGTTGCCGGAGATGCCCCGGTAACGGTCGTCGTGGCCGTAGATGGTGGTGTTGTACTGGTCATGGCTGCGGAGTGTCTGCAGGACGAGGCGGTCGGCCGGGACGTCCACCCATTCGAGGGGATGGACTGCGAAGTTGGCCTTGCCGTTGGGCGTGTCGAACGACCGGGTGTCGCGCGGCGGGTGCGGCAGCACGAAACCGTCACTGCGGCGGACGCGGATGTTGAAGTCGTGGAAGCCGGGGACGACCCGCTCGATCCGGTCGCGGATGCGGTCGTAGTCGCGTTTCAGTTCCTGCCACGGAACCGGGTGAGCGGTACCGAGAACCCGGGTCGCCAGGTCGCAGATGATCGCGACCTCACTGCGCAGGTGCGCCGACACCGGCGGCAGCGACCCACGGGACAGGTGGACCGCCGACATCGAGTCCTCGACCGAGACACGTTGTGCCACACCGTCGATGATGTCCCGGTCGGTGCGCCCGAGGGTGGGCAGGATGAGTGCGCGACGGCCGGTGACGAGGTGGGATTCGTTGAGCTTGGTGGACACGTGCACGGTGAGTGCGCAGCGCCGCAGGGCGTCGGCGGTGACGTCGGTGTCGGGTGAGGCGGACACGAAATTGCCGCCCATCCCGACGAAGACGCGGACCTTCCCGGCGGCCATCGCAGTGATGGCGGCGACGGTGTCGTACCCGTGCTCGCGTGGGGACGTGATGCCGAACTCGGCGTCCTGAGCAGCGAGGAAGGACTCTGGCATCCTCTCGAAGATCCCCATGGTGCGGTCGCCCTGCACGTTCGAATGACCGCGCACGGGGCAGAGGCCGGCGCCGACGCGGCCGATCATGCCGCGCAGGAGCAGCAGGTTCGTGCCTTCGGCGATCGTCGCGACGCCGTGGCGGTGCTGGGTCAAGCCCATCGCCCAGCACAGCACGATGCGGCGCGAAGTGGCGACCGTCCGTGCGAGCTCGTCGATCTGGGTGCGGGTCACGCCGGTGACCTCGACGACCCGGTCGAGGTCGACGTCGTCGAGCAGGTCGAGGTACTCCTCGACCCCGGCGCACGACTCGTCGAGGAACTGGTGATCGAAAACCGTTCCGGGGGCGGCTCGTTCGGCGTCACGGAGCAGACGTGCGACGCCGCGGAACAGAGCCATGTCGGACCCGAGCCGGACCTGGAGGAAGTCGTCGGCCAGCTTGGTACCCGCGCCGATGACCCCGCCGACCTTCTGTGGATCCTTGAAACGCATCAGGCCTGCTTCGGGCAGCGGGTTGATCGCCACGATCCGGGCCCCGTTGTGCTTCGCCTTCTCCAGGGTGGCGAGCATTCTCGGGTGATTGGTGCCGGGATTCTGGCCGGCGATGAGGATGAGATCGGCCGCCTCGAGATCGGGGACGGTGACCGAACCCTTGCCGATGCCGATCGACGCGCCGAGAGCGGCGCCGGAGGACTCGTGGCACATGTTCGAGCAGTCGGGGAGGTTGTTCGTACCCAGGCTCCGGGCGAAGAGCTGGTACAGGAAAGCGGCTTCGTTGCTGGTGCGACCCGACGTGTAGAACACGGCCTCGTCAGGCGAGTCCATCGCGGCGAACTCGTCGGCGATGACGGCGTTGGCCTCGTCCCAGTTCAGCGGGCGGTAGTGGGTGTCGCCCGGACCGAGGTACATCGGGTGCGCCAGGCGTCCCTGCTGCGAGAGCCAGTAGCCGCTGCGTGTCCGGAGGTCGTCGACGCTGTGGGCGGCGAAGAACTCGGGGGCGACGGCTCGACGTGTGGCCTCCTCGGCGACCGCCTTGGCGCCGTTCTCGCAGAACTCGGCATGCTTGCGGTGGCCCGGCGTCTCCGGCCAGGCGCATCCGGGACAATCGAACCCATCACGTTGATTGAGCTTGATCAAGGTCTGTGCTGTCCGGAGCGCGCCCATCTGCTCGACTCCGCGCTTGAGGGCGACTGCGACGGCCGGGACTCCGGCGGCGTAGGTCTTCGGGTGTGTGCGCCGGACCTCGCGCGGCTCGTCGGCGGGGTGCGTCGCCGCAGTCTCGGTGTTGCGAGTGTTGCTCATGATGTCCATCTTGCCCCGCCCGTGCGCCAGATCGCGCACACTGAGCGATGTGACTCAACACGGATCGGATACCTCGGTGCTCGCCGGCCTGGTGCTGGCGGGCGGACGTTCGCGACGGATGGGCAGCGACAAGGCCGCGCTCGACTGGGACGGTGAACCCATGCTCGCGCGAGTGGTGCGGGTGGTGTCCCAGCGCTGCGATCCGGTGCTGGTCGTCGCGGGCGAGACGTCCGCCGCATTCCGCGGCGTCGACGACATCCGCGACCGGGCGGCGCCGGGGATCGACTCGTCGAAGGTGCACTGGGTGACCGACGAACAGGAGGGGACGGGTCCGCTCGGCGGGCTCGTCGCAGGCCTGTCCGCAGCGGCTGCCGCGGGTGCCGAGTTCGCGTTCGTCTGTGCCACGGACATGCCGCTGATCGCTCCGGAGCTGATCGACGAGCTGCGGCTGGGGCTGACCGACTCGACCCAGGCGGTCATCGCCCACGACGCCCAGCGGGATCATCCGATGGCGGGGATCTACCGCACGGATGCCGCGGCGATGATCGCGGATGTCGTCGCCGGCGGTGAACGGCGCATGCTGGGCGCGATCGAGGCGCTCAACACCCATCGGGTGGGGATCTCCGATCCGGACTGGCTGGTCAACGTCAACGCGCCTGAGGACCTGCACAGATTGCGCGTCTCTGCGGGTTAGCACGAAGCGCTCGGGCGCGGACGGGTCCCGGGCGAGGTCCGGCCCGGCGAAAACATAGAATAGCGGCCGTGACATCACCCGACCAGACATCCGCGTTGCCCGAGACAGCGTCGCCCCGGACTGCCGTACCCGAGACCGGGTTGCCGAAGTCCTGGGACCCCGCTGAGCACGAGGCGTCGCTCTACCAGGGCTGGGTGGACGCCGGGTACTTCACCGCGGACGCGGCGAGTGACAAGCCGCCGTTCTCCATCGTGATCCCGCCGCCGAATGTCAACGGCTCGCTGCACATGGGCCACGCCTACGAGCACGTCCTGATGGACGCGCTCTCGCGTCGTCGTCGGATGCAGGGCTACGAGGTGCTGTGGCTCCCCGGCATGGACCACGCGGCGATTGCGATGCAGACGATGGTCGAGCGCAAGCTCGCCGCCGAGGGCAAGACGCGCGACGACCTCGGCCGGGAGGCGTTCATCGACCGGGTGTGGGCCGAGAAGGCCGAGATCAGCGGCAACATCGGCGAGCAGATGCGCCGGCTCGGCGACAGCGTCGACTGGTCGCGCGAACGCTTCACGATGGACGAGGGCCTGTCGCGCGCGGTGCACACCGTCTTCAAGAAGATGTTCGACGACGGGCTGATCTATCAGGCTGAGCGCCTCGTCAACTGGTCGCCGGTCCTCAAGACCGCCGTCAGCGACATCGAGGTGAGTTACGCCGACGTCGAGGGCGAACTCGTCAGCTTCCGTTACGGGTCACTCGACGACACCGAGCCTCACATCGTCGTCGCGACGACCCGACTCGAGACGATGCTCGGCGACACCGCGATCGCGGTGCACCCCGACGACGAACGGTATGCCCACCTGGTCGGCACCGCACTGCCGCACCCCTTTGTCGACCGGATGATCCCGATCGTCGCCGACGATTACGTCGACCCCGAATTCGGTAGTGGCGCAGTCAAGATCACGCCGGCACACGACCCCAACGACTTCGCGCTCGGTCAGCGACACAACCTGCCGATGCCGACGATCATGGACGAATCCGCCCGGATCGCCGACACCGGAACCGAATTCGACGGCATGGACCGCTTCGAGGCGCGTGTCAAGGTGCGCGAGGCGCTGGCCGAACAGGGCCGGATCGTGAAAGAGGTGCGTCCGTACCCGCACAGCGTCGGGCATTCGGAGCGCACCGGCGAGCCGATCGAACCGCGCCTGTCGATGCAGTGGTGGGTGGCGGTCTCCACGCTGGCCGCGGCGGCCGGCGACGCGGTGCGGGACGGGTCCACGGTGATCCACCCGAAGTCGATGGAGCCGCGCTGGTTCAGCTGGGTCGACGACATGCACGACTGGTGTATCTCGCGTCAGCTGTGGTGGGGTCACCGCATCCCGATCTGGTACGGACCCGACGGCGAGGTGGTGTGCGTCGGACCCGACGAGCAGGCCCCCGAGGGTTACGTCCAGGAGACCGACGTCCTCGACACCTGGTTCTCCTCCGGGCTGTGGCCGTTCTCCACGATGGGCTGGCCCGATCAGACCGCGGATCTCGAGAAGTTCTATCCCACCTCGGTTCTCGTCACCGGGTACGACATCCTGTTCTTCTGGGTGGCCCGCATGATGATGTTCGGCACCTACGTGGGCAAGGATCTGGGTCCGGGCAACGAGATCCCGTTCCACAACCTGTTCCTGCACGGCCTGGTGCGCGACGAGCACGGCCGCAAGATGTCGAAGTCGAAGGGCAACGGCATCGACCCGCTCGACTGGGTGGAGCGCTTCGGGGCCGACGCCCTGCGCTTCACGCTCGCCCGCGGTGCCAACCCCGGTTCGGACATCTCGGTCGGCGAGGACCACGCCCAGTCGTCGCGCAACTTCGCCACCAAGCTCTACAACGCCACCAAGTTCGCGTTGATGAACGGCGCGAAGGTCGGCGAGCTCCCCGACGCCGAGACGCTGACCGACGCCGACCGGTGGATCCTCGGCCGGCTCGACGAGGTGCTCGCCGAGATCGACGCCGGGTTCGAGTCCTACGAGTTCTCGAAGGCATGCGAGGCGCTCTACCACTTCGCGTGGGACGAGGTCTGCGACTGGTACCTCGAACTCGCGAAGGTGCAGTTCGCCGAGAACGACGAGAAGCGTTCGGAAGCAACGTCGCTCGTGCTGGGCGCGGTCCTAGAGCCGTTGCTGCGCGCGCTGTCGCCGGTGATGCCGTTCGTCACCGAGGTGCTGTGGAAGGCGCTCACCGGGGGTGAATCGCTCGTGGTCGCCCCCTGGCCGACCACTTCCGGACGCGATTGGTCGTCGGATTCGGCCGCCCGCGTGGACGATCTGCAGCGACTGATCACCGAGGTGCGGCGTTTCCGCAGCGATCAGGGTCTCCGTCCGGGCCAGCGCGTCGCCGTGCAGTTCGACGGACTCGGCGAAGCCGGGCTCGAACACCTGCTGCCGTACGTGACCTCCCTCGCGCGCCTGGACCCGGCCGGTCCCGACTTCGGCGCGACCGCGACCATCGAGGTCCGCCTGAGCGTGGCCACCGTGGTCGTCGCGATCGACACCTCGGGCACCGTCGACGTCGAAGCCGAACGCAAGCGGCTCGCCAAGGACCTGGCGGTGGCCGAGAAGGAACTGTCGACGACCTCGGCGAAACTGGGCAACGAACAGTTCCTGTCCAAGGCGCCCGACCACGTGGTCGCCAAGATCCGGGACCGTCAGCGGATCGCGACCGAAGAGGTCGAACGGTTGAACGCGAAGCTGGCGAGTCTGGCCGGCGCGTGAGCGACGACACCGGTTTCCCCGAAGAGGATCCAGCCGTCCTGGGAATGGATGCGGCAGGCGACCCCCTGGGTCTCTCGGCGATCCTGGGGGAGGACGAACCCGATCCGGACGCCGAGCCGGCGCGGCTGCGCGTCACTGACAGCACCGACGATCTCGCCGAACTCGCCGAGGTCGAGGCCGAGCTCGACACCCGGTGGCCCGAGACCAAGATCGAGCCGTCGCTGACCCGCATCGCGACGCTCATGGATCTGCTCGGATCCCCCCAGCACGGATACCCCGCGATCCACATCGCCGGGACGAACGGCAAGACGTCGGTCACCAGGATGGTCGACGCGTTGCTGTCCGCGCTGCACCGGCGCACGGGCCGGATCACGAGTCCGCACCTGCAGCGCGTCACCGAGCGGATCTCGGTCGACGGCAAGCCGATTCCGGCACGCACCTACATCGACACCTATCGGGAACTCGAGCCGTACATCACCATGGTCGACGATTCGTCGACAGCGGCGGGTGGACCCCGGATGAGCAAGTTCGAGGTGCTGACCGCGATGGCGTATGCGGTCTTCGCCGAGGCGCCGGTGGACGTCGCCGTCGTCGAGACGGGCATGGGCGGTCGATGGGACGCGACCAACGTCATCGACGGCACGGTCTCGGTCATCACACCGATCGCGATGGACCACGCGGACTATCTCGGCGACACCCTGACCGCCATCGCGGGGGAGAAGGCCGGCATCATCAAGCCCGCCGAACCCGATGCGGCCGGCACCGTCGATCCCGTCACGGTGATCGCCGAACAGAGCCCCGAGGTGATGGACGTCCTGCTGCGCGCGGCCGTCGATGCGGGCACCATCGTCGCCCGCCAGGGATCGGAGTTCGCGGTCCTCGACTCGGTCATCGCCGTCGGTGGGCAGATGCTCACCATCCAGGGCCTCGGCGGTGTCTACGACGAGATCTTCGTGCCGCTGCACGGTGCACATCAGGCGGCCAACGCGGCGCTGGCGCTCGCGGCGGTGGAGGCGTTCTTCGGTGCGGGCGCCGATCGTCAGCTCGACATCGACGCGGTGCGTACGGGTTTCGCGTCCGTCGCCAACCCCGGACGGCTCGAGCGACTGCGCAGCGCCCCGACGGTGTTCGCCGACGCGGCGCACAATCCCCACGGAGCCGCGGCGCTGGCGCAGGCGCTGGCCGAGGAGTTCGACTTCCGTCGACTCGTCGGCGTCATCGGCGTGCTGGGTGACAAGGACGCCCGCGGAGTCCTCGAAGCCCTCGAGCCGGTGCTCGACGCGGTCGTCGTCACCGACAACGGGTCGCCACGGGCCCTGGAGCCCGAGACGCTCGCGGAGTACGCGCGGGAGGTGTTCGGCGAGGACCGCGTGGTCGTCAAACCCTTCCTGCCCGACGCCGTCGAGGAGGCCATCGCACTGGCCGAGGAAGCCGACGGCGAACGCGTGTCCGGTGCGGGCGTGGTCATCACCGGGTCCGTCGTGACCGCCGGTGCCGCGCGAACACTCTTCGGTAAGGAACCCTCATGACCCGGTACACCCCACCCACGAACGATCCGTGGAAGGGGCTCCGCGGCGTGATGGCCGGCACGATGATCCTGGAGGTCATCGTCGTGATCCTGGCGTTCCCTATCGTGTGGCGCCTCGGCGACGGGCTGACCTGGTTGTCCGGCGGATACCTCACGCTCGTCGTCATCGCGATGATCCTGGCCGCCGGGATGCAGGGCCGGCCGTACGCGATCAACCTCGATCTCGGCCTGCAGGTCGTCCTGATCATCGGGGGGCTCTTCCACTGGTCGATCGCGGTGGTGGGAGTCGTCTTCGGGTCGGTCTGGCTGTACATCCGCTACATCAAGGCCGACGTCGAGAAACGGGTCGAACGCGGGATGCTGCCCGGCCAGGAGCCGATCGAGTAATCGGTCCGGCGGCCACGGCCGTCTCGCCGCCGGCTGTCCGACCAGCGGTGTTCTCGTTGCTCAGGGCGGGGTTTGGTGGCCGCAAGACCTGTGGCCGGACCGTTATCGCCGAACCCGGGCGGCCAGGTGGGCTTGCTGTAACAATGGCCCATGCCGCGGGGGCCGACAAGTCGATCCTCGCAGCTTGTCGAACCCCTTCTCGAGACACCCGATGTGAGGACATACGTGCAGTTCCAGCTCTTCCGGACCACCTCCGCCCGAACCCGACGCCCCGTGCTCCCCGTCGTCGTCCTCGCGGGCGCGGCGCTCGCACTGACCGTCCCGGCCACGGCGGCGGCCGAACCGGAGCAGGACCAGGCACCCATCGGGATCGCGAACCTCATACCCGCCGCGGACGCACCTGTTCCCGTCGGTCCGGGGGAGTACAGCTATGTCGCCACCCACGAGATCACCCAGCGTGCCGCGACCATGAAGGCGCCCGAGGCCATCGCCAGCCTCCCGGTGCCCGCCCAGTACCGGCCCGCGAATCTCGGTCTGGCGCAACAGTTCGATCTCGCGCTCGCCGGCGCGCTCGCCTCGCCCGGCGGCTGTCTGCAGGTGGTCGTCGATCCGCGCTCGCGAACCGGCAGCCTTTTCGACTACGGCTTCTTCCCGGTCGCCGGCGAGTACTGCTCCTGACCGGTACGTGACCGTAGCCGGTCGATAGGGTGTCAGTCGTGACTGAACGCACTCTCGTACTCATCAAGCCGGACGGCGTCGAACGCAACCTCGTCGGCGACATCATCAGCCGTATCGAGCGCAAGGGCTTGACCCTGGTGGCTCTCGAACTCAAGACCGCGAGCGACGAGGTCGCTCGCGGGCACTACGCCGAGCACGAGGGCAAGCCGTTCCACCCCTCGCTGCTCGAGTTCATCACGTCCGGTCCGCTGGTCGCGGCCGTTCTCGAGGGGCCCCGCGCGGTGGCGGCGTTTCGCCAGATCGCCGGCGGTACCGACCCGGTCGAGAAGGCCGTGCCCGGAACGATCCGTGCCGACTTCGCGCTCGACACCCAGTACAACCTGGTCCACGGGTCCGATTCGCCCGAATCGGCACAGCGCGAGATCGCTCTCTGGTTCCCCGGACTCGAGGGCTGAACGCGAGCGCCTCGGCTCGACGCGCAACGTCAAACGCTCATCCTTTGCGGTCATCCGACCGCGGTGTGGGATACTTGCACAGTTATCGCCGACACACTTTGTCGACGACGACCGGATGACGCGCCCCGGTACCGGCGCGTCGCGGTGCGGCACTGACGCACCGCGACGCCACGGAACCGCAGCTGACCCCACCGAGTTCGCCCTGCTGCCAGCGGGCGAACACTCAGGTTCCGCCTGTGCCCGGTGGCGTGGAAAGCGATCAGGGACGCGGTCATCGACACAGCAAGAGCGTCGTCAGACGACCCGTGAGACGGACCGCCGCGACGACGCGCAGACCACACAACACCGGTCCGACGAGGACCGGGACACAGAGCAGACCCTCGCGTGGCCGCGTCAGCCCGACGCGCCCGGGGGTTCGAGGAGACTGAGTGACCGACAACGGGTCGCCGGCTGACGCGAACGCAGCGTCGGAATCGGCGGAAGAATTTCCCAGCAAACTTCGTGTGCACGCCCTGGCCCGCTTCCTGGGCCTCACGAGTCGACAGGTTCTGGCTCACCTGGCGAATCTCGGCGTGCAGACCCGCAGCCCGCAATCCAGCGTCGATCGTGACCTGGCGAAAGCCGTGGCCGAACGGGTGCGCTCCGGCGTCGACGAGACCGGCGAGACGCCGCCGCAGGCCGCCCCGGCCGGCGACGCGGCTCTGCCTGACGCCGCTGCCGACACGACGCCGGCCGAGGCCCCTGCCGACACCCCGCCGACGGACGCGGCACAGGCCGAGGCGGCATCGGTCGAAGCCGCACCAACCGAGGCGGTGTCCGCCGAAGCGGCGCCCGCCGACGACGCACCGACGGCCGAAGTCGCATCGACCGAGGATGCTGCACAGACCACCGCCGACGACTCGCCCGCGGCACCGACCGCAGCCCCGACGTTGTTCTCGGCCGCCCAGTACGACGCACCGGTGGCGACCCCGGCCGCGGAGACCGACGCCTCGACCGGCGCGCAGCCGCTGTTCCTGCAGCCTCAGGCCCCGGCCGACAAGCCCCGCGCCGCCCGCTCGGGTCGTGCGAAGACCCGCGCTGAGACGGGCGCGAAGGACGAGTCGGCGGACACCCCGGCAGACGAGTCCGTCGCTGCCGAGACCTCGACCTCGACATCAGCGGACGCGCCCGCCCGCTCGGACAGGTCGAGAGCCGATGATTCGACTGCGGCCGACCGGGACGCCGACGTCTCGACCCCTCACGAATCCGGCGCCGACGACGCCGATGATTCCAACGCCGATGATTCCAACGCTGATGATTCCGGGTCGGGCCGGAGTCGCCGGCGTCGACGCGGACGTCGTGGACGCGGGCGCGGTAGGGGAGACCAGGGGGGCGACTCTGATTCGGACACGGATGAGTCCGACGCCGAGGCGTCCGATGCCGACGAGTCGACCGGTGACGGGGCAACCGATGCCGACACGGACTCGGAGGACACCACGTCCGACGAGTCGGCCGAGGACTCGCGCTCGGAGGAGGGCCGTCCGTCGGGCAAACGCACCCGCCGCCGCAGCCGTCGTTCGGGTGCGGACAAGGCGGAGGACTCCGAGGCGTCCGGCGCCACGGGCGACCGCGCCGACGAGTCCGGTGACGATGCCGACTCCGCCGACGCCGAAGACGCATCCGATGACGACGACTCCGGTGACTCCTCGTCGACTCGCCGCCGCCGTCGCCGTCGCCGTCGCAAAGGTGGCGGCGAACCCGATGAGGCGTCTCCCGACGATCCGCCGAACACGGTGGTGCACGAGCGCGAGCCGCGCAGCAAGCGCGCCCGCGACGAGGTGCAGGGCATCTCGGGGTCGACCCGACTCGAAGCCAAGCGTCAGCGCCGGCGCGACGGGCGCGATGCCGGCCGGCGTCGTCCGCCGATCCTGACCGAGTCGGAGTTCCTGGCACGCCGTGAGGCGGTCGACCGCGTCATGGTCGTCCGAGAGCGCAGCGCGAACAGCCGCATCTCCGGCAACGACGGGCACGAGCACGCCGCGGTCGAGGACTACACGCAGGTCGCGGTCCTCGAGGACGGTGTCCTCGTCGAGCATTTCGTGACGACCGCGACGTCGTCGTCGATGGTCGGCAACATCTACCTCGGACGCGTCCAGAACGTCCTTCCGGGTATGGAAGCCGCATTCGTCGACATCGGTCGCGGACGCAACGGCGTGCTCTACGCCGGTGAGGTCAACTGGGACGCTGCCGGACTCGACGGCGGTTCGCGCAAGATCGAGCAGGCGCTCAAGCCCGGCGACAACGTGCTCGTCCAGGTCAGCAAGGACCCGGTGGGTCACAAGGGCGCCCGTCTGACCACGCAGATCTCCCTCGCCGGCCGCTACCTGGTGTACGTGCCCGGCGGTTCGTCGACCGGGATCAGCCGCAAGCTGCCCGACGTCGAGCGCAAACGTCTCAAGCAGATCCTGGCGAAGCTCGTCCCCGACGAGGCCGGGGTCATCATCCGCACCGCGTCGGAGGGAGTCAGCGCCGAGGAACTCGGTGCCGACATCGCCCGCCTCGAGTCGCAGTGGAAGTCCATCGACGAGGCGGTGGCCCAGGCCAAGAAGGGCGGGTCGTCGAGCCCGAAGCCGCTGTACGAGGAGCCCGACCTCCTGGTGCGCGTCGTCCGTGACCTGTTCAACGAGGACTTCAAGAAGCTCGTCGTCGAAGGTGACAAGGCCTGGAACCTGGTCGAGGGTTACGTCAGCTCGGTGGCCTCGGATCTCATGGAGCGGGTCGAGAAATTCGACAAGCCGCACGCCGACGCGCCGGATTCGTTCGTCGTGCACCGCATCGACGAGCAGCTCGCGAAGGCGCTCGACCGCAAGGTGTGGCTGCCCTCCGGCGGCACGCTGATCATCGAGCACACCGAGGCGATGACCGTCGTCGACGTCAACACCGGCAAGTTCACCGGCTCGGGGGGCAACCTCGAGGAGACGGTGACGCGCAACAACCTCGAAGCCGCCGAGGAGATCGTGCGGCAGATGCGGTTGCGCGACATCGGCGGGATGATCATCGTCGACTTCATCGACATGGTCCTCGAGTCGAACCGGGATCTGGTGCTCCGCAGGCTCACCGAGGCGCTCGCTCGTGATCGCACCCGTCACCAGGTGTCCGAGGTGACCTCGCTGGGCCTCGTCCAGATGACACGTAAACGTCTGGGAACCGGTCTGCTGGAAGCGTTCTCGACCACCTGCACCGCCTGCAGCGGTCGAGGCATCATCGTGCACGCGAATCCCGTCGAGGTGAAGACCGACGACTCTTCGCGTGGCGACGGTGCCGGTTCGAAGCGGTCCCGTCGAGGCAAGAAGAAGGCCGACGCGCAACCGGAGGCAGTCGCCCCGGCCGTCGCGCCCGCTCACAAGCCGGCCGAACACCCGATGTTCCGGGCGATGGCGGCGCACGCGCACGACGACGAACACGACCAGGAGTCCGGCGCGACCACCGACGGTGACACCACGAGTCGGGCCGAGGACGCGCCGAAGCCCGTCGTCGAGGCGTCGTCGCCGCAGCAGACGGCCGACAGCCGGGTGGACACCGCTGTTGCCGAGCCGACCGAGACCCTGCCGTATCCGGTGGCGACGGAACCGGCTGAGATGGATTCGGCTGGGACGGAATCGGCTGAGTCCGAACCTGCGGCGGTCGAGACGGAGCCAGAGCCGGCCGGCTCGGCCACCGACGGACAGGCTCCGGCGGCCGCACGGCGTCGTCGACGGGTCGTCCGGCGTCCGGCGCAGACGACCACACCGCCGGACACCGTGGTGATGACCGCGGCGGATGTCGCTGCGGAGACGCCGGTGACGACCTCGGGTCCGGTCTCCACCGGGAACTCGGAGGCGGCGGTCGCGGTACGGCGCCGGCCGCGCAAGCGCAGCGCGGGCCGTCCCGCGGGACCGCCACCGGCCGACGACTGATCCGGGTGACCGGGCCGCGTCGGACCCGGGTCGGGCTAGTTTGACCCGACCGCCGACGTTCCCGTAACCTTGGAAAGTCGCCTCCCGCGGAGGGTCTGCGCTGTTCTGCCCGCTTCGGCACAGCAACGGTGCGTAGTCCGTCGGCAGGCCCTCTGGTGCGAACCGCAGCTTCCCCGGCCACATGCCCGGGTGCCCTGCGGCCCGCCCCGGCACGCACAACACAAACGCCCCAGGAGCGCTCGCGCCCCCAGGGTCCGAGTAGACGAGTAAGAGGAATACTTCGATGGCAACGTACGCGATCGTCAAGACCGGCGGTAAGCAGTACAAGGTCGCTGAAGGCGACACTGTGAAGGTCGAGAAGATCGACGGAGAGATCGGCAGCACGGTGAGCCTGCCGGTCGCGTTGGTCGTCGACGGGTCGAACCTGACCACCGATGCCGACAAGCTGGCCAAGATCTCGGTCACCGGCGAGGTCGTCGACCACGTCAAGGGCCCCAAGATCCGCATCCACAAGTTCAAGAACAAGACCGGCTACCACAAGCGCCAGGGTCACCGTCAGAAGCTGACGGTCCTCAAGGTCACCGGCATCAAGTAGTTCGACCCGCTTCGAGAAGACCTCAGGAGGACTGACACATGGCACACAAGAAGGGCGCGTCCAGCTCGCGCAACGGTCGCGATTCCAACGCCCAGCGACTCGGCGTGAAGCGCTTCGGCGGCCAGCAGGTGAGCGCAGGTGAGATCCTGGTCCGCCAGCGCGGCACCAAGTTCCATCCCGGCGTCAACGTCGGTCGCGGTGGCGACGACACCCTGTTCGCGCTCGCCGCGGGCGCGGTGGAGTTCGGCTCCAAGCGTGGCCGCAAGACGGTCAACATCGTCCCGGAAACCGCTTCGGTCTGACCTGAGCAACCGGCACGACAAGCTCTTACACAGGGCGGGCAGGGTCATCGCGTACCCCGCCCGCCCTGTTCTTTTTTGACGGAAGAAGGATTTCGATGTCTCGGTTCGTCGACCGCGTGACCATCCACGTCGCCGCGGGGAACGGCGGCCACGGCTGCGCGTCGGTCCATCGCGAGAAGTTCAAGCCTCTCGGCGGACCCGACGGCGGAAACGGCGGCAACGGCGGGTCCGTGCGGCTCGTCGTCGACCCCCAGGTGCACACGCTCCTCGACTTCCACTTCCACCCGCACGCGAAGGCCTCCAACGGCAAGCCCGGGGCCGGAGACAACCGCGACGGCGCCACCGGCGGCGACCTCGTCCTCAAGGTTCCCGACGGCACGGTCGTCCTCGACGAGCGCGGCACGATCCTCGCCGATCTGGTCGGCGAGGGGACGGTCTTCGAGGCCGCGCAGGGGGGCCGCGGCGGGCTGGGGAACGCGGCGCTCGCGTCGAAGGCGCGCAAGGCCCCCGGCTTCGCCCTGCTGGGCGAAGAGGGGCAGCAGCGTTCGCTGGTCCTGGAACTCAAGTCGGTCGCCGACGTCGGGCTCGTCGGTTTCCCGTCGGCCGGCAAGTCGTCGCTGGTGTCGGTGCTCTCGGCCGCCAAGCCGAAGATCGCGGACTACCCGTTCACCACGCTGGTCCCGAACCTCGGGGTCGTGCAGACCGCGGGCGACGTGTTCACCATCGCCGACGTCCCCGGTTTGATCCCGGGCGCCTCGACCGGCCGCGGGCTCGGCCTCGAGTTCCTCCGCCACCTCGAGCGCTGCGCGGTGCTCGCGCATGTCGTCGACTGCGCCACACTGGAACCCGGGCGCGACCCGATCTCCGACATCGATGCGCTCGAAGCCGAGCTGGCCGCGTACGTCCCGGCACTCGACGACGACCACGGACTCGGCGACCTCGCCTCCCGCCCCCGCGTGGTGATCCTCAACAAGCTGGACGTACCCGACGCCGCCGAGCTCGCCGACCTCGTCGAACCCGAACTGGCCGAACGTGGTTGGCCGGTGTTCCGGATCTCGGCGGTCGCCCACGAAGGTCTGCGCGAGCTCACCTTCGCACTGGCGCGGATGGTGCGCGAATACCGAGATGCCCAGCCCGCCAAGGTCGCCCGGCGCGCGATCATCCGCCCCAAGGCCGTCGACGACACCGGCTTCACGATCGAGACCGACCCGGACAACGAGGGCGGCTTCATCGTCCGGGGTTCGCGCCCGGAGCGGTGGATCGCGCAGACGCAGTTCGACAACGACGAGGCCGTCGGCTACCTCGCCGATCGGCTCAACCGGCTCGGCGTCGAAGACGAACTGGTGAAGCGGGGTGCACAACCGGGTGCGCCCGTCACCATCGGTGCGGTCACGTTCGACTGGGAACCGTCCACGCCGATGGGCGACGACGTCCCAGTCACCGGGCGCGGCACCGACATCCGGCTCGATCGTTCCGATCGCGTCGGCGCCGCCGAACGCAAACAGGCGCGTCGCCTGCGGCGCGGGCTGCCGGACGAGGACGGCGGGGAGCGGGACCTCCCGTGAGCACCGGTTCCGCCGACCGCGTTCACGAGGGGTCGGTACGCGACCGGATCGCGCACGCGCGCAGCGTGGTCGTGAAGATCGGCTCGTCGGCACTCACCGACCTCACCGAGGGACTCGACCGCAACCGCCTCGACGCACTGGCCGACGCGCTCGAGGCCCGGATGCGGGCCGGCTCGGATGTCATCGTCGTGTCCTCGGGGGCCATCGGGGCCGGGATCGCCCCGCTCGGACTCAAGAAACGGCCCACGGATCTCGCCACCAAGCAGGCGGCGGCAAGCGTCGGGCAGCTGGCCCTCGCGCATGCGTGGGGTACGTCGTTCGCGCGCTACGGCCGCACGGTGGGTCAGGTCCTGCTCACCGCCGACGACATCTCCAACCGTAGTCACCACGCGAATGCCCAACGGACACTTGACCGTCTGCGTTCACTCGGCGCCGTGGCGGTGGTGAACGAGAACGACACCGTGGCCACCAACGAGATCCGTTTCGGGGACAACGACCGGCTGGCCGCGCTCGTCGCCCACCTGTCGGGTGCCGATGCGCTCATCCTGCTCTCCGACGTCGACGGCCTCTACGACGGTGATCCGCGCCGGGTCGACGTCGACGGCCGTCGCGCCCGGTTGATACCCGAGGTCAACGGCCCCGAGGATCTCGACGGGGTGATCGCCGGCTCCGGCGGCGCGCTGGGTACGGGTGGCATGGCCTCCAAGCTGGCCGCGGCCCGCTTGTCGGCGGATGCCGGCGTGCCCGTATTGCTGGCGGCCGCCTCGTCGGCGGCGCAGGCGCTGGCCGACGCCTCGGTGGGCACGGTGTTCGCCGCCCGGCCCGAGCGGCTGTCCGCGCGTCGGTTCTGGGTGCGTCACGCCGCCGACGCGCGGGGTCGGATCGTGCTCGACGACGGCGCCGTGGACGCGGTGTCGCGCAGGCGGCGTTCACTGCTCGCCGCGGGGATCGTCGGGGTCACCGGCAGGTTCTACGAGGGCGACGTCGTCGAACTCGTCGACCAGTACGACACGGTGCGGGCCAGGGGAGTCGCGGCCTACGGCGTCGACGACATCGCGTCGATGGTCGGCCGCTCCACCGGCGACCTCCCACCTGAACTACAGCGTCCGGTGGTGCACGCCGACGATCTGGTGGTCGTGGGCCGCTGACCAGAGGTCAGAACGTCGCCAGCGCCGGGAGCACGAAACCGGCCTCGTGATCGATCTTCAAGGTCGCGATCTCGTCGGCACGGGTGACCCCGCGGTTCACGATGATCAGCGGCTTGCCGGCGCGGTGCGCGCGCCGCGCGAATCGCAGGCCGGACATGACGGTGAGCGACGACCCGACGACAAGCAGGGCGTCGGCCTCGTCGACCACCGAATACGCCTCGTCCACAACGTCTTTCGTGACCGTCTCGCCGAAGTAGACGATGTCGGGCTTCAGGATGCCGCCGCAGTTCGGGCAGTCGATCATCATGAAGTCGGACGTGTCGGACAGGGTGGCGTCGGCGTCCGGCGCGACTTCGATGGCACCGCGGCCGCTGACCCGACGCGCGAACTCGGTGTTGATCTCTTCGAGTTGTCCGGCGAGCCGGTGACGGGAGATACGCCAGTCGCAGTTCACACAGCGGACACGGCCGTAGCATCCGTGGAGTTCGATGACCCCGCGGGTGCCGGCCTTGGTGTGCAGCATGTCGACGTTCTGGGTGAGCACCCGCGACATCCACCCGCGCTGCTGGAGTTCGGTGAGCGCCAGATGGGCTCTGTTGGGGACCGCGGCGTCCATGTGCCGCCAGCCGAGGTGGTTGCGTGCCCAGTAGTGGCGTCGGAAGTCCGGCGACGAGAGGAACATCTCGAGGGTCATGGGCGTCCGCGGCGGCGAGCCGGGACTCCGGTAGTCGGGGATGCCGGAGTCGGTGGAGATGCCGGCGCCGGTCAGAACCGCGAAACGGCGTCCGGCGAGGATGTCGGCGGCCAGTGCGATCCGGTCCGCGACGTCATCGTCGAGGGGGGTGTGTTCGGCCGGGGCGGAGCCGAGCTGGAGACGAGTACGCACCCTGCCCAGGATAGGCAGGGTGCGTACTCGAGGTGTCTGCGAGAGCCGTCAGGTGACGGGCGTCTCCGCGTGCTTGCCGGCCGGCTGCGGCACGGTCACCAGCGGATACACGCCGTTCTCGTCGTGGACTTCGGTGCCCACGACAGGCGGGTTGAACACGCACAGCATGCGCATCTCGGTGTCGGCGGTGACGGTGTGCCGCTCGTGGCCGTTCAGCAGGTACATCGTGCCCGGCGCGAGCGGATAGGTCTCGCCGGTCTCTCGGTCGAGGAGCGTGCCGGTGCCTTCGACGAGCCAGACGGCCTCGACATGGTTGGCGTAGTGGAACTCGTTGACCGAGCCGGCCTTGATCGTGGTCTCGTGGAACGAGAAGCCCACATTGTCGCCGCCGAGGATGATGCGCTTGGAGACCCAGTTGCCCTTGGGGTCGGCGACGTCGCGGTCGGTCCCGGTGATTTCTTCAGTGGTTCGGACGATCATCCGAGCACCTCCTTGACTGCATCGGACAGGATGGACAGGCCGCGGTCGAGGTCCTCGCGCGAGATGGTCAGCGGCGGGAGCAGCTTGACCACCTCGTCGGACGGGCCCGACGTCTCGGCCAAGAGTCCCGCGCCGAAGGCCTGCGCGCAGACCTTGCCCGCGGCGGTATGGTCCTCGAACGCGAGTCCGCGCACCATGCCACGCCCCCGGGTGGAGATGCCGTCGTAGCGGTTGCACAGGTCGGTGAAGACCTCGTGGATCCGCTCGCCCTTGGCATGGATGTCGCGGGTCAGCGCGTCGTCGGCCCAGTAGGTCTCGATCGCCTTGGCGGCGGTCACGAAGGCCGGGTTGTTCCCGCGGAAGGTGCCGTTGTGCTCGCCGGGGGTCCACACGTCGAGCTCGGGCTTGAACAGGGTCAGCGCGAACGGCAGCCCGTAGCCGCTGATCGACTTCGACAGTGTGACGATGTCGGGCTTGATGCCGGCTTCCTCGAACGAGAAGAACTCGCCGGTGCGGCCACAGCCCATCTGGACATCGTCGACGATCAGCAGGATGTCGCGTCGCCGGCAGAGATCCGACAGTGCCCGCAGCCACTCGGCACGAGCGACGTTCACGCCGCCCTCACCCTGGACGGTCTCGACGATGACCGCCGCCGGGCGGTTCAGGCCGCTGCCGGAGTCGTCGAGCACACGCTCGAACCAGGCGAAGTCCTCCATGACGCCGCCGAAGTAGTTGTCGAAGGGCATGGGCGTCGCGTGGACGAGCGGGATACCAGCGCCGGCACGCTTCATCGAGTTACCGGTCACCGACAGCGATCCGAGCGTCATGCCGTGGAAGGCGTTGGTGAAGCTGATGATCGACTCGCGACCGGTCACCTTGCGCGCCAGCTTGAGTGCCGACTCGACGGCATTCGTACCGGTGGGGCCGGGGAACTGGATTTTGTAGTCGAGTCCGCGCGGCTCGAGGATGTGACTGGTGAACTTTTCGATGAAGTTCCCCTTGGCGACGGTCGCCATGTCCAGACCGTGGGTGATGCCGTCGGCCTCGATGTACTCGAGAAGGGCCTTCTTCAGGACCGGGTTGTTGTGGCCGTAGTTCAAGGACCCGGCGCCCGCGAAGAAGTCGAGGTATTCGCGGCCGTCCTGATCGGTGATGTAGGAGCCCTTGGCGGTGGTGAACACAGCCGGCCAGTTACGGCAGTAGCTGCGCACCTCGGATTCGTGGGCGGTGAAGACTGAATCGTCCATGTGGGTGTCGAGAAGTGGCATGTCGTGTGCTTCCTTCTGGTGTGACAACGTGGGGTTCATGTGCCCGGCTCGAGGTCGCCTCATCGCGATCGCCGGGTTCGGCTGAGCCCTACGGGCTGGGGTCGGCCTTTGGTCGGGATGTCATGCGGGACTACCGATTACGGGGTCGGCAGGATGGAAACCTAGCGCGCGTGCCGCATCTGAGGCGTCGGCCCTGTGGTCATGGCGACGACCGGGATCGCGCAGGACTCAGGGCTCGGGGATCTCCGGCTCGAGCATGTAGAGATCTTCCGGCTCGTGGGAGTCGGGGAATGCGTTCGCCGCGAACAGGTCTCGACGTTCGAAACGAAGTCCGCGGGCCTTGGCCACCGAGGCGAACAAGCGTTGGGACGGGACGTTGTCCGGGCTGATCGTCATGTGCATGGCGACCATGCCCTGACGGTTGACGCGGTCGAACAGCTCGTGCAGCATGGTCGCCGCGATGCCGTGTCCGCGCACCTCGTCGTCGACGGCGACCTGCCAGACCATCAGGGTGGAGGGGTCGCTCTGCCGCCGGTAGCCGGTGACGAAACCGACTGCGCGGCCATCGACTTCGGCGACGATCGAGGTGGTGGCGAAGTCGTGGCACCACAGCACGTAGGAGTAGCTCGAGTTGACGTCGAGAACCTGAGAGTCCGAAGCGATTTCCCAGAGGCGGATACCGTCGTCGACCGTGGGAACCCGGTAATCGACGGTGAGGGTTGTTGTCGGGGCCGTTCTTGTTTGGGAAGGGCTCATAACGCAAACGACGTTAACAATGCGTGTCGTAGAAGTCATGTACCTGCGGAAATTGGTCCGCGGAACGCCTACCTTGTCCCTGTTCAGACATACAATGTGAAGCGGGTCACAAAGACGTGAGTCCGGATTGGTTCGGGTGGCTTCCGGGATTGCAGAATGGCCTCATGACGAGGATCATCGCCGGCCGGCTGGGTGGGCGGCGACTGCGTGTTCCGGGCGAGGGTACCCGGCCCACTTCTGACCGGGTCCGCGAATCGGTGTTCAACATGTTGGCCGCCCGATCCGATCTGGACGGAGTCTGGGTCCTCGACCTGTACGCGGGATCGGGGGCGCTGGGTCTCGAGGCGATCTCGCGTGGTGCTGCAGGGGCGACGTTCGTCGACTCCGGGCGCCGGGCCGCGGTCACGATATCCGCCAACGTGCGGGCCTGTGGGGTGGCCCCGAACGCCACCGTACATACGCGCACGGTGTCGGCCTACCTCGCCGGCGCCGCGGAACGGCGGTTCGGCCTCGTCTTCTCCGATCCGCCGTACGACCTCCGGGCCGACCGGATCACCGCGGACCTGGAGCTACTGCGGTCACACCTGGACGACGACGCGCTGATCGTCGTCGAACGCTCGACGCGGTCCACCGGCGAGATCTGGCCATCCGAGTACGAGGTGGTCGTCGACAAGTCCTATGGCGACACCCGGGTGGAGATCGCCCGCCTGGTCTGACCGGTAAGTTCGGGCCATGACGACGGCAGTGTGTCCCGGTTCCTTCGATCCCTTCACCCTCGGTCACCGATACGTGGTGGAACGCGCTGCGGCGTGTTTCGACGAGGTCGTGATCACCGTGGTGGTCAACCCCAACAAGCGCGGCATGTTCGGTGTGGACGAGCGGATCGAACTCATCGAAGAGGACTGTGCGGACCTGGCGAATGTGCGGGTGGACCGGTGGGAGGGCCTGCTCGTCGATTACCTGCGGCAGGAGTCGATCCACACCATCATGAAGGGGCTGCGCTCCGCCGTCGACTTCGACTACGAGGTGCCGATGGCCCAGATGAACCGCGAGCTCGCCGATGTGGAGACGATCTTCCTGCTGACCGACCCACGATTCGCCCACGTCTCGAGCTCGCTGGTGAAGGAGGTGGCGAAGTTGGGTGGAGACGTGACGCCATTCTTGTCCGCACATGTCCACAAGAGCCTGATGAGCCGGTTGTCCGGCGAGCGCTCGGCCTGACCCACCGGTCGGGCGCGACACACCCCACGCGCTTCACGAGTCACAAGCGCAACATTCGGCACAATAGTCACAGAATCACCAACTGTTGCAACCAGGCAAGCGCCGGATTGGGGTGGCTGTGTACCGGGTATTTGAGGCTCTCGACGAGCTGGTCGCGATCGTCGAAGAGGCGCGGAGTGTGCCGATGACCGCCGGGTGCGTCGTGCCGCGCGGCGACGTGCTGGAACTCCTCGACGACATCAAGGACTCCATCCCCGGCGAGCTCGACGACGCGCAGGACGTCCTCGACCAGCGTGACACGCTGATCGGTGATGCCCGCGAGCACGCCGAGACGACGGTGTCCAAGGCGGATTCGGAGTCCGAGGCGGTGCTCGCGCACGCTCGCGCCGAGGCCGACCGGATCCTCTCCGAGGCGAAGGCGCAGGCCGACCGTATGGTCGACGAGGCGAGCGCGCACTCGGGCTCGCTGGTGGAGGACGCCGCCGAGGAGGCACACCGTCTGCAGACCAGCGCGGCGCGCGAGTTCGAGGCCGTCACCGGCCGGGCGCGGGCCGAGGCGCAGCGCACCATCGACGCCGCCAACAACTCCTACGACAAGTCGGTGGCCGACGGTATCGCCGAGCAGCAGCGCCTCGTCTCCGAGACCGAGGTCGTCGGCGCGGCGAAGTCCGAGGCCGAGCGGATCATCGACGCCGCCCACGCCGAGGCCGACCGCCTGCGCGGTGACTGTGACGTCTACGTGGACGAGAAGCTCGCGCAATTCGAGGAGATCCTGACCGGCACGCTGCGATCGGTGAACCGGGGTCGGCACCAGCTACGGACCGGCGCCGGCATGCACGACTATGTCGAGTACCCCCGTGGTGTCGACGAGTCCGGGCGTGGCGACGGTGCGCGTTCGCGCGAGTCCCGTGGCGACGATCCCCGCTCGCGCGAGACCTCGGCCCGCCACACCTACGACCGCGACCACGGTTCGCCGCTCGCGGTGTGACACGCTCGTCGACCCGGCTGTCCACACGCCGCCGGCGTCGGTCGATCATTCCCGGGTGCGAGCGTATGGTGGGCGTTTGTGGCTGATCATGCTGTGACATCAGAGCCGTCGCACGGTCCCGGTTCTACTCCCAGGCGCGAGCCCTTCGTGCTGGATGTGCGTTCGATGGGACGCCGCCCGGGCACGATGTCGGAGGTGCACCGTACTGTCCGGACACCCGAACGGCTGGGCGTCGAGATGGTCGGGATCCCAGCGGATTCCGATGTCGACCTCGACCTCCGTCTGGAGGCGGTGTCCGAGGGAATCCTGGTGACCGGGACGGTGTGCGGTGAAACCGTCGGTCAGTGCTCGCGCTGCCTCGAGCCGATCGACGGCACGGTGACGGTCTTCCTCACCGAGTTGTTCGCCTACCCGGACAGCGCGACCGAGCAGACCACCGACGCCGACGACATCCATCGCATCGCCGACGACCGTATCGACCTCGAACAGTCGATCATCGACGCCGTGGCACTCGAACTGCCGATGTCGCCCCTCTGTTCGTCGGACTGCGAGGGTCTGTGCCAGACCTGCGGGGTGCGTCTGGCCATCGCCGAACCGGGTCACTCCCACGAGGTCATCGACCCGCGCTGGGCCGGACTCGCCGACAAGTTCGCCGACCTCGGGAAGGACGATTCGCCGACGGACGGTGCCGCAAACGACCCCGACCCGGAACGACATCGTGACTGAGGCCGTGCGTGCGGACGGTCCGCGTGCGGCCCTGCTCGACGCGCTGGACACCGACATTCCCGACGACCTGCTGACGCTGGCACTGACCCATCGTTCCTACGCGTATGAACACGGCGGTCTGCCGACCAACGAGCGCCTGGAGTTCCTCGGGGACTCGGTGCTCGGTGTCGTCATCACCCAGCGTCTCTACCTGCGTTATCCCGATCGACCCGAGGGCGAGCTGGCGAAGATCCGGGCCAGCGTCGTCAACATGCATGCGCTCGCCGACGTCGCGCGTGGTCTCGGGGACGAGGGCGGTCTGGGCAAGTACCTGTTCCTCGGCCGCGGCGAGGAGATGACCGGCGGGCGCGACAAGGACTCGATCCTGGCCGATGGTCTGGAGTCGCTGTTCGGCGCGGTCTTCCTCAGTCACGGACTCGAGACCTCGCAGCGCGTCATCCTGCGTCTGTTCGACGAGCGCCTCGAACGTGCCGGCAACCTCGGCGCAGGGCTGGACTGGAAGACGTCGCTGCAGGAGTTGAGTTCGGAGCGCGGGTTCGGTCCGCCGCAGTATCAGATCAGCGCGACCGGTCCCGACCACAACAAGGAGTTCACCGCGACCGCGCTGGTCGCCGGCGAGAGCCTCGGCGAGGGTGTCGGCCGGACCAAGAAGGAAGCGGAGCAGCAGGCCGCCGCACACGCCTGGAAAGTGCTGACCGAGCGCGCGTCGGCGTCGTGAACCCTTCTGTCAGCCGGCTTTTCGCGATCTGCGATGCCTGAACTCCCCGAGGTCGAGACCGTCCGCATCGGTCTCGAGACCCATCTCGTCGGTCGGGTGGTGGCCTCGACCGAGGTCCTTCATCCGCGCGCGGTCCGTCGTCACGCCGGCGGTGAGCCGGATCTGATCGGTCGGCTCGCCGGCAAGCGGGTGACCGGCGTCCGGCGCCGCGGCAAGTACCTGTGGATCGATGTCGCCGACTCCGCCGACCGTGCGGCGCTCGTCGTCCACCTCGGGATGAGTGGCCAGATGCTGATCGCCCGGACCGGAACTCCCGATCACACGCACCTGCGGATCCGCGCGGTCCTCGACGACGAGAACGAACTCCGCTTCGTCGATCAGCGGACCTTCGGGGGTTGGCATCTCGACGACTACACACCCGATGTGTATGCGCCCTCGGGGAGTACGGACACGACCGACCCGTCGCCCGCCGACATCCCGGTCTCGGTGGCGCACATCGCAACCGATCCGTTCGACCCGGCCTTCGATCCCGTCCGCGTGGTGGATCGCATGCGCGCCAAACACTCCGAGATCAAACGGGTCCTGCTGGATCAGACGGTGATCTCCGGCGTCGGCAACATCTACGCCGACGAAGCGCTGTGGCGCGCACGTCTGCACGGCTCGCGGATCGCCGAGACGATCAGTCGCAAGAAACTGCGCGAACTCATCGATGCCGTCACCGACGTGATGGCGGATGCGCTGAAGGTCGGCGGTACCTCGTTCGACGCGCTCTACGTGAACGTCAACGGACAGTCCGGCTACTTCGAGCGGTCCCTGAACGCCTACGGACGGGCGGGGGAGCCGTGTCGTCGGTGCGGCGCGATCATGCGCCGCGAGCAGTTCATGAACCGTGGCTCGTTCTCGTGTCCGCGATGCCAGCGGGCGTCGAAGGCGAACCCGGGCTGACCGTCCGGTATCCGCGGCGGTGCTGCATCGGGAGTATCAGGCCTGGCGTTCGAGGCGGTAGTGCAGGCGAAGCGCCCGGAATCGTCCGACCTTCAACTCATGATCGGTGCGGAGTACGCCTTCCTCGTCGACGTATACCCGGAACGACTCCGCCAGTGTCGGCTGCGCCGAATACCACTGATCGCCGAACAGGACCGACACGTAGGCGCCGTCCGCCCCGAATCGTCGAGAGCGGGATGTCAAGGTGAGCGCCCCGTCGGCCTCGGCGCGTGGAGCAAGGAAAACGTGGATGTTGCCGAGTTCCAGGGGAAACGCGACGGCGACGTGCGGCTGCGGTTGTCCTGGAAGCGAAGCCGATCGATAGAACCCGCTGTACACAGGGGAATTGTCCAGGCGGAGCCGTCGCAGCCACGCCGCGCCCACTCTGTGTCCTGAGTGGTCGGTGACGACCCGGATCTCGCTGGACATGCCACGGCTGACAGATAGCGGTTCGGTCGGCAGAGCGAGTTGTTCGACGCGCCGCCCGAACAACGCTGCGACCGCCATCCCGCCGGGTGCGAACAGCGGGTTCCACTGCGACCAGACCTCCATCCGCCACGATCCGGTCCGTTCGTAGAAGTCTCGCACCGCGGGGTGCAGCGCTGATGCCCGGAAGTCCGGTCCGTCGAGCACTGCCATGTCTTCGAACAGGCCGGCGGTCGGCGACGGCGGCGCGACCGCACCCTGCTTCTCGTACTGGCGCAGCCAGGCGTCGCCGACCTCGTGCCGGCCATTGTGCGGCGCGCCCAGGAATGCGAACTCAGGCGTCGACATGTCGACCCGCCGGCCGACCGCTCGCCACCACCGACGGCTCAACGGATCCAGCACGTGCATCGTCGGTCGGTGGGTCCTCGTGACTGCGGTTCTGCGACGCATGCGGAAGACCCTAGCCACCAGGCAGACTCACCTCGGCAGACATGCGCCGGGAACAATCGACGTGCCGGGGCTCTTACTATTGGTCGCGATGCCGGCGGCGCCGGCCGACAACATCTTGAGAGGACCCGTCTTCGATGACCACCGAAGCAACTGCCCCCGCGTCCGGGGTTCCCGCCGACCAGGCCCACACCGATCTGTGGGTCGAGCGAACCGGCACGCGCCGGTACACCGGTCGCAGCTCGCGCGGCGCGGAGGTGCTGATAGGCTCGCAGGACGTCGAGGGCGTCTTCACCCCGGGTGAACTTCTCAAGATCGCGCTGGCCGCCTGCACCGGCATGTCGTCGGACCGGCCGCTGGCGCGACGCCTCGGTGACGACTACGACGCGACGATCCGCGTCAGCGGCGACGCCGACCGCGAGAACGAGGTGTACCCGCGCATCGAGGAGATCCTCGAGATCGACCTGTCCGAACTCGAGCCCGACGCCGCGGCCCGGTTGCTCGTCGTCGTCGAACGCGCCATCGACGCGGTGTGCACGGTCGGGCGCACGGTGAAGGCCGGCGCCGAGGTGGATCTGCGGATCGAGACGGAGTGACCGCATGAGCGAGGACGGCACCGACCGCGTCCGGCTCACCGCGCACGTCCACGGGCACGTGCAGGGCGTGGGCTTCCGCTGGTGGACCAGAGCGCGTGCTCTCGAACTCGGGCTCGTCGGCTACGCGTCGAACCAGGCCGACGGCCGGGTGCTGGTCGTTGCCGAGGGGCCACGGGACAAGGCCCTCGCCCTGCTCGACGCGCTCCGGTCGGGAACCACGCCCGGACGGGTGGACCTGGTGGTCGAGCGTGTGGATGAACCGCGCGGGGACCTCGACGGCTTCGTCGAACGGTGAGGAGAGCCGAAACACGTCGCGATGGTGAGTAGTCTGTACCGTCGTGCACCTCAAAAGCCTGACCCTGAAGGGCTTCAAGTCGTTCGCCTCGGCGACGACCCTGCGCTTCGAGCCGGGTATCACGTGCGTCGTCGGCCCCAACGGCTCCGGTAAGTCGAACGTCGTCGACGCCCTGACCTGGGTGATGGGCGAGCAGGGCGCCAAAGCACTGCGCGGCGGGAAGATGCAGGACGTCATCTTCGCCGGCACCTCGGGCCGTCCTCCGCTGGGCCGCGCCGAGGTCACCCTCACCATCGACAACGCCGACGGTGCGCTGCCGATCGAGTACTCCGAGGTGTCCATCACGCGCCGGATGTTCCGCGACGGCGCCGGCGAGTACGAGATCAACGGCAGTTCCTGTCGCCTGATGGACGTGCAGGAGCTGCTGTCGGACTCCGGTATCGGTCGCGAGATGCACGTGATCGTCGGCCAGGGACGGTTGTCGGCGATCCTCGAGTCCCGGCCCGAGGACCGCCGCGCGTTCATCGAAGAGGCGGCCGGGGTCCTCAAACACCGCAAGCGCAAGGAAAAAGCGGTCCGCAAGCTCGACGCGATGCAGGCCAACCTGGCGCGTCTGAACGATCTGACGGCCGAACTCCGTCGTCAGCTCAAACCGCTGGGACGCCAGGCCGAGGTCGCCCGCCGGGCCCAGACCGTCCAGGCCGATCTCCGCGACGCACGGTTGCGTCTGGCCGCCGACGACCTCGTCACCCGCCGCGCCGAGATGGCCGAACACGCCGCCGTCGAGGACGAGGTCCGGCGTCGGCAGGACGAGGTGGCCGCCGAACTCGACCGTGCGAACGCGGAAGTGACCGAACACGAACAGCATCTCGCCGAGATCACGCCCGCCGCGGCCGCGGCCAACCGCGCCTGGTTCCGGTTGTCGGCGCTCGCCGAGCGCGTCGACGCGACCCGCCGGGTGGCCGCCGAACGCAGCCGGTACCTCAGCGAGCCGTCGAGCGAGGCGTCCGGGCCCGACCCGGAGGAGCTCGACGAGCAGGCCCTCGAGGCCGCCGAACTCGAAGCCGAGCTGACCGAGGGTGTCGAGATCGCCGCCGAACAGCTCGAGAGCGCCCGCGAGGTGCTTGGCGAACGCGAGTCGATTGCGGAGGCCGCGGAGGCGGCTCACCTCGCGGCTGTCCGCGCCATCGCCGACCGTCGCGAGGGTCTGGCGCGCCTCGAAGGGCAGGTGGACAACCTGCGGACGCGTTCGGAGTCGGTCGACGCCGAGGCGCAACGCCTCACCGCGGCCATCTCGGCCGCCACCGAACGCGCCGAAGTCGCAGTCACGCAACAGGATTCGGCGGCAAGCGAGCTGGCACAGCTGGAAGCCGCCGAACAGGCGCTCGACGAACACCACGAACGATGCGTGGCCGCGCTGAACCTGTCCAACGAGCGCGTGGCCACCTTGCAGGCCGCACACCGCGACGCCGAGCACGCCATCGCCTCCTTGTCGGCCCGGGTGGACGCACTCGCCATGGGACTCGAGCGGGGCGACGGCGGCGCATGGCTCCTGGAGAACGCGCCCGACGGCCTGCTCGGACCGATGTCGGAGCTGGTCACGGTCGAAGCGGGTTTCGAGACGGCCATCGCCGGGGCGCTCGGACCCGCCGTGGACGGCATCGTCACCGTGGACGGGATCGCCGCGGTGCGGGCGTTGGCGGCCCTGAAGTCGGGCGACGGGGGACGGGCCGCGCTGATCTGCGGCGGACTCACCGGCCCGGACCGATCGACCGACGTGGCGCTGCCCGACGGGGCGAGGTGGGCGGCCTCGGTGGTCGACACCCGGCCGGAGATCCGCGGTGCGATCGACACCGTCCTGGCCGACACCGTCATCGTCGACGACCCCGCGCAGGGGCTCGAACTCGCCCGCCGTCTTGGGGTGCGCGCGGTGACGCCCGCCGGCGACCGCATCTCGGCGGCGTCGGTCGAGGGCGGTTCGTCACGCCGCCCCTCCACGCTGGAGGTCCAGTCGGCGATCGATGCGGCGACCGCCGAACTCGCCTCGACCCGCAGGCGCGTCGAAGAACTCGAGGCGGCGCTCGCCGGTGCGCTCACCGAGCAGCACGATCGGCGGGAGGCGGCCGAGGAGGCGCTCGCGGCGCTGCACGAGTCCGACGCCGGCGTCGGCGCCGCTTATGAGCAGATGGCCCGGCTGGGCCAGGAGATCAGAGCCTCGCGTGCCGAGGCCGACAAGCTGACCCGACAGCGGAATCTGCTCGAGAAGGGTCGCGAGGAAACCCTCGAGAACCTGCAGGAACTCACCGAGCGATTGCGTCTCGCCCGCGATGAGTCCGAGGTGGGGACCGAGATGTCCGCCGACGACACCGACCGCGCGAACGCCGCGACCGCCGTCGGCGTGGCACGCAGCGCCGAGATGGAGGCGCGCCTGACCTTGCGGACAGCCGAGGAACGCCTGGCATCCGTCCGGGGCAAGGCGGACTCGCTGCGGCGGGCCGCACAGCGCGAGCGCGAGGCACGCGAGCGGGCTCGTCGGCAGGACGAGATCCGACGCCAGGCCGCGGGCGTGGCGGCAGCCGTCGAACGCGCCGGTGCACAGGTCAGTGAGCGTCTCGCCGCGGCGGTGGCCTCGGCGCAGGCCGGGCGCGACGAACTCGAGGAGATCCGGACCGCCCGCACCGCGACCCTCGACGCGCTCCGGGTCCGGGCGGGCGAACTGACGACCACCCTCAATTCGCTGCGCGACACCGTCCACCGCGACGAGGTGGCGCGGGCCCAGGTCGCGCTGCGGATCGAACAGCTCGAAGAGCAGGTCCTCGAGACCTTCGCGATGGCGCCCGACGATCTGATCGCCGAATACGGTCCCGACGTGCCGATGCCCCCGTCGGCGCTGGAGATGGCCGAGTACGAGCAGGCCCGGGAACGCGGCGAGCAGGTCGTCGCACCGGCCCCGATGCCCTACAACCGGGCGACGCAGGAGGCCCGCGCCAAGAAGGCACAGAAGGATCTCAACACGCTCGGCAAGGTGAACCCGCTGGCGCTCGAGGAGTTCGCCGCTCTCGAAGAGCGATACAACTTCCTGTCGTCGCAGCTCGAGGACGTCAAGGCGGCCCGCAAGGACCTCCTCGACGTCGTGGAAGAGGTCGACGCCCGGATTCTGCAGGTGTTCACCGAGGCGTACGCCGACGTGGAACGCGAGTTCGGCCAGGTCTTCCAGACCTTGTTCCCCGGCGGCGAGGGCCGGCTCGTCCTGACCGAACCCGGCGACATGCTCACGACGGGCATCGAGGTCGAGGCGCGTCCGCCCGGTAAGAAGGTCAAGAGGCTCTCGCTGCTCTCGGGCGGGGAGAAGTCGCTGACCGCGGTCGCGATGCTGGTGGCGATCTTCCGCGCCCGCCCGTCGCCGTTCTACGTCATGGACGAGGTCGAGGCCGCGCTCGACGACACCAACCTGCGGCGACTGATCACGTTGTTCGCCCAATTGCGGGAGAAGTCGCAGCTCATCGTCATCACCCACCAGAAGCCCACGATGGAGGTCGCGGATGCGCTTTACGGAGTCAGCATGCGCGGCGACGGCATCACGACGGTCATCTCGCAACGCATGCGCGGAGTGAACATGCCCGTCGGTCAACAGGAGGACACCAGCCAGTGAACACCGGAATCATCATCGGCATCGTCGTTGCGGTGCTCGTCGTGATCGCGCTGATCGTGCTGGGGCTGGTGCTGTCGCGCCGCCGGCGCATCTCGCTGACCGACGAGCGGCAACCGGAGATCGTCGACGGGACGACCCGCCAGGTCGACCGGTCCGGGGGCTACCAGGCCGGATCGGGGTTCAGCTTCAGTCGCGGGGAGGCCGCGGGTGACACCGCCCTCGCGGAACCGCCGCGACGGAGGCCGGAACCCCCGGCTCCGGAGTCTGCGACGCCGGCACCCGAGGTGATCCGGCCGCCCGGAGAGCGCACCGATGTCGACGGTCAGCCGGGCGTCGGTGACGACTCCGCGGTGCCGCGGGATTCGATCCGGCGCGGCGTCACCGAGGTGTCGCTGCCCGAGCCGGACACCACCGAACCCGAGACCGCAGAACCTGCCACCGCCCGCCCCGAAACCGTCGAGCCCGAGACGGCGAAGCCGGACGTGGCCGAGCCCGCGTCCGCCACAGCCGCAACCGCCGCACCCGAGGTCACCGAACCCGAACCGGCCACCGCCGAGCCGGCAACGACCGAGCCGGCAACGACCGAGCCCGGGACCCGGGTACCCGACGATGTCGCGGAGGCGACCACCGCGCCGCCGCTGGACGAGATCGCGCCGACGGCGGGCCGGATCGGTCGGCTGCGCGGCCGGCTGTCCCGGTCACAGGGCGCGATCGGCAAGGGTGTGCTGGGCCTGCTGGGCGCCGGCGATCTCGACGAGGACAGCTGGGAGGAGATCGAGGACACGCTGGTGATGGCCGATCTCGGTGCGTCCACGACGGCCACCGTCGTCGAGACCCTGCGCACCGAGCTCGCGGCCAACCCGGTCCGCACCGCGGGTGAGGCCCGGGCGTTGCTCAAGCGGGTCCTGGTCGAGCAGCTCGACCCGACGCTCGACCGGTCGATCCGGGCGCTGCCACACGCGGGCCGTCCCGCCGTCGTCCTAGTCGTCGGCGTCAACGGCACCGGCAAGACCACCACGACCGGCAAGCTGGCACGCGTCCTGGTCGCCGACGGGCGTCGTGTCCTGCTCGGCGCGGCGGACACGTTCCGCGCGGCCGCCGCCGACCAGCTGCAGACGTGGGGCGAGCGGGTCGGCGCCGAGATCGTGCGCGGCAAGGAACAGGCCGATCCCGCCGCCGTCGCATTCGACGCCGTCGACCGGGGCATCGAGAGCGGCGTCGACGTGGTCATGATCGACACCGCCGGCCGGCTGCACACCAAGACCGGCCTGATGGACGAGCTGGGCAAGGTCAAGCGCGTCGTGGAGAAGAAGGCGCCGGTCGACGAGGTACTGCTGGTGCTCGACGCGACCGTCGGACAGAACGGCCTGATGCAGGCCCGGGTGTTCGCCGAGGTCGTCAACATCACCGGCGTGGTGCTGACCAAGCTGGACGGCACCGCCAAGGGCGGCATCGTGTTCCACGTCCAGAAGGAACTCGGCGTGCCGGTCAAGCTCGTCGGACTGGGGGAGGGCGCGGACGACCTCGCGCCCTTCGAACCGGACGCATTCGTCGACGCCCTCCTCTGACGCCGGCGGACGCTGCCGTGAAGTCGGGATCTGTGATCGGAAATGTCGGGTCAGACATCGGCCGCGGAGTCTGAGAGACAGCTCAGAGCCGAACTGGGATGTTACATGGGCGAAATACAAACCGCCCAGGGGGTTACGCGCCCGAAACGTCAGGGCACCACGGCCGAAACCGACTGCCGACAATCTCTTTGGAGGCGCCGAGCCGTCGGCGCATCCTGAGGAGGTTTCGTAGTGGAGTTGGCTCAGTTGCCAAACGAATCGTTTGGCCCGATCGACACGGGTAACACGGCATTCATGCTCGTGTCGGCCGCGCTCGTGTTGCTGATGACCCCAGGCCTCGCGTTCTTCTACGGGGGGTTGGCGCGAGGCAAGTCCGTCCTGAACATGATGATGATGTCCTTCGGAGCACTCGCGTCGATCAGCGTCGTGTACGTGCTGTGGGGCTTCTCGATGTCGTTCAGCGACGGGATCACCGGCAGCAGCGACATCGGCGGCATCTTCGCGAACCCGTTCGCGCTCTTCGGGTCCGACCAGCTGATGAGCACCATCGGCGAGGGCGACACCGAGATGTACGTCACCGGCGGCCTGACCATCCCGGCGATCGTCTTCATGGGGTTCCAGCTGACCTTCGCGGTCATCACCGTCGCCCTCATCAGCGGTGCACTCGCCGAACGCGTCAAGTTCTCCACCTGGATGGTCTTCACCGTCCTGTGGGCGACGATCGTGTACTTCCCGCTGTCCCACATGGTCTGGGGCGGGCTCGTCGGTGGCGGCGGCCTCCTCGGCGGCGGTGAGGACGGTCTGGCGGCCAAGATGTTCGGGACCGACGAGGAAGGTGCGGCCAACGTCGCGCCGATCGACTTCGCCGGCGGCACGGTCGTGCACATCAACGCCGGTATCGCGGCGCTGGTCCTGGTCCTCATCATCGGCAAGCGCGTCGGCTTCGGCCGCACCGCCTACCGTCCGCACAACATCCCGTTCGTGATGCTGGGCGCAGCACTCCTCTGGTTCGGCTGGTTCGGGTTCAACGTCGGCTCCGAGCTGGGCGCCGACCTGCTCGCCGGTCAGGTGTGGGTCAACACCACCGCTGCCACCGCCGCGGCGATCCTCGGCTGGCTCGCGGTGGAACTCATCCGCGACAAGCACGCCACCAGCGTCGGCGCCGCCTCGGGTGTGGTCGCCGGTCTGGTCGCCATCACCCCCGCGTGTGGTTCGCTGACCCCGGTCGGCTCGCTCATCCTCGGTGTCATCGCGGGTGCTCTCGCCGCCGTCGCGATCGGCCTGAAGAACAAGTTCGGCTACGACGACTCGCTCGACGTCGTCGGTGTCCACCTCGTCGCCGGCCTCTGGGGCACGGTGGCCATCGGCCTGATCGGCGAGGACGTGGGCCTTTTCTGGGGCGGAGATTACAAGCAGCTGGTGGTCCAGGTCGTGATCGCCTTGTTCGCCCTCGTGTTCACCGGTGTTCTCACCGCGATCATCGCCCTGGTGCTCAAGCCGCTGGGTTGGCGCGTCAGCGACGAGGACGAGAAGAGCGGCATCGACGAGGCAGAACACGCCGAGACGGCCTATGAGCTGGCATGACGCTCGAAGCCATTCGCTACT
The DNA here is from genome assembly GCF_031844505.1 of Gordonia sp. AC31. Lineage (NCBI taxonomy): Bacteria > Bacillati > Actinomycetota > Actinomycetes > Mycobacteriales > Gordoniaceae > Gordonia > Gordonia sp. AC31. The sequence continues at coordinate 122,541 of NZ_JAUZVK010000004.1, forward strand.
ACGCTGAATCCTGTGGAGAGGGATAACTAATGAAGCTGATCACTGCAATCGTCAAGCCGTTCACGCTCGAGGATGTCAAAGCCGGGTTGGAGCAGGCCGGCATCCTGGGCATGACCGTGAGTGAGGTCCAGGGCTACGGCCGCCAGAAGGGTCACACCGAGGTCTATCGCGGCGCCGAGTACTCGGTCGACTTCGTACCCAAGGTCCGCGTCGAGGTCGTGGTGGACGACGCCGCCGTGGACAAGGTCGTCGACGTGATCGTCGAGGCCGCCCGGACCGGCAAGATCGGTGACGGCAAGGTCTGGGTCTCGCCGGTCGAGTCCGTGGTTCGCGTCCGAACCGGCGAGCGCGGTGGCGACGCACTGTAGCGAGCCCGCCGAGGCGTCGACGAAATCCCGGTGAACGGCCCCGTGCCCGACGACCAGTCGGGCGCGGGGCCGTCGGAGTTCCACACCTCTTGTTCCCTTCTCTCCCACACACTTTGGAGGCAGTCGTAAGCGCCGCAGACCTGGCCAAGACCCGACGGCAACTCACCGAATCCGGCCGATCGGGAAAACTCGACGCACCGGCACTGCGCCAGGTGCTCGTCGACCTGCACGAATTCTGGCTGACCAGCAAGGGCGCCGAACTCGGCATCAAGCCGCACAGCGGGTTCGCGATCGTCGCCGTGGGCGGACTCGGTCGCGGTGAGATGCTCCCGTATTCCGACCTCGATCTGATCCTGCTGCACGACGACGTGCCCGCTGAGCGGGTGTCCGAGGTCGCCGACGGACTCTGGTACCCGTTGTGGGACGCCAACATCCCGCTCGACCACAGTGTGCGGACGGTGCCGCAGGCGCTGCAGGTCGCCGGCGACGACGTCACCGCGGCCCTCGGCCTCCTCGAGGCGCGCCACATAGCCGGCGACGAGGATCTGTCCACGTTGCTGATCGGCGGGGTCCGCCAGCAGTGGCGCAACGACATCCGCAATCGGTTCCCCGAGGTGGTCACGCACGCGCAGGACCGCTGGCGGCGCGCCGGCGACATCGCACATCGCGCCGAACCCGACCTCAAGAGCGGCCGGGGAGGTCTGCGTGACGTCCAGCTCCTGGGGGCGCTGGCGATCGCCCAGCTCACCAGCGGGATGGCGAGCTTACGACCCGATTCGCCCGGTGCCGGACCGCAGGTCGCCTACACGCGGCTCCTCGACATCCGTACCGAACTGCACCGCATCGCCGGGCGTCCCCGCGAGCACGTGCAGGCCCAGGACGCCGACGAGATCGGGGCGGCCCTCCGGATCGGGGACCGGTTCGATCTCGCCCGCGTCATCAGCGACTCGGCCCGCACCATCAGCTACTCCATCGACGCCGGCCTGCGGACCGCGGGCAACGCCCTGCCGCGTCGCGGTCTGGCCAAGCTGCGGCGTTCGCCGCTGCGCCGCCCGCTCGACGAGGGCGTCGTCGAGCACAGCGGGGAGATCGTGTTGGCGCGCAACGCGATTCCGAGCAAAGACCCGGGACTCATCCTGCGGGTGGCCGCCGCGTCGGCCCGAACCGGCCTGCCGATCAGCGCGTCGACGCTGAGCCGGCTGGCCGATTACGCGCCGGAACTGCGTGAGCCGTGGCCGGCCGAGGCGCTCAGCGACTTGCTGGTCCTGCTCAGTTCGGGACATCACATGGTCGACCCGATCGAGGCACTCGACCGTACCGGCCTGTGGGGCCGGCTCCTGCCGGAATGGGGTGCGGTGCGCGACCTCCCGCCGCGCGATGCCATCCACACCTGGACCGTCGACCGGCATCTCGTGGAGACCGCGGCGTACGCGAGTGCGATGACCACCCGGGTGTCCCGGCCCGACCTGCTCGTCCTCGGTGCGTTGATCCACGACCTCGGCAAGGGCCGGGGTGCCGACCACAGCATCGTCGGCGCCGATCTGGCGGTTCAGGTCGGCAACCGGTTCGGGCTCTGGCCGCAGGATGTGGCGATCCTCTCCGACATGGTGCGGCACCACCTCCTGCTGCCGCAGGTCGCCACCCGCCGGGACCTCGACGACCCGGCCACCGCCGAGTCGGTCGCCGACACCCTGGGACACAACCGGGTGCTGTTGGAACTGCTTGCCGCACTTGCCGAAGCGGATTCGCTGGCCACCGGCCCGGGGGTGTGGGGGGAGTGGAAGGCCTCGCTCATCCACGACCTCGTCCGCCGGTCGATGCGACTCATCGACGGCGAAGAGCCGAGCGCGCCCGAGCCGCTGACGGCCGAGGACCTGGCCACGGCGGCGGAAGGGGACTACGCGGTCCGGCTCGTCCGGGCCGACGGGCAACACACGTACCGCGTCACCATGGTGGCGCCTGATCAACCCGGCCTGCTGTCGAAGATGGCCGGGGTCCTCGCCCTGGGCGGGTTGCGGTCCCACTCGGCGTGTGCCCAGAGCGCCGACGGGAAGGCGATCAACTCGTTCCTTGTCGTCCCGATGTTCGGCAGTCCGCCCGATGCCGGCCTGTTGCGCCAGCAGCTGATCGCGGCCGTCGACGGCAAGATCGATGTCCTCGCGCGGCTCGACGCGCGCGAGCGGGACTCGCCGATTCCGACGATCGGCACCGTCACCACGATTCCCGGCACCGTGGTGACCATCGGCGCCAGCGCCGGGAGCACCGATCCCGAGGTCGACGGGGCCGGGCATCCGAAGAACGCGGTACCCGCGCTCTTCGCCGTGGCGCCACCGCGGGTGACGTGGCTGGACGCCCCGGTGGGTGAGGCGGTGCTGGAGGTCCGCTCGGACGACAGGATCGGCCTGCTCAGCCGGGTCAGTGCGGTCCTGGAACGCCACGGCGCCGACATCCGGTGGGCCAAGGTGGCGACCCTGGGCGCCACCGGGGTCGACATCTTCGGCCTGCGGCTGGCGACCGACACCGAGGACGCACGGGCAAAGCTGGCCGAGGCCGTCGTCGCGGTCTGCCCGCCGCCGCAGCCGGCGCGCGAGGAGGACGGTGACGGACCGCAGTCCTATGGCGGAACGGGACGGTCCGGAGTGCCGATCTCCTAGATGTTCCGTCCCGGGACCCGCATGGAAGGATGGGACCATGTTCGATTCCCTCTCCGACCGGTTGACCGGTGCCCTGAAGGATCTGCGTGGCAAGGGGCGGCTGTCCGACGCCGACATCGACCGCACCTGTCGCGAGATCCGGCTCGCCCTGCTCGAGGCGGACGTCTCGCTCGCGGTGGTCCGGTCCTTCATCGCCCGGATCAAGGAGCGCGCCAAGGGTGCCGAGGTCTCCGCGGCACTCAACCCGGCGCAGACGGTCGTCAAGATCGTCAACGAGGAACTCATCGGAATCCTCGGCGGGGAGACCCGGCGGGTGCGGTTCGCCAAGAACCCCCCGACCGTCATCATGTTGGCCGGCCTCCAGGGTGCCGGTAAGACGACACTTGCCGGAAAGCTGGGCAACTGGCTCAAGCAGCAGGGTCATACGCCGCTGCTCGTCGCCTGTGACCTGCAGCGTCCGGGCGCGGTCTCCCAGCTGCAGATCGTCGGCGAGCGCGCCGGCGTGCCGGTCTTCGCGCCGCATCCGGGCACGAGCGTCGGCGGCGAGGGTGTGCTCGGTGTGACCTCGGGCGATCCGGTCTCGGTCGCGCAGGCCGGTGTCGACGAGGCGCGGAGCAAGCACTACGACGTGGTGGTCATCGACACCGCCGGCCGGCTCGGCATCGACGCCGAACTGATGAAGCAGGCCTCCGACATCCGCAACGCCACCTCGCCCGACGAGGTGCTGTTCGTCGTCGACGCGATGATCGGTCAGGACGCCGTCACCACCGCCGAGGCCTTCCAGGAGGGTGTGGGCTTCACCGGCGTCGTGCTGACCAAGCTCGACGGCGATGCGCGCGGCGGTGCGGCGTTGTCGGTACGCGAGGTGACCGGCCAACCGATCATGTTCGCGTCCTCGGGCGAGAAGCTCGAGGACTTCGACGTCTTCCATCCCGACCGCATGGCCAGCCGCATCCTCGGCATGGGCGACGTGTTGTCGCTCATCGAGCAGGCCGAACAGCACTGGGATGCGCAGCAGGCCGAGGCCGCGGCCGCCAAGATCACCCAGGGCGAGCTGACCCTCGAGGACTTCCTCGAGCAGATGCTGATGATCCGCAAGATGGGTCCCATCGGCAACATCCTGGGGATGCTGCCCGGCGCCGGCCAGATGAAGGACGTGCTGTCGCAGGTCGACGACAAGCAGCTCGACCGCGTGCAGGCGATCATCCGCGGCATGACCCCCGCCGAGCGCGACAACCCGAAGATCATCAACGCCTCTCGCCGCATCCGGATCGCCAACGGGTCGGGTGTGACCGTCAGCGAGGTCAACCAGCTCGTCGACCGGTTCTTCGAGGCCCGCAAGATGATGGCGCAGATGTCGGGTCGCATGGGCATGGGCGCGATGAACCGCAAGTCCAACCGCAAGGGCAAGAAGGGCAAGAAGGGCAAGAGCCGCGGCCCCACCCCGCCGAAGGCGGCGCGCGGCGGCTTCCCTGGTATGCCCGGAGGCATGCCGGCCGGGTTCCCGGACCTGTCGAACATGCCGGCCAGTCTCGATCAGCTGCCCCCGGGTCTCGAGGGCATCGACGTGTCGCAGTTCCAGCAGCCCAAGAAGAAATGACGGTGGGTGGCCCGGAACAGGGTGCAATGGCCCGCCACTACCGGGGCACCGATCCGCTCACGTCCGAACCGGTCGAGTTCTGGGTGTCCGACGACACCATCAGCCTCACCGCGGTTCCCGACGCCGAGACGGCCGTCGACGGCGGCTGGATCCTGCCGGGCCTCGTCGATGCCCACAACCACGTGGGGATCGCGCCGGGCCTCGGGGTCGACATCGAGCAGGCCCGTGGCTACGCCTACGCCGACGCGCGCACCGGCACCCTGCTGATCCGCGAGGTCGGGTCGCCGCTCGACACCCACCCGCTCGACGACGATCCGGCGTGCCCACGGTTGATCCGCTCCGGCAAACACATCGCCCGGCCCAAGCGGTACCTGCGCGACTACGGCGTCGACCTCGACGATCCGGACGAACTGGCGGCCGAGGTGGCTCGGCAGGCGCAGGCAGGCGACGGCTGGGTGAAGATCGTCGGGGACTGGATCGATCGCGAGGTCGGGGACCTGGCCCCGCTGTGGACCCGCGCGCAGATCGAGTCGGCGGTGGCGGTGGCCCACGAGCACGGCGCGCGAATCACCGCCCATGTCTTCGGAACCGATGCTCTCGTCGACCTGATCGGGGCCGGTGTCGATTGCATCGAGCACGGCACCGGGCTGACTCCCGATCTCGTCGACCAGCTCGTCGACCGCTCGATCGCGTTGGTGCCCACAATGATCCAGGTCGAGAACTTTCCCGGGATCGCCGACGGCGCCGAACGCTTCCCGACCTACGCCGCCCACATGCGCGCCCTGCATGCGGGCGCCCCGGCGGTGTTCGCCGCCGCGCGTGAGGCCGGCGTCGCGATCTTCGCCGGGACCGACGCGGGCGGATTCGTCGAGCACGGACGCATCGTCGACGAGATCGAGGCGCTCTCGGACGTGGGCCTGGGCCCGGCGGGTGCGATCGCGGCGGCGTCGACGAATGCGCGCGCCTGGCTGGGCGCCGACCTCCTGGAGGACGGGCACCGCGCCGACTTCGTCGTGTACGCGGACAACCCGTGCGACGACCTGGGCACGTTGCGACACCCGGTAGCAGTGGTCTCGTCTGGTCGCCACCTCGTGTGAGCAAAGCCACACGGTAGTGGCTGGTTGCCTTCCTTACCGCCGCGTAACGTAGCAACGGCGTTGCAACGGTTCGGCCAGGACGAACCGGATCAGTCCACCTCGGATCCGCGGCCCGGATCCGAGAGCGCGGGCCCGTCGGAGCCGGGGGTCGAGGGAGGCTCCGGCGGTGTCGCGCATCAGGACGCGGATGAGCCGACACCGACAGAGTGACGGAAGTGACGTTCGGCATGTGGTCGTCCTCGCGGGGTGGGTGACCACATGCCGGTCCATCGGCTGTTCCCTGTGCAGGCCGATCACCGGATTCGGTACTCACCGCCCGGTCTGGCACAATGATTCGCTGGTTCGTCGGATCCGGTCACGGCCGCCCGACGGTCACACCACTACAGACGCAAAACCGGGTCCGCCACTCCGGGCGGATTGCTGAATTGCGCAGTGACCACACGAAAGAGAAGTAGACATGGCTGTCAAGATCAAGCTCACGCGGCTCGGCAAGATCCGCAACCCGCAGTACCGCATCGTTGTCGCCGACGCCCGCACCCGCCGCAACGGCCGGGTCATCGAGACCATCGGCAAGTACCACCCCAAGGAAGAGCCCTCGCTGATCGAGGTCGACTCCGAGCGCGCGCAGTACTGGCTGGGAGTCGGTGCGCAGCCGACCGAGCCCGTGGCCGCGATCCTCAAGGTGACCGGTGACTGGCAGAAGTTCAAGGGCCTGCCGGGCGCCGAGGGCACCCTGAAGACCGCCGAGCCCAAGCCGTCGAAGCTCGACCTGTTCAACGCCGCGCTCGCCGCCGCCGACAACGAGCCGGTCGCCGCCGCGACCACCCCCAAGAAGAAGGCCGCCAAGAAGGACGACGAGGCTGCCGAGGCTCCCGCCGCCGAGGGTGACGCGTGAGCGCAGTCGTCGCCGACGCGGTCGAGCACCTGGTCCGCGGAATCGTCTCCAACCCCGATGACGTCCGGGTCGACCTCGTCACCGGCCGTCGCGGCCGGCTCGTCGAGGTCCACGTGAACCCCGACGACCTCGGCAAGGTGATCGGTCGCAACGGTCGTACCGCCACCGCGCTGCGCACCCTGGTCTCCGGGATCGGCGGCCGCGGGATGCGTGTCGACATCGTCGACACCGACCGCTGACCGAGAACCCGAACACCGAGCGCATCGTGGATCTCGTCGTAGGCCGTGTGGTCAAGTCACACGGAATCCGTGGTGAGGTCGTCGTGGACGTCCGCACCGACGAGCCCGAGATGCGTTTCGCCCCGAACTCGGTGCTGCGTGGCCGTCTGCCGCGCGGTGCCGGGGAACGGGATTTCACCGTCACAGCCGCCCGGGATCATTCCGGGCGGCTGTTGGTGTCCCTGGCCGGCATCGCGGACCGGGATTCCGCCGACGCCCTGCGCGGCACCCTGTTCCTCATCGACAGTTCGCAGGTGGAGCCCTCCGACGACCCGGACGAATTCTACGACCACGAACTCGAGGGCGTGCCCGTGCAGCTCACCGACGGCTCCGCGGTCGGCGTCGTCGAATCGGTCCTGCATCTGCCCGGCGGCGAGTTGCTGTCGGTACGCACCACCGACGACCGTGAGGTGCTCGTGCCGTTCGTGCGCGAGATCGTGCCGAGTGTCGGTCGCGAGCTGATCGTGATCGACCCCCCGGAGGGGCTGCTGGATCCGGATTCGCTCGACGAGGCGCCGTGATGCGCCTCGACGTCGTGTCGATCTTCCCCGAGTACCTCGATCCGCTCCGAGTTGCCTTGCTGGGCAAGGCGATCGACGCCGGACGGATCACCGTGGCGGTCCACGACCTACGCAACTGGACGCACGACGTCCATCGCAGCGTGGACGACTCGCCGTACGGCGGCGGGCCCGGCATGGTGATGAAACCCGACGTCTGGGGGCCGTGCCTGGACGAGGTGTGCCCCGACGACGCGCTGCTGATCGTGCCGACCCCTGCCGGTGTGCCGTTCACCCAGGAGACCGCGCGTCGCTGGAGCACCGAGCAGCATCTGGTGTTCGCCTGCGGCCGGTATGAGGGTATCGACCAGCGTGTCTTCGACGACGCGGCCCGACGGGTGCGCGTCGAAGAGGTCTCCCTCGGCGACTTCGTCCTCATCGGGGGAGAGGTCGCGGTCATGGCCATGATCGAGGCGACCGTCCGGCTGCTCGACGGCGTACTCGGCAATCCCCGCTCGCATCAAGAGGATTCGTTCTCCGACGGGCTGCTCGAAGGTCCGAGTTACACGCGGCCGGTGTCCTGGCGCGGTCTGGACGTCCCGCCCGTACTCCTCAGCGGCGACCACGCGAAGGTGGCACGCTGGCGTACCGAACAGGCCCTCGAACGGACGCGCGCGCGCCGGCCTGATCTCCTCCCGGACCCTGTGGACTCCTCCGCGGACCATCCGGGCGATACCGACTAGGATTCGGCAGAGGTTCGACTCGGACGGGGGTCCAGCAGACGATGCAGGGGTATTCGGCCATGGTCGAGGAACTCGACAGGCAGCGCACCGAACTCGAACGGGTCCGGAAGTCGTTGTCGCAGCTGACCTCCCGGGCGACCAGTCACGACCGGCTCGTCGCGGTGACGGTCGACGCGCGCGGCCGTGCGGTGGACATCACGATCGAACCCTCCGCAATGCGTCGATACCGCGCGGATCAACTGTCCGCCCTGCTGACCACGCTGATCGCCGAGGCGGACACCGCGCTGCGCACCAGATCCGCCGACATCCTCTCCGGCGCACCGGATCTGCCGATCGACTACGCCGACGCCCGCCTCGACAGTGTGGTCGCCGATGACCGACCCTGACCTCTCGCCGGCGGCCCACGCCGGTCCCCGGGTCGCCGCCGACCCCGGTGCCGCCGCCGTCGTGGCGACGCGACTGCAGGCAGCGGCGGCGGAACTCACGGCGATACAGACCGAGCTCGCCGCCCTGCTCATCGACGTCGACATGGCAGTAGGCACCGGGAAATCGGTGGGTGCGTTCCGAGTGGGGTTCTCGCCGGCGGCCGCGGCGTCGACGGATCGTCTGCACGACGTCGAGAACCGTCTCGGACAACACCGCCGCGCCCTCGTCGCCGGCATCGACGACCTCCTCGACCGAGATGCCGAGGCCTCGGCGCGTATCGGCCGGGCCGACGCATGACGGCGCGTGGCGAGGCCGAGCGGATCGCCGAGGAACTGGCCCCGGGGGTGTGGCCGACCGCCGACGCGGCGGCACTGAGCGACTCGGCCCAGCGCGTGCGGGCACTCGCCGAGAGGGTGGCCGGCCTCGCCGAGGCGGTGGCGTCGGTGACCGACTCGTACGCGACGGGGGACTCGACCGCGGGCGGGTTCCACGATGCCGTCGTCGACGGGCTCGGACAGATCGCCGGTGCCGATCTGCCCGGAGCGGCGGAACGGCTGCGCGCGCTCGGGACGTCGCTGGACGCGTATGCCCGGACGGTGATCGACACGCAGCAGCAGATGTCGGTGGTCGCACTGATCGCCGACCGCGATATCCGGCGTGGCGAGGTGAACGCCGCGATCGGTGACGACACGTGGCGGGTCGAGGCCGCGAGCACCGGCCGGATGGCCCTCACCGCGGCGGGGGACGATCACACCGAACGGTCGGGTGAGGCCGGGCAGAGCGCCGCTGCACCCGCGGCGACGAGCGGGATGATGCCGATGATGCCGCTCGGGGCACTGGGTGCGGCGGGTGCGATGGCCGCCGGTCTCGGGGGTCTGGCCGGCGCGCGGGCTCGCGCCGACCGCGACGGGATCGGCGCGAACGACCTGACCTGGTTGCGGGGGCGAGCCGAGCGACTCCAGACCACGGTTCCGGCATCGATCGCCGGTTGGTTCCGGACCGCAGTGGGTGTCGGGACCGGTCCGCGGGGAGCCCGGGTGGTCGTCGTCGGGACCAACGACCCGCAGCCCTATCAGCGGGCGGGGGTGGAACTCGCCGACGACGAGGCACTCACCGCCAACGGCCGGGCGCCCGAACTCGCGATCCTCGACCACATGGTGCATGCCGGTGTGACGCCGAGAGCGATCGCCGCGGCGACGCCGATGGAGCCCGCCACCATCTCGGCATTGCAGGCCGACGACGTCGTGATCGTGGCGCCACGAATGTAGCGGCTCCGCGATTTCGTCGGCCCGGGGTGTCTCTGGCACAATAGTCGGGTTGCCTGCCGACGATGCCCCGTGTCCGGGGCTGTCTCTCCGAGACCGCCGGCTGCGACGCCAACGACTCGGAGCACGAACCGGTCGAGCCCACGGGCCGCCAGGTTCCTCTGCTCAACGTTCTCCGCCAGACAAGGACCACGACACATGAACACGCTCGACTTCCTCGACAAGCAGTCCCTCCGCGACGACGTGCCGGACTTCGGCCCCGGTGACACCCTCGACGTCCACGTCAAGGTCATCGAGGGCAGCAAGGAGCGCGTGCAGGTGTTCAAGGGCGTCGTCATCCGTCGTCAGGGCGGCGGCGTGCGTGAGACCTTCACCGTCCGCAAGGTGTCCTTCGGCGTCGGCGTCGAGCGCACCTTCCCGGTGCACAGCCCGAACATCGCCAAGATCGACGTCCTCACCCGCGGTGACGTCCGTCGCGCCAAGCTCTACTACCTGCGCGATCTGCGCGGCAAGGCAGCCAAGATCAAGGAAAAGCGCTGACGCGTCTAACCTGACGAGGTGGCCGACACACAGCGACCCCACGATGCCCCCGACGACGACCGCGCCGACGACGCCAAGCGTCCGTGGAGGTTGAAGACCGACCCGGCCGAACCCGATGCCGACGAGCGCGGCAAGCGCAAGTCCGGCTCGGGTTCGCTCCTGCGCGAAGTCGTCATCATCGTGGGGTGCGTCCTTCTCCTCACGTGGGTGCTGCAGACCTTCATCGGTCGGCAGTACGTCATCCCGTCGGAGTCGATGGAGTCCACCCTCATCGGCTGCGACGGCTGCACCAACGACCGCATCGTGATCGACAAGCTCACGTACCGGTTCGGTGATCCGCAACCCGGCGACGTCGTCGTCTTCAAGGGCCCGTCGGAATCGTGGAACGGCGCCTGGGTGTCGCCCCGATCGACGAACCCGGTGATGCACAAGGCGCAGGATGCGCTGTCGTGGTTCGGGTTCGCGCCGCCGGACGAGAACAACCTCGTGAAGCGGGTCATCGCGACCGGCGGTCAGACGGTGGAATGTCGCAACGACGAGGGCGTCGGTGTGAAGGTCAACGGTCGCCCGCTGCGCGAGCCCTACATCGACATGAAGCTCCAGGAGGAGACGGTCGCGTCGTTCGGGCCCGGTGTCGCCGGGCCGGGTGACCAGGTACCTCCGTGTCTCGGGCCGGACTTCGGTCCGATCACCGTGCCCGAGGGCAACGTGTGGGTCATGGGTGACAATCGACTGAACTCGCAGGACTCGCGCTACCACGTCGAGGACCAGTACCAGGGCACCGTCCCGGTCAGCGATATCCGCGGCAAGGTCCGGTTCATCATCTACCCCTTCTCGCGGATCGGTGGTGTCGGTTCGTTCAATCCGCAGCAGGGGTGAGACAGCTGTGACGACTCGATGGCCACCCCGCTCACCCGTCCGCCGTGCCGCGGGCCTGCGGACGTTCGAATTCGCCTTGCACCGGCAGGGTCTGGGGCCCGTGGCGGGGGTCGACGAAGCCGGCCGCGGAGCGTGCGCGGGCCCGCTGGTCGTGGCGGCCTGCGTCTTGAAGCCGACGCAGCTCGTCTCCCTCGCCGACCTCGATGACTCCAAACGATTGACCGAGCGCACCCGCGAGGAGCTGTACCGCTCGGTGACGCGCTACGCGCAGAGCTGGAGTGCGGTGATCATCGAAGCCGCCGAGATCGATCGCATCGGCATCCACGTCGCGAACATCGAGGGCATGCGCCGGGCGGTGGCCGCCCTCGACGTGAAACCGGGGTACGTGCTGTCCGACGGTTTCGCGGTGCCGGGACTGACGGCGCCGTCCCTGCCCGTGATCGGGGGAGACGGGGCGGCCGCGTGCATCGCCGCCGCCAGCATCATCGCCAAGGTCACCCGAGACCGCATCATGGTCGCCATGGACGACGACCTGCCCGGGTACGACTTCGCCATCCACAAGGGCTACAGCACGGCGTTGCACATGTCGCGCATCGACGCCGCCGGCCCCTCACCACAACACCGCATGTCGTACCGTAATGTCGCGGCACGTGTGGTCACCAGCGCAAACGACAACAGGGATAGGCTGACAGGATGAGTGCTGAGGATCTCGAGAAGTACGAAACCGAGATGGAACTCTCTCTGTACCGCGAGTACAAGGACATCGTCGGGCAGTTCACCTACGTGGTGGAGACGGAGCGGCGCTTCTACCTCGCCAACGCGGTCGAGATGATCCCGCGCAACACCGACGGCGAGGTCTACTTCGAACTCCGCATGAGCGATGCCTGGGTGTGGGACATGTACCGCCCGGCGCGGTTCGTCAAGCAGGTTCGCGTGATCACGTTCAAGGACGTGAACATCGAGGAACTCGAGAAGTCGGAACTCCGCCTGCCCGACGAGCCCTGACCACGCGCAATCTGTTGACAACGCCCTGATCGTGCACAGATCAGGGCGTTGCTCGCTTTCGGGCGGTCGACGAAATCGGTTCTGCGCGAATCTGATCGGCATGAGTGCACAAGCGCGCGACCATCCTCGCCCCGATCGCCGCGGTCATATCGGCCGGCTCGGTGAGGACGTGGCCGCGGATTACGCGATATCGCTGGGCTGGACTGTCCTGGAGCGCAATTGGCGTACCCGCTATGGCGAACTGGATCTGGTGGCCGCGGACGGGTCGGTCCTGGTGATCGTCGAGGTCAAGACCCGCGCGAGCCGCACGTACGACGATCCGGTCATGGCGGTCACGCCGACGAAGCTCGCCCGGATGCGCCGACTCGCCGGGATGTGGCTGGCGGCGCAGGACCGGCGATGGTCGCAGATCCGGTTCGACGTCGTCAGCGTGCGCCTCGACCAGGCCGCTCCCGACGATCTGGCTCGCGCGCAGGTGCGGCATCACCAGGGTGTGCACGTGTGAGCCCGGGTGTCAGAGCTTGCTCAGATCGGTCCGGATCAGCATCACGTTGTAGTCGCTCCACCGCGACGCGTTGAAGTAGAGCTCCTTCGAATCCCCCTGCAGCGCGGGGGAGTTGGGAAGCATCATCGGTCCGTAGACGACGAGCGTACCTCGGGGCACGATGGTCTTCGGTGCACTCCACGGACCTTCGGGATGATCGGCGGTGCGCAGCGTGATGTCGTTGTCGCCATAGAGCATGACGTACTTCTCGAGGTACGGGCTCCAGGCGACCGATAGTTCGGTGACCGGTTGTCGGACGACGACCGCCGAGCCGTCGTCGGGGATCGCGGCGATGTCGTCCACCCAGCCGCGACTCTTCCCGGCCCAGTACTCGTACGCGTCGAGGTCGAGGATGTCCGTGGGTTTGAACCGCGCGAGGAAGGCGGCGCCGAATCGTCCGTTCGGGGTGCCGAACTGGTAGACGTACTCGGCTTCGGGTGTCCCGGGCCGGCCGCGGACGTACGCGTTCTGCTGGAACTTGCCGTTGTTGAACTCGATCGGCCGGAACTCGCCGGGCAGTCGGAGCGAGACCGGAGCATTGATGAGGATCGTGTCCTGATCGGTGACCCAGGTCTGGCCGTTGTCGTCGGAATGGGCGATCGCCGAGAAGTTGGTGACCCAGTTGCCCGGCGAACCCCACGAGCGCACCGACATGTAGTTGATGTACTGGCGGAAGCCGTCGCCGTGCGGGAGAGAGATGGCCGCCGTCGGGATCGTGGTGACCTCGACATTGGAGATGCCGAGCGACGGGATCAGTTCCTGCGCGTAGTTCGGTTGACCGGGCGCGATCACCGAACCCGACGTCACGTCGCCTTCGCGACCGGCCGGGACGGAGAGTCCGTTGGCGAGGTTGTCGTCGTCGGTGCGGAGCAGCACGTTGTGCCGCCACTGCTGTCCCGGCGCGTTGCAGTTGCCGAAGGTGTCTCCGAAAGCCATCAGCGTCTGGCCGCGGCCGTTGTCCCAGGAGACGCCGAGATCGGTGCCGCCGATACCGAACCGGCTGAATGTGCGGTTGGCGCTGAGCGGTCCCGTCACCCACCCGACGGTGCGGGATTTGGAACCGACATAGGGGATCAACGGCCGCTGCGGTCCCGGGTTCGGGATGCTCGAGCTGCCCGACGAGCCCTCCGACCCGCTGGAGCCACTCGAGCCGCTGGAACCGCTGGACCCGAAGCCCAGGAAGCTCGAGCCTGTGCTCGCGTTGCCGCACGGCGCGGCGTGCGCGACGCCGGCACCGGTCGTCAGCGCGACCGCGGTGCCGCTGAAGGCGATGACCCCGGCGAGGGCCAGTCGGACACTCGTGGTGAGACGGCTCGACACGCGCGTCCTCCAGTTACTCTTGCGACAGAAGTTATTGACGTGACTATTGTTACTGGAGTTACATGCGGATCGCGCGGTCCGCGGGGTCACGATCTGGTGTCAGCGCACGAAGAAGCGTTCCCCGGCGGACGTCCGTGACTGCCAGCCGACACGTTCGAGTTCCGGTGTCTCAGAGTCGTGCGCGGGGTAGCCGATACACAGGTAGGCGACCAGCTTCCAGGCCGGCGGTACGGCAAGTGCCTCGGAAACCTCCTCGGGTTCGATGATGGACACCCACCCCACCCCGACGCCTCGGGCCCGCGCAGCCAGCCAGAGTGTGGAGATCGCGGTGACGACCGAATACTCCAGCGTCTCGGGCACTGTCTGTCGGCCGAGTCCCCGGCCCTGCTCGACACCGGGCTCGCAGAACACGGCGAGGTGGACGGGAGCGTCGTCGAGACCGGCGAGCTTGAGCGACGAATACAGCCGTGCTTGTTCGCCCGTATAACCGTCCAGCGCGTCGGCATTGCAGCGAGTGAAGCTGTCGCGCACCGTTTGCCGGGCTGCGGCGGAACGCACCTCGACCCAGCGCCACGGCTGGCTGTTGCCCACGGACGGAGCCAGTTCGGCAGCGTCGAGGATCTCGGGTAGCACGTGGGGTTCAAGTGGTTCGCGGCGGAAGCGACGGACGTCGCGACGCCATCGGAGTAATCGGTCGAGATCGCCGACGAACGCATCGTCGAATGTTCCGTCGTCCATCGGTTGTCGAGCGTAGTCCGGGGCCCTCCATGGACGGAGTGGGTCCCTCATGCACGTAGCGACGGCGCTCACGGGTGTGGGGCTGTTGGGTCTGAGTCGATCGACGCGTGGCCGGAATGGGCGATGGCAAATCACTGGACAACCCTTGCCTCTGGGAGGACTCTGAATCTCTTGGTCGTCAGGGGGGACAGATGGACGCACACAGCGCACACGCGCTTTCATTGTTCGAGCAGTACGTCACCGACATGTGGGGCGAGCGCTGCGAAACCACCGACCTGGACGATTTCCCGGAGCTCGAGACTGAAAACAGGTCATCGCGTTGCGGTGTCTGTGTGGCGTGGGAGGAAGCCGACCAGTTCAGGGAATGGCTCTCGGCTACGCCGAAGGACTCGCGATCTGCGCTCTCTTCGAGCACTGTCACCCGTTTCGAGGTCATCGATCACACCACCGGTGGTGAGGGTCGCGCCTACGTGAAGTACGACGTGTCGGCGGAGTTGAGCTACCAGGACGACGGGAGGACGTTGAAAGTGTTCGTGGGAGATCGGAAGGTCGCCGATACGTAGCTTGGCGCGACTGACGTTACGAGCCGACCTGCGCTCGTATAGGACATGCACAACCGCGAGGTCATCCACAGATCGGCTGTGTGAGTGGTTCGGCGCCGCGCGCCACGCGTGTTCCCGGCGAGACTGTGCCCATGTTGGGGCAAACACAGGCGGTGGGGCTCAATGCCTTTGTCGCGCAGGTCGTCGACGTGCAGGCGAGTGTGAGTTCGGGTCTGCCGGGGTTCGCGGTGACGGGTAATCCGGATTCGTCGGTTCGGGAGGCGCGGGATCGGGTGCGGGCTGCGATCAAGAACTCCGGGTTCAGTTTTCCCGAGTTGAAGGTGACGGTGGCGTTGTCGCCGGCGGACATGCCGAAGATCGGTCCGGGATTCGATCTGTCGATGGCCGTGTCCATTCTGGCTGCCACGCAACAGGTGTCGGCGGAGAAGTTGTCGTCGACGGTTTTTCTGGGCGAGCTCGGTCTGGATGGCACCGTGCGGCCGATCCGCGGGGTGTTGCCGGCGGTGATTGCGGCGCGGCAGGAGGGGTATCGACGGGCGGTGGTGCCGATCGAGACCGTCGCCGAGGCGGCGCTCGTCGAGGGGATGGACGTCGGTGGAGCGAGCAGTCTGAAAGAGGTGACGCAGTGGCTGGCGGGTGACCACGTGCTCGACACGGTGCATGCGGCGGCGGCGACGCAGGCGCCGCCGGTTCCCGACATGGCCGACGTGGTCGGGCAGCACGAGGCCCGGCACGCGCTGGAGATCGCCGCCGCGGGAGCGCATCACGTTCTGATGACCGGATCGCCGGGGATCGGCAAGACGATGCTCGCGCGGCGGCTGCCGGGCATTCTGCCGTCGCTGGGTCTGGAGGACTCGTTGGAGGTGACGGCGATCCATTCCCTGGTGGGGGAGTTGTCGCCCGGACGTCCGCTGATCACCGAACCGCCGTTCGTCGCCCCGCACCACAGCTCATCGATCACAGCCCTGCTCGGTGGCGGTACCGGATTCGCCCGGCCGGGCGCGGCGTCCAAGGCGCATCGAGGAGTGCTGTTCCTCGACGAGTGCGCCGAGATGAGTGTCAAGTCGCTCGAATCCCTGCGGGAACCCCTCGAGGACGGCGAGGTCCGGGTGCCCCGGCGTGACGGCATGGCGGTCTATCCCGCGCGCTTTCAGCTGATCCTCGCGGCGAACCCGTGTCCGTGCGCGCCCGCCCACGACGTCGACTGCGTCTGCACGGCCGTCGTGCGGCGGCGCTATCTGGGCAAGTTGTCCGGACCGCTGCTGGACCGCGTGGACATCCGCGTGCGGATGGACCCACCGGGCAACACCGCGCTGATGAGCGGTGCCGGGGAGTCGAGTGCCGACGTCCGGGCCCGCGTCACCGCGGCGCGTGCCACTGCGATCGAGCGGTGGTCGGAATTCGGGTGGCGCACCAATGCCGAGGTTCCCGGGTCCGCGCTGCGGCAGCGGTTCCGGCTGCCGCCCGACGTGCTGCGGCCCATCGAACTGTTCCTCCGAGACGGCCGCGTGACGGCCCGCGGTGCCGATCGCGCTCTGCGGCTGGCATGGACCCTCAGCGATCTGAGCGGGTCCGGGCGTCCCGTCGAAGACGATGTCGCACAGTCACTTCTGTACCGAGACCGAGGAGCGACCTGGTGATCTCCGCCCATTCGTCGGAACCCCGGTCGCCGGAATCCATCGCCTGGGCCTATCTGGCGCGGGTCGCCGAACCGCCGTGCGCCGCGGTCATCGCGCTCGTCGACGACATCGGTCCGGTCGAGGCGGCCGCGGCGATCCGTCGGCGCACCGTGCCCGGCGGCCACGAGACGGTGCTTGCCGCCACCGCGGCTCGGAGTGAATCAGACTGTGCGGTCGACGATCTGGACGCCGCCGAGCGGGTCGGTGCGCGCCTGGTGACCCGTGCCGATCCGGAGTGGCCGGCCTGGTCGTTGCTGGCGCTGGGGCAGGCCGACACGGCCGCGCGCGGAGGCGAACCGCTCGCCCTGTGGGTGCGCGGTCCGGCCCGGCTCGACGACCTCGCCGCTGCGTCGATCGCGTTGATCGGGTCCCGTGCCGCGTCGTCGTATGGCGAACACGTCACGCAGACGCTCGCGTCGGGGTTGTCGGCCCAGGGTTTCGCAGTGCTGTCCGGCGGGGCGTTCGGCATCGACGGCGCCGCTCACCGCGCGGTCGTCGCGGCGGGCGGGGTGACCGCGGCGGTGATGGCGTGTGGGATCGACCGCGACTACCCGGCGTCACACTCGTCGCTGCTGACCGCGATCGCGCGCACGGGCGCGGTGATCAGCGAGTACCCGCCCGGGACGACAGCGGCGAAACATCGGTTCCTCACCCGGAACCGATTGGTCGCCGCGATGAGCGGCGCGACCGTCGTGGTCGAGGCAGGGCGACGGTCCGGCGCGGCGAACACCGCCGCCTGGGCGCGCAAGCTCGGCCGGCCGCTGGGAGCCGTTCCAGGTCCCGTCACCTCGGCGACCTCGGTCGGATGTCACCGGATGATCGCCGACGAGCTCGCCGTACTGGTGTCCGACGTCGCGTCGGTGATCAACCTGGTACGACCCGACGGTGGGGGCGACATCGGCCGCGGCCGCGCGAAACCGACCGACGCGCTCGACGCCGAGCAACTACGGGTCCACGACGCCATTCCCGGCCGGGGTGGAGTGGGGATCGACGAGATCGCGTTCGCCGCCGGCCTCGACATCGGAACCGTCCGCGCGGCGCTCGCGCACCTCGACATCAAGGGGTACGCGCAGAACGTGGACGGACGATGGCGGCTGGCGTGACCTCAGCGGCGGGTGAGGACGTCGATGATGACATGCAGATCCTCGACCGTCGCCTCGTTCAGACGGCCATGAGCGTGGACATAACCGATTCCCGCGTACAGGAGCGTCGTCGCGCGTGCGTGCGCCTCGGCCTCCGAGAACCCGAGTTCGCGCATGGCCGAGATCGCGATCGAGAAGATCCGGCAGTCGAGTGCATCGACGGAGTTCGCGATCGACTCGTCCGTCTGGGCCCAGCGGCGCAGGGCGGACTCCATCGCCCAGCGGCGAGGGTCCGACAGCAGGCGCGCCATCCCCTCGACCCGTTCGACCGGTGGTAGGGCTTCCAGTGCCTCGATCCGGTCGGCCGCCGCCGACTGTGCCCGTCGGCAGTGTTCGGCGAGCGCGGTCTTCAGTGCCCCGATGTCGGTGAAGTGCCAGTAGAAGCTGCCCTTGGTCACACCGAGGCGCGCACTGAGGCGCGAGATCTTGAGGGCGTCGATCCCGTCGTCGACCAGGATCTGGGTCGCGGCCTCCAGCCAGTCCTCCACACTGAGCCGCGAGCCGCGGCGCGGGGTGGACTGGTCCACGGGCTGATCCGGCATGGAGTCACCTCTGGTCGGGTCTCGCGACGTCTGACTTTAGGAATGACAAAGTCTCAAATTCACATCGCTTGATCGATAGAAAACCTTACAACCGCGGATGGGTGGTTCGCCGCTCTAAAGCTAAGGGTGGCCTAATCTCGTAGGCGTAGGGTTGACCCGAAAGGGAGGTTCGATGGCGAAACGCGTGAACACGATGACGGTGCTGCGAAGAGAGCGGATCAGCCCGCATTTCGTACGCCTTTACCTGGGCGGGGAGGGGTTCGACGACTTCCGACCGGCTCTGGGCAAGTCCGGGGAACCCGACACCGACATGTATGTGAAGTTCGTCTTCGCACCGCCGGGTGTCAGCTATCCCGAACCGTTCGATCTCCAGGAGATCCGTACGAACGAGGCGCCCGAGCGGCAACCCGTCTTGCGTACCTACACGGTGCGCCGGGTCGACGCGGAGGCCCGCGAGCTCGTCGTCGACTTCGTCGTGCACGGCACCGAGGGCATCGCCGGCCCCTGGGCGGCCTCGGTGGAGCCGGGCGAGACGATCCGTTTCATCGGGCCGGGTAGTGGCTACCGTCCGCGATCCGATGCCCCCTGGCATCTCATGGCGTGCGACGAGGCGGGTCTCCCCGCGGTGGCCGCCGCACTCGAAGCCCTTCCCGCCGACGCCGTCGCCAAGGTCTTCATCGAGGTCGCCGGCCCCGACGACGAACTCGACCTGGACGCACCCGCCGGGGCACAGGTCTCGTGGGTGCACCGCGGCGGACCCGCGGCGGACGTCGACGATTCGCTCGCCGGTGACAACGCCCCGCTCATCGCGGCCGTGCGCGCGACGGAATGGCTCGAGGGCGAACCGCACGTGTTCATCCACGGCGAGGCGCAAGCGGTCATGCACAACCTGCGGGCCTACATCCGCAAGGAACGCGGCGTGAGTGCGGCCAACGCCTCGATCTCCGGGTACTGGCGGCGCGGCCGGACCGAGGAGGGCTTCCGACAGTGGAAGGCCGACCTGCGGGCCGAGGAGGAGGCCGTCGGCGCCCAGGGCTGAGCCCACCGGCCGGACAGGCACCGATTCGGCCACGACGCCGCGTGTGCGGTTGCACTCGGGTGCCCGACGCGGTGAGGTCGTGACCATGCTCGACGACTTCGCCGACCACCTGCGCCTGGAGAAAGGGCGCAGCGAGCACACGATCCGCGCCTATGTCGGTGGGGCTCGCGCCCTCGTCTCGTTCGCCGGTGCCCGCGGAATCGCGGTAGCCGACATCGATCTCCCGCTGCTGCGGGCCTGGCTCGCGGAACTGACCCGGCGCGGCGCCGCGCGCACGACCGTGGCCCGGCAGGTCTCCGCGGCGAAGACGTTCTGCGCGTGGGCGGTCCGCGAGGGCTACCTGGCGGCCGACCCGTCACAGCGGTTGAAGGCGCCCAAGGCACATCGGACCCTGCCCGCCGTACTGGCCCCCGCCCAGGCGGAGGCGGCGATCGCGGCCACCGAAGTGGATCGTGCCCCCGACGACCCGATCGCCCTGCGGGACCGGGTCATCCTGGAGTTGTTGTACGCCAGCGGAGTTCGAGTGGGGGAGTTGTGCGGGCTGGACGTCGGCGACGTCGACGCCGGGCGACGGGTGGTGCGGGTGATCGGCAAAGGCGACAAGGAACGGTCGGTCCCCTACGGGGAGCCCGCCGCCCGCGCGATCGACGCCTGGCTGCGTTCCGGACGTCCGGCCCTGGTGACCGACGCGTCCGGGCCGGCCCTCCTGCTCGGTGCCCGCGGCGGACGGCTCGACCAGCGGATGGCGCGCTCGGTCGTGTCACGCGCGGTCGAGGCGAGCGGAGGCCCGGCGACCGGGCCACACGGACTCCGGCACAGCGCCGCCACTCATCTGCTCGAGGGTGGTGCCGACCTGCGTGTCGTCCAGGAACTGCTCGGACACTCGTCGCTCGCCACGACGCAGATCTACACGCATGTGAGCGTCGAACGTCTGCGGGCCGTCCATCGACAGGCGCACCCGCGGGCGTGACCGCCGTCAGTCGACCGGTTTGAGCCGGACGCGCACGGCCCCGAGCAGGCCCAGCGGGTCCAGGTAGTCCGCCGCACGTCCGCTACCGCGTCGGGCGCCCCAGTGCAGGCAGGCGGGCACCGGGCATCCCGGATGACCGGTCATCACGGTCCCGATGACCTCACCCCGCGAGACGTGATCACCCGCGTCGACACTCGCCTCCACCGGCTCGTACGTCGTGGTCACGCCGTCCGGATGGGACACCGAGACCACCGGCCGGCCGGCGACCGTTCCCGCAAAGCGCACGCGACCGGCCCCCGCCGCGCGGACGGTCTGGCCGGGCCCGGCCGCGAGGTCGACGCCCCGGTGGCCGGGCTGCCATCGCTTCTCGGGCTCGTCGTAAGCGGTGACCACGGTGGGCCGGGGCGACAACGGCGCCGCGTACACACCGACGGACGCGGCGGCCGGGCCCGGACCGACGACGCAGAGGACAGTCGGCAGGAACGCGGCGAGGACACGCAGTGATCGGGATGGCACGGTGATTGGACGCAGCGGAAGCCGGATGGGATCCGCCCACAACCGTCTCCGACTGCATCACCACAACCGTCTCCGACTGCATGACCACAACCGTCTCCGACGTGGGCGAAGGCGTTTTGGTGTTCCATCCGCCGCGGCGTAAACTCTCCCACGCACCTCATCGCTCGTTGATGAGGTGACTTCGCGCGCCTGCACTCAGGTCTGTGACGCTCCGGGCTTCGACGCCCTGACCAGCACAGTCGAGAAACACACGCCAAGTGAGCAGTCCCGGAACGGCCCATGCCGTCTCGGGTGGCACTCGGCCGCAGGCGCCAGGGTCGGTACCGACGGTACCGACGACAACTGCGAGAAAAGGACGATCATGGCTGTCGTGACCATGAAGCAGCTGCTGGACAGCGGCGCACACTTCGGGCACCAGACCCGCCGTTGGAACCCGAAGATGAAGCGATTCATCTTCACCGACCGCAACGGCATCTACATCATCGATTTGCAGCAGACGCTGACCTACATCGACAAGGCGTACGAGTTCGTCAAGGAGACCGTCGCCCACGGCGGCACCATCCTCTTCGTCGGCACCAAGAAGCAGGCACAGGAATCGATCGCCGCGGAGGCGACCCGTGTCGGCATGCCGTACGTCAACCAGCGCTGGCTCGGTGGCATGCTCACCAACTTCTCGACCGTCCACAAGCGCCTGCAGCGCCTGAAGGAGCTCGAGACCATGGAGCAGACCGGCGGTTTCGAGGGACGCACCAAGAAGGAAATCCTCATGCTCACGCGTGAGAAGAACAAGCTCGAGCGCACCCTCGGCGGTATCCGCGACATGGCCAAGGTTCCGTCGGCCGTGTGGGTCGTCGACACCAACAAGGAGCACATCGCCGTCGGCGAGGCGCGCAAGCTGAACATCCCGGTCATCGCGATCCTGGACACCAACTGCGATCCCGACCTCGTCGACTACCCGATCCCGGGCAACGACGACGCCATCCGCAGCGCAGCACTGCTCACCCGCGTCGTGGCCTCGGCCGTGGCCGAGGGCGTCCAGGCCCGTGCCGGCGCCGCCAGTGGCGACGCCAAGCCCGAGGCCGGCAGTGGCGAACCGCTGGCAGAGTGGGAGCAGGAACTGCTGACCCAGGCTGCGGCACCGGCCGGCGACGCCGCCGCGACCGACGCCCCGGCTGCTCAGTAGTCCCGACTGCTCGCAGTCCGGTCCCAACACTTTCTCTAAGGAGGCTCGCCGACGATGGCGAACTACACCGCAGCTGATGTGAAGCGTCTCCGTGAGCTCACCGGCTCTGGAATGCTCGACTGCAAGAACGCGCTGGCCAACAACGACGGCGATTTCGACAAGGCCGTAGATGAGCTGCGTATCAAGGGCGCCAAGGACGTGGGCAAGCGCGCCGAGCGCTCCACGGCCGAGGGCCTGGTCGCGGCCAAGGGCGGCGCGCTCATCGAGATCAACTCCGAGACCGACTTCGTCGCGAAGAACGGTGAGTTCCAGCAGCTCGCCGACGACATCGTGAACGCGGCGGCCGCGGCGAAGACCAACGACCTCGACGAGCTGAAGAAGGCTCCGCTCGGCGACGGCACCGTGGACGAGGCCGTGGCGGCTCTCTCGGCCAAGATCGGCGAGAAGCTCGAGCTCCGGCGCGTGGCCTACTACGACGGTCCCGTTGCCGTGTACCTGCACAAGCGCGCGTCGGACCTGCCTCCGGGCGTCGGCGTGCTGGTGTCCTACACCGGTGAGGGCGAGGTCGCCGAGGAGGCCGCTCGCGGCGCAGCGATGCAGGTGGCCGCGCTCAAGGCGCGCTACGCCACCCGCGACGAGGTCCCCGCGGACGTCGTCGAGAACGAGCGTCGTATCGCCGAGCAGACGGCCAAGGAGGAGGGCAAGCCCGAGCAGGCCCTGCCCAAGATCGTCGAAGGTCGCGTCAACGGCTTCTACAAGGACGTCGTGCTGCTCGACCAGGCCTCGGTTCAGGACTCGAAGAAGTCCGTCAAGGCCCTGCTCGACGACGCCGGTGTGACCGTCAAGGCCTTCACCCGGTTCGAGGTCGGCCAGGCCTGATCGAACGCGTTCCACATCGCCCCGTCTCCGTCGAGGAGACGGGGCGATGTGCGTTCATGGGGTCCGTCGCGTCCGCAGAGCGGCGGCGAGTGCCCCGATCGCCACGGCGACGAGACCCAGCATCACCAAGGTCGTCCTCAGCGCGGCCAGGAAAGTCCGAGCGGTCACAGACCGCGCCGCATCCTGAGTCCAGGGCCGTGCCTGCGCGGCGACCGCGGCGACCGCCGGCGACGTCGGTCCGCCCGCGCAGGCGGGCGCCGGTCGCTCCGGATGTGCGGACCGCAGCTGATCGCTCGCGCAGGATGCGAAACGATCGGCGACCGCCCCGTGCAGCACCGGGCGAACCGGTGACTCCGACAGCGACGCAACGAGTTCGGCTCTCACCGCCGGAACCGTCTCGCTTGTCCGGCCGGCCACCTGACCGAAGAAGAAGAGGGTGACGACCGCCAGCCCGATCGAGGCGCCGATCTGCTGAACAGTGGGGATCGTCCCGGTTGCCGTGCCCACCGTGGCTTCGGTCGTGTCGGACAGGATCACGGCCTGCAGCGGTGCGATGAACACACCCGTCCCCAGACCGCCGAGTACGAGGGGACCGAGGATGCCAAGCACCGGCAGGGTCTCCGCAGCCGGTTCGATGATCATCGCGAGCCAGACGAATCCGGCTCCGACGGCGACGGATCCGGCCATCAGGGTGTGCGGGGCGGTGATGCGGGCGACCACGCGTGGTGAGGCGAGTGAGCCGACCGCGGCGCCGATCGCGAAGGGCAGGGCCAGCATCCCGGTCCCGAAGGCCGAGTAGCCGAGTCCGAACTGAGCCGAGATCGACACGGTGAAGAAGAACCCGGCGAACACACTGAAGAACAGGAGCGACAGGAGAAGCCCGACCGCGAAGCGGCGCGAGGCGAACAGCCGTGGTCGTAACAGGGGAGTGCCACCGCGGGCGTCGACACGCACCTCGTGAACAGCGAACAGCGTCAACAGGATTCCGGCCGTCCCGATCATCCCCCACAGGATCGGGGGCCACCCCAACTCGCGTCCGAGGGCCAGCGGGTACAGCAGCAGGAACAGCGCCGTTGCCGACAGCACCACGCCCGGGACGTCCACGCGTCCCGGCGACGGTTCGCGCGCGTCGGGTAGGCGGCGGTGGGCGAGCAGGCACGAGAGCAGGCCGAGCGGCACGTTGACGAAGAAGATCGCGCGCCAGCCCCATCCGAGAACGTCGGCGTCGACGAGGAAGCCGCCGATCACCGGACCGAGGATGGCGGCGATACCGGCGACGGCCCCGTAGACGCCGAAGACCAGTCCGTGACGCCTCTTGTCGAACAGGGCCGCGATGAGAGCCAGGGTCTGCGCGGACATGAGCGCCGCACTCACGCCTTGTATTCCGCGACAGGCGATGAGTTCAGCAGGACCGGTCGCCACACCGCACAGCACCGACGTCACGGTGAAGGCCACCATCCCGACCACGAACATCCGCCGGCGTCCGACACGCGCCCCCAGTGTCGCTGCGGTCAGCAGGGTGCACGCGAACGACAGGGTGTACACCGTCAGCACCAGGAGTTGCTGCGACGTCGACGCGCCGAGATCCCGGGCGAGATCGGGCAGAGCGATGTTGACGATGGTGGTGTCCAGCATCTGCATGAACACCCCGAGCAGGCATCCCGCGAGAGCCGCCCAGGCCCCCGGACGATCGCGCAGAGTGCCCGTCGTCTCCCGGCCCGCCGCGGGGCCGGCGGTCACGGTGCGAGGGCCGGCAGCGAGGGTCGGTAGTCGCCCAGGTCGGCGACCGCGGACATCACCGCGACGAATCGTTCGACATACTGCGTGACGGACTCGCGCGCGATCTCGGTGTCGGGGTACAGCAACGTGATCGAGGTCTGGCCGGAGAACCGATTGACCCACATGTACACCTCTTCGCTGCTACCACGATTGCCGAAGAGGCACCCGTTCCCGGCTTCGAAGATCTCGACACCGGGTAGTTTGCGGACGTCGATGTAGGACACCATCGGCACCGCCCAGCCGGACCGGACCGCGATCTCGTCGGCGGGTTCCACGAGTTCGAGAACCCGGTGAAACGAGATGTCGGTCAGTTCTTTTCCGGACTCGTAGCTGCGCGCAGCCTCCGGTACCAGGGAGCGGAACGTGGTGTCGTCGTCGACGGTGAGAGGAACGGGGATCAGGCTCGTGAACCAGCCCACCGACTTCAACTCCGCGGTGCCCGATCTCGTGCTCTTCGGCGTCATCCCGAAATACTCACTTCGACCGGTGAATTCGGCGTACACGAGGGCGGCCGCCGTCATGATCCCGGCAATCATGTTGGCGCCCAGATCGCGACAGATCTGCTCGAAGCGCGCGGCGGTGGGCTCGTCGAACAGGGTCGAGTTCACGATCGCGCTGCGCGTGTAGGTCTGCGCGCCGGTGCCGAGCGGCAACGGGAAACCGGGTAGTCGTCCGCCGTTGGCCTGCACCAGGTCGATCCAGCGCTGGACGTGCGGTGAACGACGTGTCAACTGACGCGACACGGCGCGTTCGCGCGCGCAGTAGTCGAGGTAGCTGCCGACCGGGGGCAGCTCGGCGTCGCCGCCGAAGGCCGCATTCATGTAGAGGGTCAACAGGTCCACGCAGGTGATGGCCTGGGAGATCCCGTCGGTGTTGAGATGGTCGGCCGCGGCGTAGAGGGTGAACCCGCCCTCCCACTCGATGGCTCCGAAGGTGAAGCAGTCCCAGTTGAACGGCCCCGAGGTCTCGTCCTGCACGTGCGTCCGCAGCTGCGGGGCGTCGCGGTCTCCGTATACGACCGGGATGAGTTCGACGACCTCCGGGGGCACGAGATGGCGGAGGATCGAACCGTCGTCCTCCATCGAGAACCACGACCGGAAACTGTCGTGGCGCCGCACGAACTCGTTGACCGCGCTCGTCATGGCGGACACGTCGAGTGGGGCCGAGACGTCGAACGCCATCAGGCAGAGCCGCGCGAAACGGAAACCCGCGGACTCGTTGCGCCACGCCACACGCAGGTACTCCTCCTGCTGGTGGGACGGTGGGGAGGGATGCACAGGAGCCCGATCGGCATTCGTCACCGAAGCGAGGGAGGCCACCCAGCTGGTCAGGTGACCGGGACGGGGCTCCCATTCCTCGATGAGGCCGAACTTCATCATGTGTGCTCCTCGATTCGCCTGCGGGAAAGTGGATCCGGCGACCGACGCACCAGAGATGTCCGAGGTGTCCCCGACGGTGGAGCGGCCGACCGGGACGCACCCTACCGCACGGTAACCTCGACGGCCGGGGAAACGGGACAACCGTGGTGCGATGAGACGTTGTATCAGTCCCTGTCTCTCTGTCTCATCGAATGCCGTTGCGGTGCTGGACGATTGACCCATGTGGACATCGGGCGGTGCGTCGGGCACACTGCCGGGGTTGCGCGTGTGACGGCGGTCGCACCCGAATGAAGGCGAGGGGTATGGACGACGGGTCTGCCAACGGTGACCGACCGGGGAACCTGCACACGACGGTGCGGACCGCGACCCTCGTGATCGCGCTGCTCGCTGCGACACTCGGACTGGCGGCGCCCGCCGCCGCGACACCCGCGCCCGCTCGCATCGTCGGCGAGACGGTACAGCGCGGGGGTGAGATCGAGGTCGCCGTCCGGTCGGTGGCGATGCGTCGGGTGGTCCCGGTCAAGGTGTGGCCGGCCCGCGGACAGGGGTCCGCCCCGACGCTCTACCTCCTCAACGGCGCGGCCGGCGGGGAAGGTGGGAGCAGTTGGTTCGACCGGACCGACATCCGGACCTTCTTCGCCGACGAGAACGTCAACATCGTCGTCCCGATGGGCGGCGCGGCGAGCTACTTCACCGACTGGCAGCGGTCCGACCCCGTGCTGGGGCGGCAGAAGTGGGCGACCTTCCTCACCGAGGAGTTGCCGGCAACGATCGACGAGCGCTTCGACGGCACCGGACGCAATGCGATCGCCGGGATCTCGATGGCGGGCACGTCGGTGTTCCAGCTGGCCCTGCATGCGCCGTCGGTCTATCAGGCGATCGGCTCGTTCAGTGGCTGCGCGCAGACCAGCGATCCGCTTGGGCAGGCCGTCGTCCGGATGGTCGTCGAGGGCCGCGGCGGTGCGAACACCCTGAACATGTGGGGACCGCCTGATGACCCCGCGTGGCGTGCGAACGATCCGTACCTGCACGCCGAGGCGTTCCGGGGAACGTCGATCTACGTCTCGAACGGATCCGGGATGCCGGGCCGGTACGACACCCTCGACGGCCCCGGCATCGAGGGCAACGGCTCCAAGCTGTTCGACCAGATCGCGGTCGGGGCGGTGATCGAAACCGCCACGGCGCAGTGCACGAAGAACTTCCAGCGCCGGATGCGCGACATCGGTGTGCCGGCGACGTTCCACCTCTACGAGGGCGGTACCCATGCGTGGCCGTACTGGCAGGACGAACTGCATCGTGCCTGGCCGCAGTTCGAGGCGGCCCTGCGCGGCTGAATCCCCAGGGCACCCTCGCGCGGCGCGCACGACGCGTGTCGCGGGTCCGTTCCGGTGACGACGTACGATAGTTCACCGAACCGACGAGTGAGGAAGCCGATGAGTGAAGCGTCCGACCCCATCCGGCGGGATGGATTCCGTAGGGTCTTGCTGAAGTTGGGCGGCGAGATGTTCGGTGGCGGCGAAGTCGGGCTCGACCCCGACGTCGTGGGTACCGTCGCCGACCAGATCGCCGACGTCGTCAATTCCGGTGTCCAGGTCGCCGTCGTGATCGGCGGCGGCAACTTCTTCCGCGGCGCCGAACTCCAGCAACGAGGGCTCGACCGCAGCCGCTCGGACTACATGGGCATGCTCGGCACGGTCATGAATTGCCTTGCGCTGCAGGACTTCCTGGAGAAGCGCGGGATCTCGACCCGGGTGCAGACCGCCATCACGATGGGGCAGGTCGCCGAGCCGTATCTCCCGCTGCGCGCCCAGCGGCACCTGGAGAAGGGCCGCGTCGTCATCTTCGGCGCCGGCATGGGGATGCCGTACTTCTCCACCGACACCACCGCGGCCCAGCGTGCGCTGGAGATCAAGGCCGAGGTGGTCCTGATGGCCAAGGCGGTCGACGGCGTGTACGACGCCGACCCGCGTACCAACCCCGACGCCACCCTCTTCACCGAGATCACTCACCGCGAGGTGCTCGACAAGGAGCTCAAGGTCGCCGACGCGACGGCCTTCAGCCTGTGTATGGACAACAAGATGCCGATCTTGGTGTTCAATTTGCTCCAGCAGGGCAATATCGCCCGTGCGGTCGCGGGTGACCGCATCGGCACCCTGGTCAGCACCTGAACCGGCGCCTGACCCCGAGATCGACGAGAACACCGACCGAACGGAACAAGGACGAAGATGATCGACGACGCGTTGCTCGACGCCGAGGAGAAGATGGAGAAGGCGGTCAACGTCGCCAAGGAGGACATGGGCTCCATCCGCACCGGGCGGGCGAACCCGGCCATGTTCAACAAGGTCAACATCGAGTACTACGGCTCGATGACCCCCGTGACCCAGGTCGCGAGCATCAACACGCCCGAACCGCGACTCGTCGTGATCAAGCCGTATGAGGCGTCGACATTGCGCGACATCGAGACCGCGATCCGCAACTCCGACCTCGGGGTCAATCCGACCAACGACGGCACGATCATCCGGGTCGCCGTCCCGCAGCTCACCGAGGAGCGTCGCCGCGATCTGGTCAAGCAGGCCAAGGGCAAGGGTGAGGACGCGAAGGTGGCGATCCGCAACGTGCGGCGCAAGGCTGCCGACGAGCTCAAGCGCATCCAGAAGGACGGCGAGGCCGGCGAGGACGAGGTCTCACGCGCCGAGAAGGAACTGGACAAGACCACGGCGACCTACGTGCACCAGATCGACGACTTGGTCAAGCACAAAGAAGACGAATTGCTCGAGGTGTGAACGAGGTTCCGCAACGGGGCGGTGAGAAGAAGTCGCGCGCCGGCCGCGACCTGCCGGCCGCGATCGCGGTCGGCGGCACACTCGGCATCAGCATCATCGCGATCCTGATCTTCGTCCCGAAGGTCTGGTACGGCCTCGTGGCGGTCGCGTTCGCGGTCGCCACCTGGGAGGTCATCAAACGTCTCCGCACCGGCGGCTACGACGTCGCTCTCTGGCCGCTGCTCATCGGCGGCCAGGCCATCATCTGGGCGAGCTGGCCCTGGGGTCCGACCGGAGCTCTCGTCGCGTTCGTGGCGACGGCCCTGGTGTCGATGGTGTGGAAGCTCCTCGGGCAGGGCATCGACAAGGCGCCGGTCAACTATCTCCGCGACCTTGCCGTCACGGTGTTCGTGCTGGCGTGGTTGCCGCTGCTCGCGTCGTTCGGCGCCCACCTGGTGGTGCAGGACGACGGGGCGGCCCGAGTGGCCACGCTGATGGTCGTCGTGGTGTGCTCCGACGTCGGCGGCTATGCCGCGGGCGTGATGTTCGGCAAGCACCCGATGGCGCCGGCGATCAGTCCGAAGAAGTCCTGGGAAGGCATGGTGGGCTCGCTCGTCGTCGGCACTGTCGGTGCCGTCGGCTGCGTGGTGTTCCTGCTCGAGAGCCACTGGTGGATCGGCATCATCCTGGGACCGGTCCTGGTGGTCTGCGCGACCCTTGGTGATCTCGTCGAATCCCAGGTGAAGCGCGATCTCGGGATCAAGGACATGGGCACGCTGCTGCCCGGCCACGGTGGCATCATGGACCGGCTCGACAGCCTGCTGCCGTCGGCGTTCGTGGTGTGGGTCGTGCTGACCGCGCTGCTCTGAGCGCGGGCCAGCGCGCCGCCGGACGTTACTTGGCTGCCTTCTTCAGCGCGCGTCGCAGTTGGAGCATCCGCAGGCCGCCCACGAGCGCGACGACCAGCGCACCGGCGATGGCCGCGATCAGCAGGCTGACCCCGAGGGGCAGATTGACCTCCCAGAACAGCAAGTCGATGTTCTGCGACTGGAGGTTCTGCACGATGAAGACGAGCAGCAGGACCAGGATGATCGCGCCGATCACCACGCCGAACCAGGTGGCGCGCGTCCGCGTGTGTTCCACATCGGCGACCGTGCGGCGGAGACGGTCGCGATGGTCGGGGTCGGGGTCGGGGGCGTGCTGCTCCGGGGTGTGCGCATGGCCGGTCGCCGGTGGCGGTGACCCGGCGGGCTGTTCGCCCCACGCCGGTACCGAACCCGTGTGCCGTCGGTCCTCGGGTGTCGTCATCACTTCATCATGACATGCGACAATGGCGAAATGACCTCATTGCCACTTGTGTTCGACGCGCCCAAGCGTGGGCGGCCGCCGACACACTTCGCCGACCTCGACCCCGCCGGTCGCGTCGCGGTGTTGGCCGACCTGGGGCTGCCGAAGTTCCGGGCCGATCAACTGGCCCGCCAGTACTACGCGCGCCTCAACGGTGACGTCGACGAGATGACGGATCTGCCGTCGGCGTCGCGCGAATCGGTGCGGGACAAGCTCTTCCCGCAGCTGCTCACCCCGGTCCGGCACATCTCCTGCGACGACGACTCCACCCGCAAGACGCTCTGGCGCCTGCACGACGGCACACTCCTCGAGAGCGTCCTCATGCGCTACACCGATCGCAACACGCTGTGCATCTCGAGCCAGGCGGGCTGCGGCATGGCCTGCCCGTTCTGTGCCACCGGGCAGGGCGGACTGGACCGCAACCTGTCGACCGCCGAGATCGTCGATCAGGTGAGGGCCGCGGCCCGCGCGCTGCGCGACGGAGAACTCGGCGAGCCCGGACGCCTGTCGAACGTCGTGTTCATGGGCATGGGTGAGCCGCTGGCCAACTACAAGCGAGTGGTCAGCGCCGTCCGGCAGATCACCTCGCCGGCGCCGGAGGGCCTCGGGATCTCCGCCCGCTCGGTGACCGTGTCGACCGTCGGTCTCGCGCCGTCGATCCGCCGTCTCGCCGACGAGGGGCTCGCGGTGACGCTCGCGGTCTCCCTCCACACGCCCGACGACGAACTCCGCGACACCCTCGTCCCGGTCAACAACCGGTGGTCGGTCGCCGAGGTGCTCGAGGCGGCCCGCTACTACGCCGACACCACCGGACGGCGCGTCTCCATCGAGTACGCCCTCATCCGCGACGTCAACGATCAGCCGTGGCGGGCCGACCTGCTGGGGGAGAAGCTGCACCGCGCCCTCGGGTCGCTGGTGCACGTGAACCTCATCCCGCTGAACCCGACGCCGGGATCGGAATGGGACGCCAGTCCCAAACCGGTGGAACGCGAATTCGTCCGCCGGGTCCGCGAACAGGGGGTCTCGTGCACCGTCCGCGACACGCGCGGGCAGGAGATCGCCGCCGCGTGTGGTCAGCTGGCGGCCGAAGAGCGCTGACCCCGGGGCGTCGACCCGGGGCGAGTTGAGAAGCAGATACGACGAACGCCGAGCGGATCACCGCTCGGCGTTCGTCGTCGATGAATCGATGTGTCTGGTCAGGACCACTTTCCGCGGTTCATCCACCATCCGCGCACGGCGAAGAACAGGGTGCCCGCGGCGAAGGCGATGAGGTACAGGTCCTCGATGTGACCGGTGTGGTTGCCGATGATCATCGCGAGGAGGAACAGCGCGAAGAAGATGGCCGCACCGTAGAAGGTCTTGGTCGCCGCTCCGTGCCAGCCGAACCGGGCGGACGGGGCATCGGCGGGCTCGCGGCGCCAGCCGGTGTCGATGACCTCGACTTCGCCATGCCCTCCATCGCCGTGCCCCACAGTGTGCTCAACATCGGTGCTTGCCACAGCCACTCCTCACAGCGCGGACGTCAGATGTCTGACGATCGGTAGTAGTTCTCCGAGCAGCATAGCGGCACCCCCCGCCCGCAGGACGGTCCGGTGTCACCGGCGGCGGCGGTTCGTCGACGTGGATGGTCCAGAATGGGTGCGTGCCCACACGCGTGCTGATCCTCGGCTCCACCGGTTCCATCGGCGTCCAGGCTCTCGAGGTGATCGCCGAGCATCCGGATCGCTTCGAGGTCGCCGGTCTCGGTGCCGGTGGGGCGAATCCCGATCTGCTCGCCGATCAGGCCGCCGCGTTCGGCGTGCCGGCCTCGCGGATCGCCGTCGCCGACACCGCGCGAGCGGACGAGCTCGCCGATCGCCTCGGCGGCCGGGTCCTCGGCGGAGCCGATGCGATGTGCGACCTGGTCGACGCCGTCGCCGCGGACACCGGGGTCGATGTCGTCCTCAATGCCGTCGTCGGCTCGATCGGCCTGGCGCCCAGCCTCGCCGCACTCCGATCGGGTGCCCGGCTCGCGCTGGCCAACAAGGAATCACTCGTCGCCGGCGGGGCGCTCGTCCTCGACGCCGCCGCTCCCGGGCAGATCGTCCCGGTCGACTCCGAGCACTCCGCGATCGCGCAATGCCTGCGCGCGGGAACGGCCGCCGAGGTGGATCGACTGGTCCTCACCGCGTCGGGTGGCCCGTTCCGCGGATGGACCCGTGCGCAACTCGAGGACGTCACCCCCGAGCAGGCCGGCCGACATCCCACATGGTCGATGGGCCCGATGATCACGCTCAACTCCGCGACCCTGGTCAACAAGGCCCTCGAGGTCATCGAGGCGCACCTGCTGTTCGGCGTCGACTACGACCACATCGACGTCACCGTCCACCCGCAGTCGATCGTGCACTCGATGGTGACCTTCGTCGACGGGGCGACGGTGGCGAAGGCCTCACCGCCGTCGATGAAGCTGCCCATCGCCCTGGCCCTGGGATGGCCGGACCGGGTGCCCGGTTCGTCGACGGCCTGCGACTTCTCGACTGCGTCGTCGTGGACGTTCGAGCCCGTCGACGACGCGGTGTTCCCGGCGATCGACCTGGCTCGACGCGCCGGTGCGGCGGGAGGCAGCCTGACGGCCGTCTACAACGCCGCCAACGAGGCCGCCGCAGCAGGGTTCTTCGCAGGTGCGATCCGGTTCCCGCGCATCGTCGAGGTCATCGAGGAGGTGCTCGGCGAGGCAGATCAGTGGCGCCGGACGCCAGGTACTGTGGAAGAGGTCTTCGCCGCCGATCGGTGGGCCCGGGATCGTGCTGCGCAGCTGGTCGCGGCCGCATCCGTCTGATCGGCGGCCCTCGTGAGCGGGTGCGCCCCGTGATCCGGATGGAGTAGGTACGTGAGTTTCGCGATCGGCGTCACGCTGTTCGCCGTGGCGCTGTTGCTGTCGGTCGCCTGGCATGAATGTGGTCACATGTGGGCCGCGCAGGCGACGGGCATGAAGGTGCGGCGATACTTCGTCGGTTTCGGTCCCACGATCTGGTCCACCCGTCGCGGCGAGACCGAGTACGGGATCAAGGCGCTGCCGCTCGGCGGATTCTGCGACATCGCCGGAATGACCCCGCACGAGGAGCTGGCCTGGGACGAGAAGGACCGGGCTATGTACAAGCAGAAGGCCTGGAAACGCCTGGTCGTGCTGTTCGCCGGACCGGCCCAGAACTTCCTCCTCGGTTTCGTTCTCATCATCATCGTCGGTCTGACGTTCGGACTGCCGAACCTCAACCCGGGGCCGACCCCGGCACGCGTCGCCGAGACGCAGTGCGTGCCGGCGACCAGCACGATCGTCGACGGTGAGAAGAAGGACGCGCCCTGTGCCGCCGGCACCGGTCCCGCGGAGGTCGCCGGGTTGCTCCCCGGCGACGACATCGTGGCGATCAACGGCCAGCCGGTCGACCGGGCGTCGGATCTGACCCCGGTGATCCGCGAGTCCGCCGGCCCGGTCGCGCTGACGGTCGACCGCGACGGTCAGCGACTCGACCTGACGATGACCCCCGAGCCCACCACTGTGACGACGACGAACGCCGACGGCACCAGCGAGACCCAGACCTACAACATGGTCGGGATCGCCTACGACGTCCCGCCGACCGTCATCACCTACAGCGGCTTCGAGATCGTGCCCGGCGCGATCGGCTTCACCGGCGACCTGTTCGTCGAGACCTGGAACGCGCTGCTGTCCCTGCCGTCGAAGATCGGTGCGCTGTGGACCGCGGTCACCGGCGGCGAACGCGCCCTCGACACCCCGGTCAGCGTCTACGGCGCCTCGGTTCTGGGCGGACAGGCCGTCGAGCGCGGGCTGTGGGACCTGTTCTGGATGCTGCTGATCAGCATCAACTTCTTCCTGGGACTGTTCAACCTGGTCCCGCTCCTCCCGCTCGACGGCGGACACATGGCGATCGTCGGCTACGAGAAGGGCCGCGACACCGTGCGGCGCTGGTTCGGCCGGGCACCCGGTGGGGCCGTCGACTACTACAAACTGCTCCCGATCACCTACGCCGCCGTGGTGATCATGGCCGGCTTCATGGTGCTCACGCTCACCGCCGACATCATCAACCCGATCAACCCGTGGCAGTGACCCGGACGATCCGGGTCGCCGTCCGGCTCCGAATACCACCGAAGAACCGAAACCCCCAGAGGTGAACGAGATGAACGCCCCGACTCCCGCGACCGCCGTGCCGATCG
Organism: Gordonia sp. AC31; assembly: GCF_031844505.1. Classification (NCBI taxonomy): domain Bacteria; kingdom Bacillati; phylum Actinomycetota; class Actinomycetes; order Mycobacteriales; family Gordoniaceae; genus Gordonia; species Gordonia sp. AC31. The sequence continues at coordinate 157,379 of NZ_JAUZVK010000004.1, forward strand.
GACTCGGCATGCCCGCTGGACCACCGCCGGTGCTCGCCCCGCGTCGGAAGACCCGGCAGTTCTTCGTCGGCTCGGTCGGCGTCGGCAGCGACCACCCGATCTCGGTGCAGTCGATGACGACCACCAAGACCCACGACATCAACGCCACCCTGCAGCAGATCGCGGAGTTGACGGCCTCGGGGTGCGACATCGTGCGCGTCGCGTGCCCGCGTCCCGAAGACGCCGAGGCGCTGCCGATCATCGCCAAGAAGTCCAAGATCCCGGTGATCGCCGACATCCACTTCCAGCCGAAGTACATCTTCGCCGCGATCGACGCCGGCTGTGCCGCCGTGCGTGTCAACCCGGGCAACATCAAGGAGTTCGACGGCCGGGTCAAGGAGGTCGCCAAGGCGGCCGGTGATGCCGGGATCCCCATCCGGATCGGCGTCAACGCCGGGTCCCTCGACAAGCGGATCCTGCAGAAGTACGGCAAGGCGACCCCGGAGGCGCTCGTCGAGTCGGCGCTGTGGGAGGCCGGGCTGTTCGAGGAGCACGGCTTCGGCGACATCAAGATCTCGGTGAAACACAACGACCCGGTGATCATGGTGGAGGCCTACCGCCAGCTCGCCGCCGCCTGTGACTACCCGCTGCACCTCGGGGTCACCGAGGCTGGGCCCGCCTTCCAGGGCACGATCAAGTCCGCCGTCGCCTTCGGCGCGCTGCTCAGCGAGGGCATCGGCGACACCATCCGGGTGTCCTTGTCGGCCCCGCCGGCCGAGGAGATCAAGGTCGGCGACCAGATCCTGCAGTCGCTGAATCTCCGCCCGCGCAAACTCGAGATCGTCTCGTGCCCGTCGTGCGGCCGCGCCCAGGTCGACGTCTACAAGCTGGCCGACGAGGTCACCGCCGGACTCGAGGGCATGGAGGTTCCGCTGCGCGTGGCCGTGATGGGGTGCGTCGTCAACGGCCCCGGTGAGGCCCGTGAGGCCGACCTCGGCGTGGCCTCCGGGAACGGCAAGGGGCAGATCTTCGTCAAGGGCGAGGTCATCAAGACGGTTCCCGAGGCGCAGATAGTGGAGACCTTGATCGAAGAAGCGCTGCGGATCGCCGAGGAATCAGGAGAAACTGGAGACGGTACTCACGTGGGCCCGCCCGTGGTGACCGTTTCCTAGGTCGGCGGCAGGCTCGAGAGGGAGGAGCGGCGTTGCTGAAGCTACTGGGCGACAAGCCGCTCGGCGCTCGTGATGCGGCCGCTGTCGAACGTGTCCTCACCTCGGACCCGGTGGCGATGTGCATGGTCGCGGCCCGCTTCGAGACGCACGGGATCAACCCTCGGCTGCTGGGCGGCGAGCTGTGGACCGCGCATAATCCCGCGTCGTCCCTCTGCTTCTCCGGCGCCAACCTGATCCCGCTCACCGGTTCGCCCGAGGATCTCGACTACTTCTCCGACCGCGCCATCGCCGGACCGCGGGCATGCTCCTCCATCGTCGGCCGCGCCGACCTCGTGATGCAGATGTGGGAACAGATCGAGCCGGTGTGGGGTCCGGCGCGTGAGGTCCGGCCGGTGCAACCGCTGCTCGCCCTCACGTGTTGTGCGGCGGTACCCGCCGACCCGCTCGTGCGGCTGGTGACCCTCGACGACCTCGACGCGTACATGCCCGCGGCCATCGACATGTTCATCGGCGAGGTCGGTGTCGATCCGACGGCCGGCGACGGCGGTCGTTCCTACCGACGACGCCTCGCCTCGCTCATCACCGCGCAGCGGGTGTTCGCCCGCTTCGACGGCCCCGACGTCGTGTTCAAGGCCGAGATCGGCTCGCTGTCCCGCCGGGTCGGCCAGATCCAGGGAGTCTGGGTGGATCCCGACCGGCGCGGTGAGGGACTGGGACTGGGTGGTACCGCGGCCGTCGCCGAGGCCGTCGCCGCTCACGGCCGCATTCCGAGTCTGTACGTCAACAGCTTCAACGTGACCGCGCGCGCGGTGTACGACCGCATCGGGTTCACCGAGGTCGGCACCTTCGCGACCGTCCTCGTCGACTGAGCGCCCGCCCCGCGTGGCGTCGCGGGATTCCGGCCGGGCCACCCTAGACTCGACTGCGATGTGGCGCATGCGAACTCGATGGACCCCGGCGGTGATCGTCGCGGTGTGTGCTGCCGTGACGGTGGCCACGGTCGGTTGTTCGGCTTCCGAGGACGACGGGCCGCGCCGCGCCGCGGAGCGCTTCCTGCAGGCCTACGCCGATCGTGAGGTGGCGTCCGCGGCGGCGCTGACCGACACACCCGCTGCCGCGGAGTCCGCGATGGAGTCGGCCTGGGCCGGGCTGGGTGCCGAGGCGCTCGAGTCGCAGGCCGGGCGGGTCCGCGTCACCGGGGACACCGCCGAGGTGGACGTCGACTACACGTGGGCGCTGCCGCGGGGCCGCGACTGGGCCTACGACGCCACCCTGCGGATGGGCCGGTCCGACGACGGCTGGGCGGTGCGCTGGGCGTCGACGAACATCCATCCGAAACTCGGTGCCGATCAACGCCTTTCGCTCCAGATCGTCGAGGCGCCGCGCGCGACGGTCAATGAGTCCGACGGCTCGGAGGTGATGGTCAACGGCACCGTCGTGGGCGTCAACTTCGATGCGACCGCCGCCGCCGAACAGGGCGCGTCGGTCGCCGAGTCGGTGACCGGTGCGGTCGCGGTACTGCGCCGGTTCAGTCCCTCGCTCAACGAGCAGACGATCATCGAACAGGTCACCGCGAACCGGCAGCAGTACCCGCTCGCCCGGCTGTCCCACGACCAGTTCGACCGCTTGCGCGACCAACTGGCGATCCCCGGCGTCGTGACCAACGAACAGGCCGAACTGGTCCCCGAGGACCCGAGATTCGCGCCCGCCCTGCTGACCGAGGTCAAGAAGGTCGTCGACTCCGAGGTGTCGGGGCGGGCGGGCTGGCGGGTGGTGACGGTCAACCCCAACGGCCTCGACGCCGACGTCCTCGCCGACCACGACCCGGACCCCGCGCCGGCGGTCTCGCTGAGTCTGTCGCGGACGGTGCAGAACGCGGCCCAGCGAGCGGTCAACGCCACCAACCGGTTCCAGATCGCGCTGGTCGTCGTGCAGCCGTCCACCGGTCGGATCCTCGCGGTCGCCCAGAATCCCGCGGCCGACCGGTCGGGGCCCATCGCGACGACCGGTCTGTACCCGCCCGGGTCGACCTTCAAGATGGTGACCGCCGCGGCCGCGATCAGCCATCGGATGGCCACCCCCGACACTCCCGTCGGATGTCCCGGCGCCATCCAGATCGGTCCGCGCCTGATCCCGAACTACGACGGGTTCTCGCTGGGGACGGTGTCGATGCTGCGGGCGTTCGCGCAGTCCTGCAACACCACGTTCGCCAAACTCGCCAGCGAGATGGGACCGTCGGATCTCGCGCACGCCGCGGCCGCGATGGGCGTCGGACAACAGTACGAGATCGCCGGCCTCGACGCCGTGTCCGGCTCGGTGCCGATCGAGAACGAACTCGTCGCCCGCAGTGAGGACGGCTTCGGGCAGGGCAAGGTCCTCGTCTCGCCGCTGGGGCTGTCCCTGGTGGCCGCCACCGTTGCGAACGGTCGGAAGGCGCCGGTGCCGCAACTCATCCTGGACAAGCCCACGAAGGTCGAGGGTCCGACGCCCACGATGGCGCCCGAGGTCTACGCCCAGCTGCGCCCGATGATGCGTGAGGTCATCACGAGCGGTACGGCGTCGGTGATCGACGGCCAGGGTGCGGTCTTCGGCAAGACCGGTGAGGCGGAGTTCGCCGGCGGGTCACACGCCTGGTTCGCCGGCTACCGTGGCGACATCGCGTTCGCCACCCTCGTCGTAGGTGGCGGTGATTCGAACAACGCGGTGGCCGTCACCCGCGACTTCTTCGCCGGTCTCGGACCGGGCTACGCGGTGCGCCCTCTCTCCTGAGACGCCCTCACCAGTGCGCACCATCTTCTAGGCGCTACCGGGTGTCCGGACGGGGAGGATCACCCGTCGCCCGGCATGTTCGATCACCTCGACGGGGTGGTCGTAGGTGTGGCTGAGCAGATCGACGGTCATCACCTCCGGCGTCGGCCCGATCGCGAGCAGCCGGCCGTCCTTCATCACGGCCACCCGGTCGGCGTAGGCGGCCGCGAGGGTGAGGTCGTGCACCACCAGCAGCACGGCGTTCCCGGCATCGCGGTGGACGCGCAGGATGTCGAGGACCTGCTCCTGATGGTGGATGTCGAGTGCCGCGGTCGGCTCATCGAGCATCATGACGGGGGTGTCCTGGGCAAGGGCACGACCCAGGGAGACGCGTGCCTGCTGGCCGCCGGAGAGCTGTCCGAACGGCCGGTCGGCGATGTCGCCGAGCTCGCACAGTGCCATCGCGTCGGCGATCACGGCGGGGGAGTTCGCCGCGCGCGGTGTCCGCAGCCACGGGTAGCGGCCCATCGCGACGACCTGGGCCACGGTGAAGGGGGTGTCCACCCGGTTCTGCTGGGTCACCAGCGAGCGGTGGCGGGCGAGTTCGCGCATCGAGGTCGTCGCGACGTCCCGGCCGTCGACCTCGATGTGACCGCGCTGCGGTGTGCGGGTGCCGGACAGGGCCGACAGCAGCGTGGACTTGCCACACCCGTTGGGGCCGACGAGGGCGACGAGTTCACCGCGCCCGACGTCGAGGGTCACCTCGCTCACCACCTCGCGTCCGCCGAGAACGACCGAGACGTCTCGGGCGTGGATGCCCAGGGCCGTCGTCGCGGCGGTTTCGGTCGTCACCATCCGGCACCCGCGTGACGGCTGCGACGCAACAGGATGAAGAAGACCGGGCCACCGATCAGGGACGTGAACATGCCGAGCGGGAGGTCGGCGTCACCGAGCATCGTCCGGGCGGCGAGGTCGGCACCGGTGATGACCAGCGCTCCACCGATCACGCTGGTGGGTAACAGGATCGCGTGGCGCGGTCCGACGATGAGGCGCATCACGTGCGGCACGATGAGGCCGACGAAGGCGATGATCCCGGCGAAGGCGACCGCCGCGGCGGTCAGCACCGCGGTGAGCACGATCGCCTGCCGGCGGACGGCCTCCACGTTCACGCCGAGGGAGGCGGCCTGGATGTCGCCCAGCGCGAGCAGATCGAGCTTCGAGACCAGGAACAGGCAGGCCGCGACACCCACGACGACGAGCGGTGCGACGACCCAGATCTCGCTCCAGGTGCGTCCGGCGAGCGAGCCGAGCTGCCAGAAGATGATCTGCTCGCGGGCGGCGGTGGTGGCCACGAAGGTGAGGAACGCGATGATCCCGGCCGCGAACGCGTTGACCGCGATACCGGTGAGCACCAGCATGATCGCCGACGACGACCCGTCGCGAAGGGACAACACGTACACCGCCGCCGCGGTGATGAGGCCGAACACGAAGGCCGCCCCGGCGAGAGCCCAATTGCCCGCCGCGCCACCGGCTCCGGCGGTCCCGCCGGCGAGCACGATCATCAGACAGGCGCCGACCGCGGCGCCGGAGGAGACGCCGATGATCCCCGGTTCGGCCAGCGGGTTCGCCAGCACTCCCTGCAGGAGGCAACCCGCGGCGCCGAGCGCGGCTCCGACGAACAGTCCGAGCACGATGCGCGGGAAGCGCACATTCCACAGCGCGCCTTCGCCGTTCGGGTGGGAGGGGAGCGGTCCGAGATCGAGGTGGAAATGGTGGGCGAGGCTGCCGAGCACCTCGAGCGGCGGCACCGACACCTTTCCGGTGCCCGCGGACACGATGACGAGCACGACCAAGGCGACCAGCATCACCGCCACCACCGTGAGGTCACGGACCCGATGCGACGTGCCGGCCGGGGGAGCGACGACGGCCGACGGGGTCGTCGGCTCGGTCGCCGGGTCCGTCGTGGTCCGCGCTGGGTCGGTCATGCGTAGATCGACCTCGCCAGCGCACCCAGCACCAGTCCGACCTCGGGGCCGAACGCCAGGATCTGACTCTCGTCCATCTGCACGACCCGTCCGTTGCGGCCGGCCTCGGTGTCGGCCACACCCGGCAGGGTCAGCACCCCCTCGGGTCCGCCGACGGTGGCCGCGCCCTGGGTCATCACGAGGATCACGTCCGGGTTGGCCGTGATCATGGCCTCGGCGCTGATCGCGGTGAACGCGCCGGTGAGATCGGCTGCCGCGCCGGCATCCCGGCCACCGAGCGCCTCGATGAGGTCGTCGGCACCCGATCCGGGCCCGGCCAGCAGCAGCAGGTTGCGTCCGCGGATGTAGAGGAACGCCATGGTGGGATCTCCGGACGGATCCGGGACCAGCGCGCGCGCCTCTTGAATCTGGGCGTCGGTCCGGGCGACGAGCTTCTCGCCGGCATCGGCGACACCGAGTGCGGCTGCGACCGAGCGGATCAGGGTGTCGTTCGACTCCAGATTGCGGGCGGCCGGGAACACGACGACCGCGACGCCGGAGTCGCGGATCTGGTCGACGGCGGCGGTGGGCACAGTGGACTCGCTGACGAGCAGGACGCTCGGGTCAAGGGCGAGAACGGATTCGGCGTTGAGGCTGTGTCCGCGGTTGGTCACCACCGGCCGCGATCTCGCCGAGGGGAAGGCGGTGGACGTGTCGCGCCCCACCACGTGCGACCCGAGTCCGAGGGCGTACACGATGTTGCCGAGGGTTCCGTTGATGTCTACGGCGATGATCCGGTCGGCGTCGTCGACGGTCACGTCGCCGTACCGCAGCGAGTCCACGGTCGCGGGCAGCCGGGGAGCGGGATTCTCGACGACGGGCGTGACGTCGGACTCCGCGAGCGTCGCAGTCTGCGGGCCGTCGCGCAGATGTGCGCCCGGCGAGTGCCGCTCCTGCTCGATCGGGGTGACGAAGCACGCCGACAGGCTCAGCACGGTCAGCACCATCACCAGCGCCGCCCGTAAGCCCCTGGTCCGCACCGCACACCTCCATCGTCGACTCCGATGGCCTCCCATCGGCTCCTCCCGGCGAGCTTAGTGACGTTCGCCGCGGTGTCCGCCCACGGGCCTCGCCGCGACGGGCCGGGATAGTCTGGTCGCATGCCAGTTCGCAGTGCCCTCACGCCGGGGATCGTGTCGCCCATCCGGTCCGTGCCCGACTCCATCGAACGTCCCGAATACGTGTGGAAGCCGACGGTGAACGAGGGCCATGAGCCCTGGGTGCAGACCGCCGAGACGATCGAGAAGATGCGCATCGCGAGCAAGATCGCGGCCAACGCACTCGCCGAGGCGGGCAAGGCCGTCGCCCCGGGCGTGACCACCGACGAACTCGACGCGATCGCGCACGAGTACATGATCGACCACGGTGCCTACCCGTCAACCCTGGGCTACAAGGACTTTCCGAAGTCGTGCTGCACCTCGTTGAACGAGGTGATCTGCCACGGCATCCCGGATTCGACGGTGATCGAGGACGGGGACATCGTCAACATCGACGTCACCGCCTACATCCACGGCGTGCACGGCGACACCAACGCGACCTTCCTCGCCGGCGACGTCGACCAGGAGGCCGCCGATCTCGTCGAGCGGACGCGGATCGCGACCGAGCGGGCCATCAAGGCCGTCAAACCGGGTCGCGAGCTGAATGTCATCGGTCGGGTCATCGAGTCCTACGCGAACAGGTTCGGCTACACGGTCGTGCGCGATTTCACCGGCCACGGCATCGGTGAGACCTTTCACAACGGGCTGATCGTGCTGCACTACGACGAACCGAACGTCGACACGGTCCTCGAACCCGGGATGGTCTTCACCATCGAGCCGATGATCAACCTCGGCGCACTGCCGTGGGAGATGTGGGACGACGGCTGGACCGTGGTGACCGCCGACCGCCGGTGGACCGCGCAGTTCGAGCACACCCTCGTCGTCACCGACGACGGCGCCGAGATCCTCACTGTGCCGGACAACTGACATCGGGCCCGACAACTGAGGTTCGGTCCGACAGCCGAGACGTTCAGGCGGGGAAGCGGACGGGTTGCGGTTCGCTGCTCGCCGTGGTCGTCCCGTTGCCGATCTGGCCTTCCCGGTTGTTGCCCCAGCAGTACGCCGAACCGCCGGCGATGGCGCAACTCGTGGTGTGCGACGTGGACACGGCGGTCACGTCCGAGAGACCGGCGACGCGGGTGGGCACGTCCACCGACCCGGTACTGCCGTTGCCGACCTGGCCGCTCGCGTTGTTGCGCCAGCAGTAGGCGTCGCCGTCGCTGATCGCGCAGATCGTGAGCCCGACCGACACCGCCGACACCCGGGACAGGCCGGACACCTTCGTCGGCAGCGGCACGTTCTGCCCGGGCGGTCCGATCCCGTAACCCCAGCAGTAGAGGTCTCCGGAACTGATCGCGCAGGTCGTCCCGAGGCCGCCCATGCTCACCGCCGAGACGTCGGAGATGCTGGTGACCGCGACCGGGCGCGGGCGGTCGGTGGTCGTACCGTCGCCCAGCGTGCCCCGTTCGTTGTCGCCCCAGCAGTACAGTCGATTGCCGCGCACCGCGCACGTACTGTCCCCGCTGGAGGCGATGGACTCGAACTCATCGCTGCCGGTGGAGGATCCGCCGGAACTGCTGGGCGGCGTCGTCGATGACCCGGCGACCGGCGCCGTCCCTGGACCCGACCCCGATCCGCTGAGGGCGATCGCGGCGCCGACGACACCGACGACGAGGACGACGACGCCGAGTACCGCGGCGACGATCCAGGCGGTGCGTGAGCCCGTTCCCCGGGACCCCGGGCCGGGTCCGTGGGGTCCGCCGGGCCCGGTCACATATCCGGGTGGTGGACCCGGCGGCGGCCCGCCGGGACCGTACGCCGGGAACGGTGGGTGACCGCCAGGTGGCTGGGCACGGTGGGCCACCGGGTGCACCGGCGCCTGCTGGGTGGGCAGCGGTGGTGAGAACGGACGGCCGGGTGCCTGCGCCGCGACGACGGAGGGCGCCGTCGACGCGATCTCGACCGCCCGGGCGAGCGCCGCGGCGAACTCGGAGCAGGACGCGAACCGGTCGGCGGGGTTCTTGGCGAGGGCGCGCGCGAACACGGCGTCGACGTGGACGAGGTCGGGGCGGCGCTCGGAGATCCGCGGTGCGGGCGTGTTGACGTGGCCGGCGATCAGGGCCATCGGGGTCTGCCCGGGATAGGGCTGCGATCCGGTGAGCAGCTGGAAGGTCGTGCACGCGAGCGCGTACTGGTCCGACGCCGGGATCGCCGGTTCGCCGGTGAGGATCTCGGGTGCGGCGTAGGCGAGGGTGCCGACGAACAGGTTGGTCGCGGTCATCTTCGCGCCGTCCATCAGGCGGGCGATGCCGAAGTCGAGCACGGTGACCCGGGTGATCCGGCCGTCGGGGCCGCGGGCGACCACGATGTTCGCGGGTTTGATGTCGCGGTGGATGACGCGCCGGGTATGGGCATAGTCGAGCGCGTCGGCGACCTTGCCGACGACCGTCACCACGTCGTCGACCGGCAGGGCCGACGCGGCGGCGAGGTCCTCGCCTTCGAGGTAGGACATCGAGAACCACGGGCTGCCGTTCTCCACGCCGTGGGTGTAGACCGTGACGATGCCGGGGTGATCGAGGGCCGCGGCGGTGCGGGCCTCGTTGCGGAACCGCTCGGCGAAACTGGGATCGGCGGGGTTCGGCGAGATGATCTTGAGGGCCTCGCGGCGGCCCAGGGTGGGGTGTTCGACGAGCCAGACCTGTCCCATGCCGCCGCGCCCGAGCATCGAGAGGACGCGATATCCGGCGAACACGGACCCGGGCTTCACGACCTCCACGTCCGATGACCCCCCTTGACTCCGAACGACCGGCTGTCGACCTGTTCGTCCGGGTCACTGTATCCAGACCCGCACGACCGCGAGGTGAACGGTGGGACTTGTGAACGACGCCACCGTGGTCGCGGCCTCGGGTTCGGCCTCTAGTCTGTTCCGGGTGGACGGACTCGGTGGCGCATTGCTCGTGGGCGGTACCAGCAGCGATGCCGGGAAGAGCCTCATCGTCGCCGGGCTGTGCCGTGCGCTGCGGCGCACCGGTGTGCGGGTCGCACCGTTCAAGGCGCAGAACATGTCCAACAACTCGGTGGTCACCCTCGACGGCGGCGAGATCGGTCGTGCCCAGGCGTTGCAGGCGTTCGCCTGTGGCCTCGAACCCTCCACCAGGTTCAACCCGGTGCTGTTGAAACCGGGCAGTGACCGTCGCTCGCACGTGATCCTCCGCGGTCGGCCCGCCGGAGACGTCGGGGCCGCCGACTACCTGCACTGGCGGGCGCGGCTGCGTGCCGTCGTCGCCGACGAGTTGGCCGGTCTCCGACGCGACTTCGACGTCGTCATCTGTGAAGGTGCGGGTTCGGTCGCCGAGATCAATCTGCGCGCCAACGACATCGCGAATCTCGGTCTCGCACAGGCGGCGGACCTCCCGGTGGTGCTGGTCACCGACATCGACCGCGGCGGGTCGCTGGCCCATCTGTTCGGTACCACCGCGGTCCTCGACGACGCCGATCAGCGGCTGATCGCGGGGTTCGTGGTCAACAAGTTCCGTGGTGACCCGTCGATCCTCGAGCCGGGACTGCGGCAGGTCGAGGCGATCACGGGACGGCCGACACTCGGGGTGGTGCCCTTCGCCGACGACCTGTGGCTCGACGCCGAGGACTCGCTCGCGGCGCCGGTCGGGCGGCGGGTCGGGCCACCGCGCTCGTTCACCGAATCCTCCGCGACCGGAGTACCTCGATTGCGGGTCGCCGCCATCCGGCTGCCGCGGATCTCCAACTCGACCGACGTCGAGGCGCTGGCCTGCGAACCCGGTGTCGACGTCACCTGGGTCGACGACCCGGCCGGGGTGGCGGCCGCCGACCTCGTCGTGCTGCCCGGCACCCGCGCCACCATCACCGACCTCGAGTGGCTGCGGGCGCGCGGTCTCGGGGAGGCACTTACCGAACGCGCGGCCCGCGGACGTCCGATCGTCGCCGTGTGCGGCGGATTCCAGATGCTGGGCCGCACCCTCGACGACCGAGTGGAGTCCGGTCGCGGGCGGGTGCCCGGACTGGGGTTGTTCGACCTCGACATCGAGTTTTACGCCGAAAAAACCGTGCGGCAGGTGACCGGGACCGGCGGCGAGGTGACCGGGACCGGCGGCGAGGTGTCCGGTGTTCCGATGTCAGGGGTGCCGATCAGTGGCTACGAGATCCATCACGGCCGGGTGACCCGATCGGCCGAGAACACGTGGATCGTCGACGACCGGCACGGTCCGGAAGGCGCGGTGCGGGGGGCGGTCCGGGGTACCCACTGGCACGGACTGCTGGCGTGCAACGACTTCCGGCGTCGACTTCTGGCCGACGTGGCGGCCGAGGCCGGTGTCCGAGGATTCCGCGTGGCGCCGGGCACCGACGTCGACGCCGTACGTCGGCGACAGGTCGACGCGATGGCCGATCTCGTCACCGAACACCTCGACCTCGACGCCGTGACGCGCCTCATCGAACAAGGGCCGCCGCGCCACCCCAAGGTCATCCGTCACCACCTCGAGGACTTGTAGACGCCGGGGTCGTGGAGACGGGTTATCGTGGGCGCCATGACTGAAGACCGCCCCATGATCGACGACCGACGTCAGGTGACCGTGGGCGGCCTCACCTTCGACGTCCGGATCGGGGGACCGGAGACCGGTCCGTGGGTTCTGCTGCTGCACGGGTTCCCGGTGAACGGGAGTTGCTACGACGACGTACTGCCGCGCCTGCACGAGTCGGGGCTGCGGACACTGGTCATCGATCAACGTGGGTACAGCCCCGGCGCGCGGCCGCCCGGGGTGGACGACTACCGGCTCACCCACCTCGTCTCCGATGTGATCGGGGTTCTCGACGCCCTCGGCATCGGCTACGCGATCCTCGTCGGGCACGACTGGGGCGGCATCGTCGCGTGGCATCTCGCCGGGAAGTACCCCGACCGGTTCACCGGTCTCGTCGTCGCCAGCACCGGGCATCCGTCGGCCATGCGCGACGCGCTCGTCGGTAGCGACCAGCGTGAACGTTCTTCGTACATCCTCGATTTCGTGGCCGACGGGGCCGAGGAGAGGCTGCTCGCCGACGACGCCGCCGAGCTGCGGGCGGTGGGGATCTCCGAGGACGAACTCGCCCCGCTGCGGGAACCGGGCGCCCTGACCGCCGCGCTGAACTGGTACCGCGCGAACTTCACCGGCGACATCAAGGCGACCATGGCGTGCCCGCCGGTCGAGATCCCGACCACGCTGCTGTGGAGCGACGCCGACACCGCCCTGGGTCGCGAACAGGCGCAGGGCAGCGGTCGGTACGTCTACGGCGACTTCCGCTACTGCGAACTCGCGGGCGTGGACCACTGGATCCCGCAGCGCGCGGCCCCGGCACTCGCCAGCGAGATCGCCCTGCGCTCAACGATTTTCTGAGGTCGCGCGGAGGGCCTGGGGTCAACGATTTTCTGAGGTCGCGCGGAGGGCCTGGGGTCAGATGTCCAGGCCGAGGATCGCGTTCTCCAGGACCTCGGGCATCGCCGGGTGGATCCAGTACTGGCCGCGGGCGAGTTCGTGTGCGGTCTGGCCGAAGTGCATCGCCTGGATGACCGGCTGGATGACCGTCGGTGCCTGCGGGCCGATGAGGTGTGCGCCCAGCAGCCGGCCGGTGCCGCGTTCGGCGATCAGCTTGCAGAATCCGGTGGTGTCCTCCATCGCCCAGCCGTAGGCGACGTCGCCATAGGCCTGGACCTTGACCGCGAAGTCGCGGCCGGCCTCGCGAGCCTCGTCCTCGGTGAGGCCCACCGCGGCGATCTGCGGGTGGGTGAACACGGCCGCCGGGACGTACCGGTGGTCGAAGGCGTCCAGATCGGTTGCGTCCCAGCCTTTCAGGAGATTGGCCTGCACCACCCGCTGTTCGTGGTTGGCGACGTGTTTGAGCTGGTACGGCGAGCTGACGTCGCCCAGCGTCCACACTCCGCGGGCAGCGGTGCGGCCGTGCTGATCACAGCGCACGCGACCTTCGTCGTCGAGCTCGATACCGACGGAGTCGAGGTTGAGCCGGTCGCCGTTCGGCTGCCGGCCGGTCGCGATCAGCAGGACGTCGGCCTCGAGTGTCGCGCCGTCGGAGAGCCCGACCCGCACACCGCCGTCGGGCAGGTCCTCGGCCTCGGTGATCGTGGTCTCCAGCCGCACGTCCCACTTCTCCCGGGCCACCTGGGTGAAGCGGTTGGAGATGTCGGCATCCTGCTTGCGGAGCAGACCCGGGCCGCGCGCGATGATCGACACATGTGAGCCCAGCGCGCCGAAGACGTGTGCGAATTCCGCTGCGATGTAACCGCTCCCGACGATGATCAGGCGTTCGGGCAGCTCGGGGAGACGCATGACGTCGTTGTTGGTGTAGTAGGTGACCCCCGAGTCGGCGACGATCTGGGGGATGACCGCGCGCGATCCGGCGGCGAGCACGACCTCGTCGGCGAGGACCGTGTCGCCGTCTCGCGTGACCAACCGGTACCGGCCGTCGTCGTCGCGGCCGTCGAATTCGACATGGGAGTCGTACACGGTGATGTTCTCGCACCGGTCGACCCGGTACTCCTTGCCGCCCTGCGACAGCGGGTCGATGCGGCCGAACACGCGCTCGACGATGCCGGGCCAGTCGACCGAGTCCACCTTCGAGTGCACGCCCAGGCGCGCACCGTGCGTGGCGATCTCGGCCACCTCGGAGGCGTAGACGAACATCTTGGTCGGGATGCACCCCACGTTGAGGCAGGTGCCGCCGTAGACGCCCTCCTCGAAGATCGCGAGGGTCTTGTCCGCGAAGCGGTCATCGGGAATGGCGTTGCCGCTGCCGGAGCCGATGATGGCCAGGTCGACGACCTGCGTGGCGGTCATAGGGGATTCTCGCTTTCGGTTGAGAGGACGGCGGACAGCCAGTGGTCGACCTCGCGATAGGCGTGCTCGCGGGCGTGTGCGACGGAGAGGAAGACGTCGTGCCGGGCGTCGGGGATGGGTACCGCGGTCACGCGGCCGCCGAGGCACCCGCTCCAGCGGGCGATGTGGGTGACGTCGAGGACGGCATCGGCATGATCGGTGGACGCCGAGTAGGTCCTGGCGAAATGCGTTTTGTCCGAACGTAACACGAGCGCGGGAACACCGACGTCGATGCCGCGGTGCAGGCGACGCTGACCGCTGCGCACCGCGTCGAGGAAACCGAAGGTGACCGGGAATCCGCCCAGCGGTTTCGCTGACAGGTCGTAGTTCCATTCGCCGTGCGCGCTGTCGTGCAGGCTCTCGCCGTAGGCCTGCGAGAGTTCCTTCGGTATCACCCTGGTCGGCGCGACGGCGGCGATCGCCTTGACGAGCAGCGTGACCGGGAGGGTGCGGAGCACCGCGTCGCCCTGCAGATCGAACCAGGGCGAGTTGAGCAGGAGTCCGTCAACTGCCGCGTGCAGCGCCGGCTCGCGCTGTCGCAACCGGTCGAGCCAGAGTGCGGTGATGAGGCCGCCCGTCGAATGCCCGGCCACCACGACCCGGCAGTCGGGTCCCACCTCGTCGAAGATGGTCCGCAGCGACGCGTTGAGCTCTTCGTCGTACATCGCGAGGTCGGTGGTGAAGTGCGGCGTGTGGTGCGATTGCCGCGATCGCCCGCATTTTCGCAGGTCGACGGCATAGAACGCGTACCCGCGGTCGACGAAGAAGTCGGCGAGCGGCTCGTGGAAGAAGTAGTCGGTGAAACCGTGGACGTAGAGCACGGCGCCGCGCGCGGGTGACGACTCGGCGCGTCGCACCAGGGTCGCGGTGATCGGCGATTCACCGTCGGGATCGGGGCCCAGGGGGAGCACGCGTTGCCGGTAGTCCTCGAGAAATCGGTCGGGCTGCCAGTCGGCGGCTGCGGATGCGCTCACGGCGACCAGCATAGTGACAGGTCACCGACTGCCCGGATGTCGTGCAGCACACAGTTGCGAAGGTCGATTCTCGTGCTGGACGTGCCATGCTGGACAATGACGATCGACAAGGACCGGGTGAGAAGTGCCCGGTCGAGAAGTTGCCATCCGGGACGACGTGCCGCGACGAACACCGGTCACAGTGTCCCTCCAGGTGAAGTGGAGTCCAGGTGTCGAAAACGGTGATCACGACCGACGTCGCGTTGGTGGGTGCGGGAATCATGAGTGCGACCCTCGGAGCGCTGCTCCGACAGCTTCAGCCCGACTGGTCGATCAGCCTGTTCGAGCAGCTCGACGCCGCCGCCGCCGAGAGCAGCGACCCGTGGAACAACGCCGGCACCGGACACTCGGCACTCTGCGAGCTGAACTACACGCCGAAGACCGCCGACGGCGACGTCAACATCGACAAGGCGCTCACCATCAACGAGCAGTTCCAGGTGTCGCGCCAGTTCTGGGCCCACTCGGTCGACAACGGCATCCTCGGTGACCCGTCGGAGTTCATCAACCCCATTCCGCACGTCGCCTTCACCCACGGCGCCGAAGGCCAGAAGTACCTCCGCAAGCGCTACGACAATCTCGCGACCCAGACCCTGTTCGAGGGCATGGAGTTCATCGACGACCCGGCCGAGTTCACCGCACGACTGCCGCTGATGTCGGAGGGACGCGACTTCGCCGACCCGGTCGCGCTGAACTGGTTCGACCAGGGTACCGACGTCGATTTCGGCGCGCTCACCCAGCAGCTCCTCAACTACGTCGCCCAGGGCGCCGACATCTACTTCGGCCATTCGGTGACCAACCTGTCCAAGCAGTCCGACGGCAGCTGGATCGTGAAGGTCCGTAACGGCCGGACCGGGCAGAAGCTGTCCGTGCACGCGAAGTTCGTGTTCGTCGGTGCCGGCGGCGGTGCGCTGCACCTGCTGCAGAAGTCGGGCATCAAAGAAGCCAAGGGGTTCGGCGGGTTCCCGGTGTCCGGTGAGTTCTTCCGCTGCACCAACCCCGATCTCGTCGCCGAGCATCACGCGAAGGTCTACGGGCAGGCCGCCGTCGGTGCCCCGCCGATGTCGGTGCCGCACCTCGACACCCGCGTCATCAACCACAAGCCGGGCCTGCTGTTCGGCCCGTACGCCGGGTGGTCGCCGAAGTTCCTCAAGAGCGGCAAGATCACCGACCTGCCCGCCTCGATCAAGCCGGGCAACCTGCTCCCCATGGTGTCGATCGCGCCCAAAGAGTTCGGGCTGCTCAAGTACCTCATCAGCGAGCTCGCCGCCGGGCCGGCCGACCGGGTGAAGACGCTGTCGGAATTCGTCCCCCGCGCGCTCGGCGCCGACTGGGAGCTCATCACCGCCGGACAGCGCGTGCAGGTCATCCGCAAGACCGGGGTGGGTGGTCAGCTGGAGTTCGGCACCGCGGTCGTCGCGGCCGGCGACGGCACCATCGCCGGGCTCCTCGGTGCGTCCCCCGGCGCCTCGACCGCCGTGCCGGCGATGATCTCGGTGCTCGAACAGTGCTTCCCGAAGGAGTACGCGGGCTGGTCGTCGAAGCTGACCGCGATCATCCCGTCCTTCGGTCAGAAGCTCAACGACAACCGCGACCTGTACCGCCAGGTGTGGGACTGGACCAACAAGACGCTGCAGCTGACCGACCGGAACGAGGTCCCCGCCGAGACCGGCCGGCTCGCGCCCGCCACCGCCGGCTGATCCGCGCGAGGTGAAGTCCGGTCGCCTTGTGTGCTAACCACGACACATGATCTCTGAACCGCGGGTGCACCGCGCCCTGGCCGACGACATGGACGCAGCCACGCTGTATCGGGTCCTCCGGCTGCGGGTCGAGGTCTTCGTCGTCGAGCAGGCCTGTCCGTATCCCGAACTCGACGGCCGAGACCTGGAACCGACGACGCGCCAGTTCTGGATCACCGACGGTGGGGACCGGACCGACGGAGGCGACGAGGACGGGCCCGACCCGGGGGCGGTACTGGCGACGCTGCGTCTGCTCGAGGAACCGGAGGCCGACGGCGGACAGGTCTTCCGGATCGGCCGCGTCTGCACCGAACGCAACCATCGGGGTCACGGCCTCGTGGCGACCCTCATGACCGCCGCGCTCGCCGAGGTCGGGGAGCGCCCGTGCCGGATCGAGGCGCAGGCCTACCTCACCGAGATGTACGGCAAGTTCGGTTTCGTCCGCGACGGCGACGACTACCTCGAGGACGGGATCCCCCACGTGTCGATGCTCCGCGCCGGGTCACGATGACGATCCTCGGTGAACTGCCCGCTTCCGTGGACACGCACGCCGACGTGCGCTATCCGTTCAGCGCCGTCGTCGGGCAGGAGCAGCTCAAGCTCGCACTGATCCTGTCGGCCATCTCACCGGGTATCGGGGGTGTCCTGATCCGCGGTGAGAAGGGCACCGCGAAATCGACCATCGTGCGCGGGCTCGGCCCGCTGCTCAGCGTCCCCGGTGCCACGGACGACACCGCCGGCCGCGTGGTCGAACTGCCCATCGGTGCGACCGAGGACCGTGTGATCGGCTCGCTCGACCTCACCTCGGTGCTGCGGGACGGCCGTGCCGAGTTCACTCCCGGTCTGCTCGCCCGGGCGCACCGCGGGGTGCTGTACATCGACGAGGTCAACCTGCTGGCCGATCACCTCGTCGACGTGCTGCTGGACGCGGCGGCCAGTGGCCGGGTCACGATCGAACGCGATGGTGTGTCGCACACCATGGCGGCCGATTTCGTACTCGTCGGCACCATGAACCCGGAGGAGGGAGAGCTGCGCCCGCAGCTGCTCGACCGGTTCGGGCTCGCCGTCGACGTGGCCGCCGGCCGCGAGGTCGACGAACGCGTGGAGGTGGTGCGCCGCCGCATGGCGTACGACGCCGACCCGGCGTCGTTCGTCGCCGCCCACGCCGCCGCCGAACACGAACTGACACAACGGATCGCGAGCGCACGAGCCGCCGTGGGTGCGGTGGCCCTCCCGGACCGGGAACTGCGCCGTATCGCCGGGATCTGCGCCCACCTCGACGTCGACGGACTCCGCGGCGACATCGTGGTGGCCCGGACCGCGCTCGCCCATGCCGCCTGGCGCGGGGCCACCGCCGTCGAGGACGTCGACGTCCGGGCGGCCGTCGAGCTCGCGCTGCCGCATCGGCGCCGCCGCAACCCCTTCGACGAGTCGGGGCTCAGCCGCGACCAGCTCGACGAGGCGATGTCGGCGGGCGAGGACGCGGCCGGACCCGACTCACCCGATGACGACCCGGAACCGCCCGAGACACCACCGCCCGGTGGCGGCGGCGAGGCCCCGGACTCCGCGTCCGACACCGGCCAGGCGCCCGACACCGGCCCCGACTCCCATGCGGCGCCCGAGACCGGCGACACCGACGCCCCGCAGCACGCTCCCGGACCGGCGTTCGGGTCCGTGCCGACCTCGACGGCTCGCCGCATGCCGACCCTGCGCGTCGAGGGACTCGGCGACGGTGACCCGGGTCGCCGCTCGAAGGCGCGGAGCCGTCGCGGACACACCACCCACGCCGTGGACTTCGATGCCGGCCGACCGGTGCATCTGTTCGGCACGGTGCTCGCCGCCGCGGGCCGGGCCGGTCGTGGCGGGGCCGGGTCCGAGCGCGGTGTGCGGATCGCCGCCCCCGACCTGCGGTCGGCGCAACGGGTCGGCCAGGAGGCCAACCTCGTCGTCTTCGTGGTCGACCTCAGCGGGTCGATGACCGCCCGGCGTCGGCTGGCCGCGGTGTCCGAACTGTGCGTGGAGATGTTGCGCGACTCGTATACCCGGCGCGACCGCGTCGCGGTGGTCGTGGCGCGGGGTTCCTCCGCGACGCTTGCGGTGCCGCCCACCAAATCGGTCGAGATCGCGGTGCGCCGCCTCGAGGAGATCCGTACCGGCGGCCGGACACCGCTCGGCGAGGGCCTGCAGCTCGCCGCCGATGTCGTGCAGCGGTGTCGCCGCGCTGAGCCCGACCGACGACCGCTGCTGGTGGTGCTCACCGACGGACGTGCCACCTCAGGACGAGGCGCGATGGAACGGGCGCGGGAAGCCGCGGACGGTATCCGTCGTCGCGGCATCGGGTCCGTGGTCGTCGACTGCGAGCAGGGGATGGTCCGGCTCGGACTCGCCGGCGATCTCGCGGCCCACCTCGGCGCGAGCCTGATCCCGATGGACGAACTGTCCGCCACCACGCTGACCGGACACGCACCCGCGCGGGGAGCGGCCTGACCGCCCCCGCCACCCCGATCTGAGACCAGAGGAGAAGTCGATTGCCCCAGGGAGTTCCGGTCAGCATCCCCGATGACGGCTTGACGACGCGACAGCGCCGTAACCAGCCCGTCCTCGCGGTGCACACCGGCGACGGCAAGGGCAAGTCGACCGCCGCTTTCGGGATGGCGATGCGCGCGTGGAACGCGGGTATGCGGGTCGCGGTGTTCCAATTCGTGAAGAGTGCGAAATGGAAGGTGGGGGAGGAGTCGACGATGCTCACCCTCGACCGGGTGCACGCGGAGACCGGCGCCGGTGGGCCGGTGGAATGGCACAAGATGGGTCAGGGCTGGTCCTGGTTGCGGGCCAACGACGACCAGGACGACGACCACGCCGCCGCCGCCCGGGCCGGCTGGGCGGAGATCGCACGCCGTCTCGATGCCGGCGAACACGACTTCTACGTCCTCGACGAGTTCACCTATCCGCTGCACTGGGGCTGGGTCGACACCGCCGAGGTGCTCGACACCCTCGCCCGTCGACCCGGACGCCAGCATGTGGTCATCACCGGCCGGCGCGCCCCGCAGGCCCTCGTCGACGCTGCCGATCTCGTGACCGAGATGCACAAGGTCGCCCACCCGATGGACGCCGGACGCAAGGGGCAGAAGGGGATCGAATGGTGATCTCCGTGCGGGCGTCGACCCCCGCCGTCGTGATCGCCGCGCCGTCGTCGGGTAGCGGCAAGACCACCGTGACGACCGGCCTGATCGGCGCACTGCGGGCGGCCGGACACCGGGTGGCGCCGTTCAAGGTCGGCCCCGATTACATCGACCCCGGGTACCACGCCGTCGCGGCCGGACGACCCGGACGCAATCTCGACCCGAATCTCGTGGGCGCCGAACGCATTGCGCCGCTCTTCGCCCACGGCGCCGCGGGCGCCGACATCGCGGTCGTCGAGGGCGTGATGGGCCTCTTCGACGGCCGGATCGTGGAGCACGACAGCGGCAACGGCACGGGTGGCGATGCCGGTTCGCTCGGCGTCGGCTCCACCGCGCACGTCGCGTCGATCATCGGTGCGCCGGTGATCCTCGTCGTCGACGCCGCGGGCCACAGCCAGTCGCTGGCCGCCGTGCTGCACGGGTTCCTCTCGTACGACCCCTCGGTGTCGATCGCGGGCGTCATCCTCAACCGCGTCGGCTCGCCACGCCACGAGATGGTGCTGCGACAGGCCGCCGCGCGGGTGGGACTGCCGGTTCTCGGTGTGCTGCGGCGTCACCCGTCGCTGACGGTGCCCTCCCGGCACCTGGGCCTGATCCCGGCCGCCGAACGCAACGCCGACGCGGTCGCCGCCGTGGACGCGATGACCGCGCACCTGCGCGGCGCCCTCGACCTGCCGGCGATCGTGGCCGCCGCCCGCGGACGTGCGGTCCCCGACGCCGCGGCCTGGTCGGCTGCGGAAGCCGTCGCGCCATATCGTCCCGTCGCGTCGGCCGGTTCGCCGGTGATCGCGGTCGCCGGGGGCGCGGCGTTCACCTTCGGTTACGCCGAGCACGCCGAGATGCTGACCGCCGCCGGCGCGCGCGTCGTCGTCTTCGACCCGCTCGTGGACCGGCTGCCCGCGGACGCGGCCGGCGTGGTGATCGGTGGCGGCTTCCCGGAAGAACACGCCGAGGCGCTGGCCGCCAACGATCTCCTGCGCGCCGACCTCCGGGCGCACGCCGCGGCGGGTCGGCCGATCCACGCCGAGTGCGCGGGCCTGCTGTACCTGTGCACCGAACTCGACGGGCACCCGATGAGCGGCGTCCTCGACATCCCCGGCCACTTCGGCCCGACCCTGACGCTCGGATACCGCGATGCCGTGGCCGTGGGCGACTCGGCCCTGTTCCGGACCGGCGAACGCGTCACCGGTCACGAGTTCCACCGCAGCGGGGTCGGCGACGGCGCTCTCGCCCCGGCCTGGGCCTGGCGCGACTCGGCCGGCCGCGCGTCGATGCACGGGTTCGCGACGGCCGCAGTGCACGCCTCGTACTTGCATCTGCATCCGGCCGCGATCCCGGAAGCGTTGTGCCGCTTCGTGTCCCGATCCGCCGAGAGTGGGCGGGTGCCGACGCCCCAGTCCGTCGGCGACGCCCCCGGGGCGTCCTGATGCTGGCGCACCGGCTCCGCGAGACGCTCGACGCGCTCGCCGATCACGGTGCCGACGATCCCGCCCTGCTCCGGGAACTGCTGGAGGCGGTGCTGGTGGTCGGGCAGGGGGTCGAACTCGACCGCGCGCTGCAGCGCATCGTCGAGGTCGCGGCGGGACTCGTGGACGCCCAGTACGGTGCCCTCGGCGTGCGCGGACCGGACGGCGGGCTGAGTGAATTCGTGCACATCGGTATCACCGATGCGCAACGCGCCACCATGGGACATCTGCCGGTCGGCCGCGGGGTCCTCGGCCTGCTCATCGACGATCCCCGCCTGCACCGCATCCACGACCTCGGCGCTCATCCGACGTCGGTCGGGTTCCCGCCCAACCACCCCCCGATGCACACCTTCCTCGGTGCTCCGATCATGGTGCGCGGCGAGGTGTTCGGCAGTCTGTACCTGACCGAGAAGCGGTCCGCGGAGGACTTCTCCGAGGTCGACGAGACCGTCGTCGCGGTGCTGGCGGTGGCCGCCGGGATCGCCGTCGACAACGCGGGTCTCTTCGAACGGGCCCGCACCCGCCACCGCTGGATGCAGGTCCTGGCCCGGCGTGGGTCGGAGCCGCTGGCCGGAATCGCGTTGTCGGACACCATGTCCCGGATGTGCGCCGATGTCGCCGATCTCGTCGGCGCGGTCGATGTCTACCTGCTCACCGAGATGGCGGGGGAGGTGGAACTAAGCGGGCACACCGGCGACCCGGTGGAGATCGAGAACTTCATCCCGCCGGACGCCACGGCACTGCGGGTGCAGCGCTCCGGCCAGATCGCCGAGTCGCTGATCCGCCGCGGCGCCCGGTGGACCTCGGTACAACCCCTCCAGCGCGCATCGGGCGCGTTCGGCTGGATGCTGATCACCCACCGCAACCGCCCCTACTGGGACGACGAGGAAATCGCCGGGCTCGCCGGTGTCGCCGAGGTCGCCTCGCTGGCGGTCGTCTACGCCGAGCAGCAACAGATCGCCCGCGATCTCGAGGTCCTCGAAGACCGGCACCGCATCGCCCGCGACCTGCACGATCATGTGATCCAGCGACTCTTCGCGGTCGGGATGTCGGTACAGACGTTGCTGGCCGGGACCACCGATCCGGCCGCGGCGGCCGCGCGCCTGGAGCAGATCATGACCGACCTCGACCGCACGATCGCCCAGAT
Source organism: Gordonia sp. AC31 (assembly GCF_031844505.1). NCBI lineage: Bacteria > Bacillati > Actinomycetota > Actinomycetes > Mycobacteriales > Gordoniaceae > Gordonia > Gordonia sp. AC31. Next base: position 179,782 of record NZ_JAUZVK010000004.1, read on the forward strand.
CCGCACCTCGATCTTCGACCTGCAGACGCCCTACGGAACCGAGGTCGGCCCGACGCTGCGGCGGCGGGTGCTCGACATCGTCTCCGAACTGTCCGGGCACGCGTCGATCTCGCCGAGCGTGGAGTTCGACGGCCCCGTCGACACGGTGGTCCCGGACTCCCTCGGACCACACATCGACGCCGTCCTGCGAGAGGGATTGAGCAACGCGCTCCGACACGCGCGGGCCGACCACATCGCGGTGTCGGTGACCGCCGACGACGTCCTGACCGTCGAGATCAGCGACGACGGGGTCGGTATCGGCGCCGAAGTCACCTATCGCGGTCTCGAGAACCTGACGCGCCGGGCCGAGGACTGCGACGGGACGTTCAGCATCGTCACCCGCCCGCGGGGGACGAGTGGGGGCGGGACGAGCGAGGGCCGGACCAGCGGCGGCGGGACGACGCTCACCTGGTCGGTGCCGCTGGTGGGTTAGCTCACTCCTTGCCGTCGCGGAGTCTGGTCGCCATCACGGCGACCTGGGTGCGTCGCTGCATGTCCAGCTTGCCCAGGATGCGGGACACGTAGTTCTTGATCGTCTTCTCCGCCAGAAACATCCGGCCGGCGATCTGGCGATTGGTCAGGCCCTCGCCGATCAGGGCGAACACCTCGCGCTCCTGATGGGTGAGCTCGGCGAGCGGATCCTTCTCGGTCTGCTTCTCGTTGCGCAGCTTGGCGAGCAGGGCCGCCGTGGACCGATCGTCGAGCAGTGAACCGCCCCGGCCGACGGTCCGGACCGCGGCGACCAGGTTGTGCCCCAGGATCTGTTTGAGCACGAAACCCGAGGCGCCGGCGAGGACCGCGGCGAGCAGCGCGTCGTCGTCGGCGTAGCTCGTGAGCATCAGGCACTTGATCCCCGGTTCGGCGGCGCGAACGTCCCGGCACAGCTCGACCCCGTTGCCGTCGGGCAACCGGACGTCGAGCACGGCCACATCGGGCTTGGTCGCCAGGATGCCGACAAGGGCCTCGCCGACCGAGGCCGCCTCGCCCACCACCTCGATGTCGCCGGCGGTCCCGAGCAGGTCGCGCAGACCGCGCCGGACGAGTTCGTGGTCGTCGACGAGGTAGGCGCGGACCGGATTCGGGGACGGGGTCGGATCGGCGGTGGCCGAATCGGTCGTGACAGGGGACATGGGTCTGAAAGTACCGGATGTGCGGCGCCGGGAAGTCGCGACGTCGGACCCCATACAGGCGGGACCTTCGCCTCACGAGCACCACCCGTCCCGCCGCGCAGAGTGGATGGTACGACCCCGCTGTGATCAGGAGAGCACGTGACCACCCTCATCGGACCCCCCGACGCCGAACCCGCCGACCGCGGCATGACCGGTTCGGATCTACTGCGTGAACTGCTGCCCGTGTGCGAGACCGAGGTCGAGCGGCACATGAAGATGACGCGCGACTGGCACCCGCACGACTACGTGCCCTGGGACGACGGACGCAACTTCGCGGCTCTCGGCGGACTCGACTGGGATCCGTCGCAGTCGCGCCTCTCCGATGTCGCCAAGGCCGCGATGATCACCAATCTGCTCACCGAGGACAACCTGCCGTCGTACCACCGGGTGATCGCCGACAACTTCACCCTCGACGATGCCTGGGGCTGGTGGGTGGGGCGCTGGACGGCCGAGGAGAACCGCCACTCGATCGTAATGCGCGACTACCTGGTGGTGACCCGCGGTGTCGACCCGGTCGAGCTCGAAGAGATACGCATGGCGCACATGACGTCGGGGTTCAACCCGCTGCCCGACGACGACGGGCAGCGCGACCACAGCTTCGACATGCTGTTCGCGGTCGCGTACGTCAGTTTCCAGGAACTGGCCACCCGGGTCTCGCACCGCAACACCGGGAAGGCATGCGGGGACCCGATCGCCGACCGCATGCTGCAACGTGTCGCGGCCGACGAGAACCTGCACATGCTCTTCTACCGCAACATCGTCGCCGGCGCGCTCGACCTCGTTCCCGACCAGACCATGGCCGCCATCCACGCGATCGTGACCAACTTCCAGATGCCCGGCGCGACCATGCCGAACTTCCGGCGCAACGCCGTGTTGATCGCCAAGGGCGGCATCTACGATCTGCCGCAACACATGTCGGATGTCGTCATGCCCGTGCTGCGGAAGTGGCGCATCTTCGAGCGCGACGACTTCGGGCCGGTCGGCGAGCACTACCGCGAACGCCTCGCGGAGTTCCTGGAGGAGATGGACGTCAAGGTGCGCAAGTTCGAGGAGTCGCGGGAGCGGGCGTTGCAGCGCCAGCACGCACGGGAACTGCGGGCCCGGTGACCGACGTGACCGTGACCGACGTGACCGTGACCGACGTGAGGGGGGCCGGCGCGCGGCCGTCCGCCTCCGCCCCTGCCGGTTTCGCCACCGCGATCGCCATGGCCGAGGCCGCCGCGGACCGGAACCCGCTGTGGTGGAACCAGATCCGGATCAACGCCGACGACTCGCTGGACGCCGCGTTCTGCACCTCGAGCCTGCTCGGGGCGCTGCTGCAGTCCGCGGCCCACCGGCTCGGTGTCCCGGCTGCCGATGTGTGGGCCCACGTCCGGCGGACGGGTGAGTTGCCGCTCTAGATCGGCTGTCCCGGTAAGGTCAGCTCCCATGTCCGAGCCTGACTCCGCCCTGTCGAATGTCCCGGGGTCGAACGTCCCCGGGTCGAATGTCCCAGGACCCCCGCACGTCCCCGGGCCCGACGCCTTCCCCTCCGGAGAGGGGCATTACCTGGTCGGCCTCGACCTCCGCGGACGCAAGGTCGTCGTGGTGGGCGGCGGGTCCGTCGCGCAGCGGCGGCTGCCCAATCTGGTCGCCGCGGGTGCCCACGTGCACGTCATCGCGCTCGATCCCACCCCGGCCGTCGAATCCTTCACCGGCATCACCGTCACCCAGCGCCGCTACGCCGACGGCGATCTGGAGGGCGCCTGGTACGCGATGGCCTGCACCGACGATCCCGCCGTCAACGAGGCGGTGGTGGCCGAGGCCGAGCGCAGGCACACGTTCTGCGTCCGGGCCGACGACGCCCGCCACGGCACCGCCGTCACCCCGGCGTCCGGCCGTCACCGCGACGTCCAGTTCGGCGTCCTCGCCGGCGGCGACCACAAACTGTCGGCCGCACTCCGCGCCGCGATGAGCCGTGCCCTCGCCGAGGGGTCGCTGAGTGTCGACGACGCCGCCCCGCACGCCGCGGGCGTGGCCCTCGTCGGTGGCGGTCCCGGCGACCCCGACCTGATCACCGTCCGCGGCCAGCGGCTCCTCGCCGAGGCCGACGTGGTGGTGGCCGATCGGCTCGCGCCCCCCGAACTGCTCGCCGAACTCGGCCCGCAGGTCGAGGTGATCGACGCCGCCAAGGTGCCCTACGGCCGCGCGATGAAGCAGGAAGCCATCAACGACGTCCTCGTGGAGAAGGCCAAGGAGGGCAAGTTCGTGGTCCGCCTCAAGGGCGGCGACCCCTATGTCTACGGGCGGGGTTTCGAGGAACTGCAGGCCTGTGTGGCCGCCGGGGTCCCGGTCACCGTGGTGCCGGGGATCAGCAGCTCGATCGCCGCACCGGCATCGGCGGGCATCCCGGTGACGCACCGCGGCGTCACCCACGAGGTCGTGATCGCCTCGGGCCACGTGCCGCCCGGCCACCCCGACTCGCTGATCGACTGGTCGGCGATGGGCAAGCTGCGCGGCACCCTGGTCCTGATGATGGCGGTCGAACGGGTCGAGGTCTTCGCCGACGCACTGCTCGACGGCGGCCGGCGGCCCGACACCCCGGTCGCGATGATCGAGAACGGATCCCTGCCGACCCAGCGTCTGCTGCGTACCGATCTCGCCCACGCCGGCGAGGTCGCGGAGGCGCAGGGGCTGCGTCCGCCTGCGATCGTCGTCATCGGCGACGTGGCCGCGTTCACCGAGGGCGCCTGAACAGATCAACCCAGACCGAATCAACGCAGATTGGCATGTCCCGGCGATCGGCCGGTACGGTCGTTCTCTATGTCGACTCCCGGAGCTGCGAACACCGGAACCGTGAACACTGGAACGGTGAACACAGGAACTCCGAACAGCGAGCAGTTCCGTCCGGTCTTCGGCCTGCCGATCCTGGTGCTGTCCGGGATGCAGTTGCTCGTCGTGCTCGACGGCACCGTGGCCGCGCTGGCGCTCCCGAGCATCCGCGACGCGCTCACGCTCTCGGAGTCCAGCGCCAATTGGGTCATCAGCAGCTACGTGCTGGCGTTCGGCGGTCTCATGCTCCTCGGCGGCCGTCTCGGTGACACATTCGGCCGCAAGCGGATGTTCATCGTCGGCGTGGTCGCCTTCACCCTCACCTCGCTGCTGTGCGGACTGGCCTGGAACGAGGCGAGCCTCCTCGCCGGCCGGGCCCTGCAGGGCGCGTCGGCGGCGATCGCGGCGCCCACCGCCATGGCGCTGGTCGCCACCACCTTCGCGCCCGGCAAACCGCGCAGTCAGGCCTTCGCGGTCTACGCGGCCATGACCGGCGTGGGATCGGTGGCCGGGCTCATCCTCGGCGGGGTGCTGACCGAGCTGTCGTGGCGCCTGGTCTTCCTCATCAACGTGCCGATCGGTCTGATCGTCGTCGTCGGGGCGATCGTCGCGCTGCGGGAATCCCAGGGTGAGCGGCTGCCCCTCGACGTGCCCGGCGCGGTCCTCGGCACCCTCGGTTGCACCCTGCTGGTGCTCGCGGTGAACGAGGGGCCCAACGGTTGGACGGCGCCGGTCGTGGTCGGCTCGTTCATCCTCGGCGCACTCGCCCTGGCCGCGTTCATCGTGGTCGAACGGCGCGCCCGGAACCCACTGCTGCCGTTCTCCCTCTTCGACAACAGCTCACGCGTCGCAGCCCTGCTCGCCATCCTGCTCGCCAGCATGATCATGATGTGCATGGCGGTGTTCATCTCGCTGTACCTGCAGGGCATCCTGCAGTACTCGCCGATCCAGAGCGGGCTCGCGGTCGTGCCGTTCGCGTTCGGGCTGGGCATCGCCGCGGCGATCGCGTCGAAGCTGGCGCTGATGATCCAGCCGCGCTGGCTCGTCCTGGTCGGCGGCGCGGTGATCCTCGTCGGCTGCCTCTACGCATCGTCGATCGCGACCGACTCACCGGACTACTTCCCGAGCATCTTCGTCCCCGTCGTCGTGATCGGCTTCGGCGTCGGTCTGGCAGTCATCCCGCTGACCCTGTCCGTGGTGGCCGGGGTGGGCACCACCGAGATCGGTCCCCTGACCGCGCTCGCGCAGGTCGCGCAGAACCTCGGCGGGGCCGTCGGCCTGGTCGCCGTCGGTGCGATGGTCACCTCGCGCGCGCTGTCGAAGGGCGGCACCACCGCGCCGGTCGAGACGATGAATCCCACCCAGCTCGCCGCGCAGGCCGAGGGTTACGGGCTGGCCTTCGCCGCCTGCGCGGGCATCGCCGTCCTCGCCGCGATCGTGGTGCTGTTCATGCGATTCACGCCGGAGCAGGTCGCCGAGGGACAGGCCGCCCAGGAAGCCGCCGACGCCGGGCTCGACGCCGATACGAGCACCCCGGGGTCCGACACCCGGCGATGAATTCCGGGCGGACGCACGGTCGGTCCCGGTATGGACGCCAAGAACCTCGCTGACCTCTACAACATCGGCACGCTCGACTGGCAGCCCGTCGCGGCCCGACTGACCGCCGGGGTGTCCCAGGCACCCGGGACCGGTGGCCCCGACCGGCACACGTGGTGGATCGCCACGATCAACGCCGACGGCAGCCCGCACGTCACCGGCATCGGGGCGCTGTGGCACCGGGACGCGATATGGCTGGAGACCGGTCCGTCGACCCGGAAGGCGCGCAACCTCGCCCGCGACCCGCGCTGCACCCTGTCGGTGGCACTCGACGAGGCCGACCTGGTGGTCGAGGGCGACGCGAACCTGGTCACCGAGCCCGCCGTCGTCGCCGAGATGGCGGAGCTGTGGGCGAGCGACGGGTGGCCGTGCCGCGTCGACGAGTCGGGTGCCGCGCTGACCGCCGACTTCAGTGCGCCGTCGGCCGGCCCGCCGCCCTGGTACGTCTACCGGGTGACGCCGCGGCGGGCGACCGTCCTGCAGACCGTGGAGCCCGGTGGCGCAACCCTCTTCGACTTCGACGCGCAGTAGCGTCGCGGACCTCGGTGCCGGGTCAGACGGTCAGTACGACGATGCGGTCCGGGGCCTCGATCTCGACCCGCTGCCCGGCGTCGGCGAGGACCGCGGCCACACCGTTCACGTCGTGTACGGAACGCCTCGTGCGGACCAGTTCGCGGGCCATCAGACCTTTGTAGTGCTTGTTGAAATGGCTCACCACCTTGCGTGAGCCGTCCGGTTGTTCGGTCATGACGGTCGCCGTCACCGCACCCCGTACCGGTCCGAGTTGGTGGTAGACGCCCGAGCGCAGGTCCACGACGAAGTCGTCGACCGCGTCCAGCGCGGGGGACAGGTCCGGCTTCCACAGCGCCGCCAGGGTCGGCATCCCAGGCAGCTTGGAACCGCCCGAGAGCCGGTACGCCGGAATCGGATCGGGTGCCCGCACGACACCGAACAACGCCGACCCGATCGCCAGCCGGTCGGCGGCCTTGGTCTTGCCCGCCCGGGTCAGCGACCGGTGATCGAGGGCGTCGTAGAGGACGCCGGTGTAGCGCTCGAGAGCCGGCCGGGTGGGGGACAGCCACAGGTCGGCGTTGCGGTCGACCTCGTCGAGCTGGGTGGCGCCGAGCCCGAGCGCGGTACGACTGGCCTCGAGGTCGGCGGCCAGGGCGACGAGCGCCTCGGCGACCTGCTTGCGGACCGGGTTCAGCTCGGGGAAGGACAGCGTGTCGAGATCCAGGGGAGCGCCGCGCCCGCCGTCGGATTTCGTTTCGGAGGGAGGCAGGATGACGAGCACCGCAACACCATAACTAAGCTGGTTGGTCGTGATCACACGCATGTCGACCCTGTTCCTGCGGACCCTGCGCGACGACCCCGCCGACGCGGAGGTCCCCAGCCACAAGCTGCTGGTCAGAGCCGGCTACATCCGCCGGGTCGCGCCCGGTGTGTACTCGTGGCTACCGCTCGGTCTACGCGTGCTGAAGGCGATCGAGAACGTCGTCCGCGAGGAGATGAACGCCATCGGCGGCCAGGAGATCCTGCTGCCCGCCCTGCTGCCCCGCGAGCCCTACGACACCACCAACCGCTGGACCGAATACGGCGACTCGCTCTTCCGCCTCAAGGACCGCAAGGGTGCCGACATGCTCCTCGGTCCGACCCATGAGGAGCTGTTCGCGACGCTGGTCAAGGGTGAGTACTCGTCGTACAAGGACATGCCGGTCATCCTCTACCAGATCCAGACCAAATACCGCGACGAGGAACGGCCGCGCGCGGGCATCCTGCGCGGACGTGAGTTCGTGATGAAGGACGCCTACTCCTTCGACCTCGACGACGACGGACTCAAGACCGCCTACAACGCGCACCGCGAGGCGTATCAGAAGATCTTCGAGCGGCTGCGGATCGAGTACGTCATCGTCGCCGCGACCTCCGGCGCGATGGGCGGCAGCGCCTCCGAGGAGTTCCTGGCCGAGTCCGCGGTCGGCGAGGACACCTTCGTGCGCTGCGTCGAATCCGGCTACGCCGCCAACGTCGAAGCGGTCATCACCCGCGCGCCCGACCCGCTGCCCTTTGACGACCTGCCCGCGGCGGTCGTCCACGACACGCCCGGTACCCCGACGATCGACAGCCTGGTCGACTGGGCGAACGCGACGCTCGACGGTCAGTACACCGGCGCCGACACCCTCAAGAACGTGCTCGTGAAACTCCGTGTGCCGGGCGGTGACTGGGAGGTCACCGGCATCGGTGTCCCGGGCGATCGCGAGGTCGACTTCAAGCGTCTCGAGGCCTCCGTCGAGCCCGCCGAGGTCGAATTGCTCACCGACGCCGACTTCGCCGCGAACCCGTTCCTCGTCAAGGGATACATCGGACCGAAGGCGCTGGCCGAGAACGGCATCCGCTACCTCGTCGACCCGCGGGTGGTCGAGGGGACGTCCTGGATCACCGGCGCCGATGAGCCGGGGCGGCACTACGTCGGTCTGGTCGCCGGCCGCGATTTCACGCCCGACGGGACGGTCGAGGCCGCCGAGATCCGCGACGGCGATCCGTCGCCGGACGGCGCCGGACCCCTGGTGAGTGCCAAGGGCATCGAGATCGGGCACATCTTCCAGCTCGGCCAGAAGTACACCGACGCCTTCGAGGTCGACGTCCTCGGCGAGAACGGCAAGCCGGTCCGCCTGACCCAGGGTTCCTACGGTGTCGGGGTGTCGCGCCTCGTCGCGGTCATCGCCGAGCAGTCCTACGACGACAAGGGTCTGCGCTGGCCGAAGTCGGTGGCGCCGTTCGCGGTTCACCTCGTCATCGCCAACAAGGACGAGGCCGCCGTCGCCGGCGCCGAGCAGCTCGCCGCCGACCTCGACGCGGCCGGTCTCGAGGTGCTCCTCGACGACCGGAAGGCGTCGCCCGGAGTGAAGTTCAAGGACGCCGAACTCCTCGGCATGCCGACCGTCGTGGTCGTCGGCCGCGGATACGCCAACGGCACCATCGAGATCCGCGACCGCTTCACCGGTGAGGCCACCGAGGTCGCGGTCGACACCGCGGTCGAAGCGGTGGTGGCGGCCGCCCGCGGCTGAGGCGGCTCAGCCGCCAGCGGGGGAGCCGGGGAACGCCACCGTGACCGGGCTCTCCTGCAGAGCCACCCGCCAGCGCGCGGCGCGCACCGCGCTGTCCGACAGCCCGTCGGCGCCGATCCGGCGTCCGGTCTCGTCGTCGGCCTGCTCCAGCAACGCACGATAGGCGCTCGCACAGTCGATCTCGGCGCCGAGCGCGGCGCGGGCCGCCGTGGTCGGGTCGGTGACCTCGATCGGCAGCGTGTAGCCGGCTGCCGCCAGCGGCGGTGTGTTCCCCGCCGCCTCGATCGTCCGGTCGATCTCGTCGCGTCGGGCGCGATGGGCGTCGGCGTACTCGGCGACGGTGCGTCGACGGGAGGCGGCGACGAAGGCGGTGATGACGCCGTAGGTGAAGATCGCGGCGTTCTCGGTCTCGGCGGCGACGACCAACGGGTCGTCGGGATCTGCTTGCGCGGCCGGCGAATCCGACGCCGGTGTGTTCACGGGGGACGTCATGCCAGTTGCACCTCTCGCATCGAAGTGACCGCCGCGGCGACCGACCCGGTCAGCCCGGCTGCGTACCCGGCGGCGCCGAGCGCGACCCGGCGGGCCTGCCCGGCCGCGGCGTCGAGATCGACGCGCAGTCGAGCCAGGGACGGTGCCGCCGGTGGGGCACCCGCCGGGGATGTCGAGGCGGTCGCCGAGGTGGCGGGACGGTCGAGTGTCGCCGCCACCTCCTGGTCGAGCCGGATGATCTCCTCGCGCAGTGCGCGAGCGTGCTGGGCGCGCTGATCGGCCACGACACCGAGTGCGGTGGCGTAGGCGGGCTCGACGGCGACCAGGGCGCGCGCGGTGCTCTCGTCCGCGGACGCCGAGCGCACCAGGGGCACCAGGCTCTCGGCCAGCAGGGTCTCCGCGGAGGGCGACGAATCGCAACCGGTCAGTCCGACGCCGGCCGCCCCGGCACCGACGACGACGGCGCCCGCGAGGAGTCCGCCGCGCAAGGCGGTGCGCCGGTCGATCGGGTGCCGCAGGGTCCGTCGCTCGATCGGGGGCATGCTCACCCGGGACATCATGCCAGCAGTTCTCCGCGCGATCGATCCACTAGGATGTTCGGAGCAACGTCGTGCGACACCCGGCACGGCCCGACAACTGAAGACGAGGGGAGTGGCATGCCGATCAGCCCGACGCAGGTGCGCGAACTCGTCGAAAAGCTTGTCGCCGAGCGGGGATTCGACCTCGAGGACATCACGGTGCGCAGCCGGGACGGCCAGGAGGAACTGTCGATCGTGGTCGACCGCGACGGTGGCAGCGACCTCGACGTCCTCGCCGTACTCAGCACCGAGATCTCCGACCTCCTCGACGCCACGCCCGACTTCGCCGACCTCGCCTACGTACTCGAGGTCACCTCGCGCGGCGTCGACAGCCCGCTGACCCTGCCCCGGCACTGGCGTCGCAACACCGGTCGGCGCGTCGTCGTGGAGGTCGACGGCGGACCCGGATCGCAGCCGCGCACCGTCGCCGGACGCATCGGCAGGCTGCTCGACGACCCGGCGCCGGCGGTCGAGGTGGTCGCGAACCACAAGGGGCGGATCGCGGTGGAGACCGTCGACCTCGCCTCGGTGACGCAAGCCGTGGTGCAGGTGGATTTCTCTCAGCCGAGCGTGCGCGAGCTGGAACTGTGCGGCCTCGAACCCGACGAGATCGAAGCGCGCCGCGCCCCCGCGGCCGCGCGACAACTGAACACCACAAATGAACACGACAAGTGAATAGGAGATCGACGACATGAACATCGACATCGCCGCCCTGCGCATGATCGAGGCCGACAAGGGCATCTCGATCGAGACCGTCATCACCGCCATCGAGACCGCTCTGCTGACGGCCTACCGACACACCGACGGTTTCGCCCCGCATGCCCGTGTCGACGTCAACCGCAAGTCCGGCGCCGTCCGTGTGATGGCGCAGGAGGTCGACCAGGACGGGAACGTCGTCCACGAATGGGACGACACCCCCGAAGGTTTCGGCCGCATCGCGGCGACGACCGCACGGCAGGTCATCCTCCAGCGCCTGCGCGACGCCGAGAACGAGAAGAACTTCGGGGACCTCGTCGCCCACGAGGGCGAGATCGTCGGCGGCGTCGTGCAGCAGGACTCGCGCGCCAACGCGCGCGGGATGGTCGTCGTCCAGATCGGCAGCGACGCCAACTCGACCGAGGGCATCATCCCGCCGGCCGAGCAGGTGCCGGGCGAGGTCTACACCCACGGCGACCGGATCAAGTGCTACGTCGTCGGCGTGAGCCGCGGACCACGCGGTCCGCAGATCACCCTGTCCCGGACCCACCCGAACCTGGTGCGCAAACTGTTTTCCCTCGAGGTGCCCGAGATCGAGGACGGCAGCGTCGAGATCGTCGCCGTGGCGCGCGAGGCCGGCCACCGGTCGAAGATCGCGGTGCACACCGGCGTGGCCGGCCTCAACGCGAAGGGCGCGTGCATCGGTCCGATGGGCCAGCGCGTACGGAACGTGATGAGCGAACTCGCCGGCGAGAAGATCGACATCATCGACTTCGACACCGACCCGGCGGTCTTCGTCGGGAATGCGTTGTCGCCCGCGAAGGTTGTCTCGGTGACGGTCGTCGACGCCGCCGCCAAGGCCGCGCGGGTCATCGTGCCGGACTACCAGCTGTCGCTGGCCATCGGCAAAGAGGGCCAGAATGCCCGGCTCGCGGCCCGGCTCACGGGGTGGCGGATCGACATCCGGTCCGACGCCGCGCCGGCGGCCGAGGGCGGGCCGGAGTGACGCACAGCAGCCGATTGTCCCCGCCGGGCCCGCTCGCGCTAGACTGATCGATGGTTCAGCGATCCGCCCCCCGTTCGCCAGCCGGCGGCACACCCATCCGGATGTGCATCGGTTGCCGGCAGCGGGCAGAGGCCGGCGAGTTGGTCCGTGTCGTCGCACAGCTGTGCGGTGACACCCCGACAGTCGTGGTCGATCCCGCGAAGACCATGCCGGGACGAGGCGCGTGGCTGCACGCGCGGTCGGAGTGCATCTCCACCGCGACGCGACGCCGGGCCTTCGCCGCGGCACTCCGGACCCCCGGTCTGACCGTGGACCCGGACGATCTCACCGAACAGCTCGGCGCGATCACCCACCAGAGGATGGCTCCCCGGAGCCGGAACAGGTAGCAGAAGACATGAGCACACCGTGAAGTCACGATGAGCATGTACCGGACTTAAATCGAGGCCGTAGCGGGTGAGCCGCTTGGCCTCCAAGTGAGGAGAGCAGTGGCAGGCAAAGCCCGCGTGCACGAATTGGCCAAAGAGCTCGGCGTCACGAGCAAGCAGGTGCTCGAGCGTCTGAAGGAGCAGGGCGAGTTCGTCAAATCGGCGTCGTCGACGGTGGAGGCCCCCGTGGCCCGTCGACTGCGTGAATCGTTCCCCGGCAAGGACGGGGGAGCCAAGGACTCCAAGTCGTCCCCGGCCCCCGGCCCGCGCCAGAGCGCCAAGCCCGGACCCAAGCCGTCCGGCAACTCGAACGCACCGAAGCCCGGTGCACCCGCAACCCCGTCGGCGCCGGTCGCCGATCGTCCGAGCCCCGGCCCGCGCACCAACGCGCCGAAGCCGGGCGCACCCAAGCCCGCACCCGCACCGGCGGAGACCCCGGCCCCGGCGCCCGCCCCCGCGGCGGAGCGTCCCAGCCCGCGTCCCGCGGCACCGGCGCCGCAGGCCCCGGCCGCGTCGGCAGCACCGTCTGCCCCCACGTCGAGCCCGGGTCCGCGTCCGGGCCCGAAGCCGGGTCCGCGTACGCCGCGGGTGGGCAACAACCCGTATTCGTCGGCACCGGCGCCCGCGCCGCGTCCGGCTGCCCGTCCCGGACCGGGTCAGGGCGGTCCGCGTCCCGGCGGTGGCCGTCCCGGCGCCGCCGGCCAGGGTGGTCCGCGTCCCGGTGGCGGTCGTCCCGCTCCCGGCCAGGGCGGTCCCCGTCCCAATCCCGGCAACATGCCCCCGCGTCCGAGTCCCGGCGCCATGCCGTCGCGTGCGGCCCGTCCCGACGCCCGTCCGGGTGGTCGCGGCGGTGCCGGCGGAGGCCGTGGTGGCCCCGGCGGCGGCGGTGGTTACCGCGGCGGCGGCGGCGGAGCCGGTGCACCGGGAGGACCTCCCGGTGGCGGTTTCCGCGGTCGTCCCGGCGGCGGTGGCGGTGGCGGCCGTGGACGCGGCGGCGCAGCAGGCGCCTTCGGTCGTCCCGGTGGTGCACCGCGCCGTGGTCGCAAGTCGAAGCGGGCGAAACGCGCCGAGTACGAGAACATGCAGGCACCGGCCGTCGGTGGCGTCCGGCTGCCGCGCGGCAACGGCGAGATCATCCGTCTTGCCCGCGGTGCGTCGCTGTCCGACTTCGCCGACAAGATCGACGCCAACCCGGCTTCGCTGGTCCAGGCGCTGTTCAATCTCGGCGAGATGGTGACGGCGACCGAGTCGGTCAACGACGAGACGCTCGAGCTGCTCGGCTCGGAGATGAACTACCGCGTCCAGGTGGTCAGCCCCGAGGACGAGGACCGCGAGCTGCTCGACAGCTTCGACCTCACCTACGGCGAGGACGAGGGCGGCGAGGAAGACCTCGAACAGCGTCCGCCGGTGGTCACCGTCATGGGCCACGTCGATCACGGTAAGACCCGACTGCTCGACACGATCCGTAAGGCCAACGTCCGGGAGGGCGAGGCCGGCGGCATCACGCAGCACATCGGTGCCTACCAGGTGAACACTCACCTCAACGGTGAGGATCGCCTGATCACCTTCATCGACACCCCGGGTCACGAGGCGTTCACCGCCATGCGTGCCCGCGGCGCCAAGGCGACCGACATCGCGATCCTCGTGGTCGCAGCCGACGACGGCGTCATGCCGCAGACGGTGGAGGCGGTCAACCACGCCCAGGCGGCCGACGTGCCGATCGTGGTCGCGGTGAACAAGATCGACAAGGAAGGCGCCGACCCGCAGAAGATCCGCGGGCAGCTGACCGAATACGGTCTGGTCCCCGAGGAGTACGGCGGCGACGCCATGTTCGTCGACATCTCGGCCAAGCAGGGCGAGAACATCGACGCACTGCTCGAGGCCGTCCTGCTCACCGCGGACGCGTCGCTGGACCTGCGTGCCAACCCGGACATGGACGCCCAGGGTGTCGCCATCGAGGCGCACCTCGACCGCGGCCGCGGCCCGGTGGCGACCGTGCTGGTCCAGCGCGGCACGCTGAAGGTCGGCGACTCGATCGTCGCCGGCGACGCCTACGGACGTGTCCGACGCATGGTCGACGAGCACGGCGACGACGTCCCCGAGGCGCTGCCGTCGCGTCCGGTCCAGGTCATCGGCTTCACCTCGGTCCCCGGCGCAGGCGACAACCTGCTCGTGGTCGAGGAGGACCGCATCGCCCGGCAGATCGCCGACCGGCGCAACGCACGCAAGCGCAACGCGCTGGCCGCACGCAGCCGCAAGCGGATCAGCCTGGAAGACCTGGATTCGGCTCTCAAGGAGACCAGCCAGCTCAACCTCATCCTCAAGGGTGACAACTCGGGTACGGTCGAGGCCCTCGAAGAGGCCCTGCTGAACATCGAGATGGGCGACGAGGTCTCGCTGCGGATCATCGACCGCGGTGTCGGTGGCGTCACCGAGACCAACGTCAACCTGGCGGCGGCCTCGGATGCGATCATCATCGGCTTCAACGTCCGGGCGGAGGGCAAGGCCACCGAGCTGGCCAACCGCGAGGGCGTCGACATCCGGTACTACTCGGTGATCTACCAGGCCATCGACGAGATCGAGAGCGCGCTCAAGGGCATGCTCAAGCCGATCTACGAAGAGGTGGAGCTCGGCCGCGCCGAGATCCGCGCGATCTTCAAGTCGTCGAAGGTCGGCAACATCGCCGGTTGCCTCGTGCAGTCGGGCATCATGCGGCGCAACGCCAAGGCCCGCCTGCTGCGCGACAACGTGGTGGTCGCCGAGAACCTCACCGTGTCGTCGCTCAAGCGTGAGAAGGACGATGCCACCGAGGTTCGCGAAGGCTACGAATGTGGTCTCACGCTGACCTACTCGGACATCAAGGTGGACGACGTGATCGAGACCTACGAGCTGCGGGAGAAGCCGCGCGACTGATCGCGGCGACGACCACCCTCGTTCGACATCTCGACAGTTGTGGTGCGCGCCGACCGGTCTCCGGTCGGCGCGCACGCAGCGCTATGGAAGGAGTCCTGGAATGGCAGATCCGGCACGGGCTCAGCGCCTGGCCAAGCGGATCTCGTCGATCGTCGCGTCGGCGATCGCGCACGAGATCAAGGATCCGCGACTGGCGTATGTGACGGTCACCGATGCCCGGGTGACCAACGATCTCCACGATGCGACGATCTACTACACCGTGATGGGTGAATCCATCGACGCCGAACCCGACTTCGAGGCTGCGGCCGCGGGTCTGGCGAAGGCGACCGGCGTGCTGCGGTCGAAGGTCGGTGCGGGTACCGGGGTGCGCTTCACCCCGACCCTGCGCTTCGTACTCGACACGGTTCCCGATGCCGCGCGTCAGATGGAGGAGCTCGTCGCCCGCGCCCGCGCTAACGACGAACTCGTCGCCCGACGCGCCGCCGAGGCGAAGCCGGCGGGGGACTCCGACCCCTATCGGTCGGCGGACGACGACACCACCGGTACCCGCGAGTGAGCAGTTCGTCGAGCGCGGCGATCGCCGCGACGCTGGCCTCCGCAACCGCGGTGACCATCTGCTGTCACGTCCGGCCCGATGCGGACACGATCGGCAGCGGTCTCGCGCTGGGGCTGGCACTCGACCGCCGGGGCGTCGACGTCGAGGTCTCCTACCCGGGGACCGAACAGCTCCCGGCCTCGCTCGCCGGGCTGCCCGGTGGCAAGTTGCTGTGCGCTCCGGCGCAGGTCGTCGGACACCCACTGGTGGTCGCGGTCGACGCCGCCAACCTCGAGCGGCTGGACTCGCTCGGTGAGACGTTCACCGCGGCGCAGACCTCGATCGTCATCGACCACCACGCGTCGAACCCCGGTTTCGGCGATCTCGACCTGGTGGACCCGGCCGCCGACTGCACCGCCGTGCTGGTGCTCGACATCCTCGACGATCTGGGCGTCGAACTCGACGCCGACATCGCCACCTGTGTCTACGCCGGCCTCAGCACCGACACCGGCTCGTTCCGCTGGGCGCGACCGGCGTCGTTCCGCGTCGCGGCCCGGCTTCTGGAGACCGGCGTCGACACGCGGAAGTGGAGCCGGATCCTGTTCGACTCCCATCCGTTCGCCTGGTTCTCGATGATGTCGGGTGTCCTGGCGTCGGCGCAGCTCGTACCCACCGCCTGCGACGGTGAGGGTCTGGTGTACGCCGTCGTCGACCAGCAGGCGCTGGCCGGGATGAGCTGGGAGGAGTCCGAGAGCGTCGTGGACACCATCCGGACCGCCCGCGAGGCCGAGGTGGCAGCGGTGTTCAAGGAGGGCGAGCCGGGCGTCTGGACGGTCTCGCTGCGGTCCAAGGACATCGTCGATCTCGTACCGATCGCCCGGGCGCACGGCGGCGGCGGGCATCGTCAGGCCTCCGGGTACAGCGACACCGGTACCGCCGACGAGGTGGTCGCCAGGTTGCTGGAGTCGCTCTGAGCCTCCCGTCGGAGCCGGATGCCGGGGACGCCCCGGGCGTGGCACGCATCGCCACCCTCACCGTCTCGGCTCTCGCCGTCCTCATCGCGCCGCCGCTGTACCTCCTGCTGGACCTGGCGGTCGTCGGACGCCTCGGCGGCGAACAACTGGCCGCTCTCGGCGTCGGCACCCTGGTGCTCTCGATCGTCAGTACGCAGCTGACCTTCCTGTCCTACGGCACCACAGCCCGCTCCGCGCGTCGCTTCGGCTCCGGTGACCGGGCCGGCGCCGTCGTCGAAGGCGTGCAGGCGAGCTGGATAGCGGTGGCGGTCGGCGTCCTGATCGTCGCCGTCGCCTACCCGTGCGCCCCGGTCGTGATGCGTCTGCTGGTCGGGACGTCGTCGCCGGAGTCCGCCGCGGTGGCCGACGATGCGGCGGGCTGGCTGCGGATCGCGATGTTCGGCGTTCCGCTGATCCTGCTGTCGATGGCCGGGAACGGGTGGATGCGCGGCGTCCAGGACACCCGTCGTCCCGTCGTCTACGTCGTGGTCGGGTTGTCCCTCGCCGCGGTCCTCGTCGTCGGACTGGTCCACGGCGTCGGCCCGTTCCCGCGTCTCGGTCTCGACGGCAGCGCGATGGCCAACGTGATCGGACAGGGTGTGACGGGCGTGCTGTTCGCCGTGCGGGTGGTCCGCGAGGCACGGCGGGTCGCCGTGGGTGCCGGCCACGGGCCCGGTTCGCGCGCCTTCGCACCCGACTGGTCGATCATCCGCGCGCAGCTGGTCATGGCGCGGGATCTGGTCGTGCGGAGTCTGTCGTTCCAGGTCTGCTTCGTCTCGGCAGCCGCGGTCGCCGCGCGATTCGGGGTCGCCCAGGTGGCGGCGCACCAGCTCGTGCTGCAGCTGTGGGAGTTCATGGCGCTGTTCCTCGACTCGGTGGCCATCGCCGCCCAGGCGCTGGTGGGCGCGGCGCTGGGAGCGGGACGACTCTCCGCAGCCGATTCCGTCGCCCGGCGCGTCACCGCGGTGTCCGTCGTCGCCGCCACCGCGATGGCGGCCCTCTTCGCGGCCGGTGCGGCGCTCATCCCGCGCATCTTCACCTCCGACGCCGCCGTCCTTGACGCCGTCGGGGTGCCCTGGTGGTTCTTCGTCGGCATGTTGCCGATCGCCGGCGTGGTCTTCGCGCTCGACGGCGTGCTCCTCGGCAGCGGCGACGCCGCCTTCCTGCGCACCGCGACCCTCGCCGGCGCCCTCATCGGGTTCCTGCCGCTGATCTGGCTGTCGCTCGTGTTCGACTGGGGACTCGCGGGTGTGTGGTCGGGCCTGGTGGTGTTCATGCTCGTGCGTCTGGCCACCGTGGTGTGGCGGATCCGGTCCGGCCGGTGGCGCCGGGCAGGTGCGGTCCGCGCCTGATCGCGGTCCTCTGGCACGATGGATCCTCGTGGCTACTCTGTGGGCGATCAGCGATCTGCACATCGCGCATCGGGGCAACGAGCACATCATCGACAGCATCCGGCCGACGTCGCCGGACGACTGGCTCATCGTCGCCGGTGACGTCGCCGAACGCACCGACGACATCGTCGACACCCTGCGTCGTCTGCGGGCTCGGTTCGCCACCGTCGTGTGGGTGCCGGGCAACCATGAGCTGTACACGACGGCGAAGGACCCGCTGCAGGTGTTCGGCGTCGCGCGGTACGACTACCTCGTCCAGGCCTGCCGCGACATCGGCGTGGTGACCCCGGAGGACATCTACCCGCTGTTCGATCCGGGCGATGGCTCCGATCCCGTCCGCGTGGTCCCGATGTTCCTGCTGTACGACTACACCTTCCGCCCGGAGGGCACGGCCAACAAACTGACCGCGCTCGCGCTCGCCCGGGAACGCAATGTGGTGGCCACCGACGAGTTCCTGCTGTCGCCCGAGCCGTTCCCGACCCGGGACGCCTGGGGCCGGGCGCGGATCGAGATCACCCGGCGTCGGCTGCAGGCCATCGACCCCACCGAGAAGACGGTCCTCATCAACCACTGGCCGCTGCGCCGCGAACCGTGTGACGCGCTCATCTACCCGGAGTTCGCGCTGTGGTGCGGCAGCGAGCTGACCGCCGACTGGCACACCGAGTTCAACGCGGCGTGCTGCGTGTACGGACACCTGCACATCCCTCGGACCACCTGGTACGACGGCATCCGGTTCGAGGAGGTGTCGGTCGGCTACCCGCGGGAGTGGAAGCGCCGGGGACTCCCGAACCCCCTGATGCGCAACATCGTTCCCGGAGACGGGCTCGGCGCCTCTGATCTGCCCGAGCACGGCGTCCGGTTCGATCTGCCGCCCGACTACGCCGAGCGGGCCGCCGAGTTCCGGCAGCGGGTCGAGCAGCGGCAGGCGGAACGACGAACACGACAGGCCGAGCGGCAAGCGGAACGGCAAGCGCGAGAGGACAACCGATGATCGAACAACTCCTGCCGGCCGGCGTCGCCTCGGCGGAGGCGTTCGCCGATCCACCGAATCTCGTCCTGCTGCCGGCCGAGCAGAGCCTGATCTCGCGCGCGGTGGAGAAGCGTCGTCGCGAGTTCACCACCGTTCGGCACTGCGCCCGGCAGGCGTTGGGGGAGCTGGGCTACGAACCCGTCCCGATCCTCAAGGGGGACAAGGGGGCACCCGTGTGGCCGGCCGGGATCGTGGGCAGCCTCACCCACTGCGACGGTTACCGCGCCGCAACGGTCGCCTACGCGATGTCGGTGCGTTCCCTCGGCATCGATGCCGAGCCGCACGACCGCCTGCCCGATGGTGTGCTCGAGCACACCAGCCTGCCCGCCGAGCGCGAGGTGCTCGCGACCCGGTCGGGCGACCTGCACTGGGACCGGCTGCTGTTCTGCGCCAAGGAGGCCACCTACAAGGCCTGGTTCCCGGTCGCCAAGCGCTGGTTGGGTTTCGAGGACGCCCACATCACCTTCGAACAGTCCACCCCGACGTCGGGGACGTTCACCTCCCGCATCCTCATCGACCCGGCCGCCGCCGACGGTGGGCCGCCACTGCTGGAGTTCTCCGGACGCTGGCTGGTCGAGCGCGGCATCATCACCACCACGATCGCGCTGACCTGACGTGGCCGACGCAACCATCGAGAACGCCGGCCTGCTCGTCGTCGACAAGCCGGCCGGGATGACCAGCCACGACGTCGTCTCACGATGCCGGAAGATCTTCAACACCCGCCGCGTCGGGCACGCCGGCACCCTCGACCCGATGGCCACCGGGGTCCTGGTCGTCGGGATCGAGCGGGCCACAAAGCTTCTCGGACTGCTGTCGCTGACGACGAAGTCGTACACGGCGACGATCCGACTCGGCGCGTCCACCACGACCGACGACCGCGAAGGCGAGATCCTCGGCACGGCAGACGCATCCGGGGTCCTCGACGCCGACATCACCGCGGCCATGGCCGATCTCACCGGTGACATCCAGCAGGTCCCGGCGAAGGTCAGCGCCATCAAGGTCGACGGCCGGCGAGCGCACGCACTGGTGCGGACGGGAGCCGACTTCGACCTCGCGCCGCGCCCGGTCACCGTGTCCCGCTTCGAGCTGCTCGACGCCCGGCGCGACGCGGCGTGCGTCGATCTCGATGTGGCCGTTGACTGTTCGTCGGGCACGTACATCCGGTCACTGGCGCGCGATCTCGGCGCCGCGCTCGGGGTCGGCGGGCACCTGACCGAACTCCGGCGGACGGCGGTCGGCCCGTTCACCCTCGACCACGCGCGAACACTCGACGACGTCCGCGACGAGCCCCGCGTCAGCCTCGACATCGACGAGGCGGTCAAGATCTCGTTCCCGCGCCGCGACATCGACGACGACGAGGCCGAGTCGATCAGTCAGGGTCGATGGCTGGAGCCGATCGGCCGCAAGGAGATCTATGTCGTCGTCGATCCGCGGGAACAGGCGATCGCGCTGATCCAGGAAAAGGGACGCCGCGCGAGTTCGGTGATGGTGGTGCGGCCGGCGACCCTGCGCTGACGCGCCCTGCCGAAGAAACGGGTCAGCCGCGCGGGACGACGAAGATGGCGCGTGCGGCGATGTCGCCGAGGTCGATGGGATCGCCGTCGTCGAGCGACACCGAGATCGTGCCCGCGAACGGGCGCTTCTCGGCGACGGTCACCACACAGTCGAGGGCGACGCCCACCTGGTCGAAGTAGCGCAGCATCTCGGGATCGGTGTCGGAGATCCGGGCGATGGCGCCCGACGCCCCGACCTCCAGGTCGGCCAGGAGCGCCGCGTCCGGTGCGGGGATCGAGCCGTCGAGTGCGGGAATCGGGTCGCCGTGCGGATCCCGGTCGGGGAAGCCGAGTTTCGCATCGAGCCGGGCCATCAACCGGTCGGACACCGCATGTTCGAGGATCTCCGCCTCGTCGTGGACCTCATCCCAGCGGTAGCCCAGCTCGCGCACCAGGAAGGTCTCGATCAGCCGGTGGCGGCGCACCATCAGGACTGCCGCGGACCGGCCCGCGGCGGTGAGGGTGACCGCGCCGTACGGTTCGTGCGAGACGAAGCCCTGGTCGGCGAGTTTGCGGATCGCCTCCGACGCGGTCGATGCGGACACGCCGAGGGATTGAGCCAGCAGCTTGGTGGTGACCTTGACGTCTTCCCACTCCTGGCTGGTCCAGATCACTTTCAGATAGTCCTGGGTCACCTGTGACAGTTCTGTCACCGGACGATCCGTTCCCCGAGGCATGACCAAGAGCTTAACCCCACCGCAAACGCGAGTGGCGGTGGTGGTTTGGAACACCGGGTGCCCGTAGTCTGGTCGCGTGTTGCGTTGGCGAGGTCTGGACGACATCCCCGCGGACTGGGGACGGTGCGTGGTCACCATAGGTGTCTTCGACGGTGTTCACCGGGGACATGCGGAGCTCATCAACGCCGCCACGAAGGCGGCGAAGGAGCACGGCGTCCCGGCGGTGCTGATGACGTTCGACCCGCACCCGTCCGAGGTGGTCCGCCCGGGATCCCATCCGCCGCAACTGACGACGCTGACACGACGCGCCGAGCTGGCCGAGGAGCTCGGCATCGACGTCTTCTGCGTCATGCCGTTCACACCCGAACTCGCCGCCCGGTCGCCCAAGGACTTCGCCCACGACATCCTCGTGGAGACGTTGCACGCGGCCGTCGTGGTCGTCGGCGACAACTTCACGTTCGGACGCAAGGCGGCCGGCGACGTGGCCAAGCTCGCCGAACTCGGTGGGAAGTTCGGCTTCTCGGTGGAATCGGTCTCGCTGTTCGGTGAACATGCGGTGACCTTCTCGTCGACCTACATCCGCTCGTGTGTCGCGGCCGGTGACGTCGACCGCGCGACCGAGGCGCTCGGCCGTCCGCATCGGGTCGAGGGAGTGGTGGTGCGCGGCGACGGCCGTGGCCGCGACCTCGGATACCCGACGGCCAACGTGGCCCCGCCGATGTACGCCGCCATCCCCGCCGACGGCGTCTACGCCGCCTGGTTCACGATCCTGGGCGCGGGTCCGGTCGTCGGCGAGGTCGAACCGGGGGAGCGCTACCAGGCCGCGGTGTCGGTCGGCACCAACCCCACCTTCTCCGGCCGCACCCGAACGGTCGAGGCGTTCGTCCTGGACAAGAGCGCCGACCTCTACGGGCAGCACGTCGCCGTCGACTTCGTGCACCGCATCCGCGGGATGGAACAGTTCGACGGGGTCGACGACCTGATCACCGCCATGGGCGACGACGTGACGAAGACGCGCGAGATCCTGGCGGCGGCCGAGGGCTGAGCCCGGTGGATTTGGGCCGGGTGCCACCCGGGCGGTAGCCTGATCAGTCGGTGTTGCTGCAGTCCGCGGTGGCGCACCGTGGTTGTTTCGGACGCGGTACTGAGAAACAGGAGTATCTCCATGGCTTTGACTGTCGAGCAGAAGAAGGAAATCCTCGCCGAGTACGGTCTGCACGAGACCGACACCGGCTCGCCCGAGGCCCAGGTCGCGATGCTGACCAAGCGCATCACCGACCTCACCGAGCACCTGAAGCAGCACAAGCACGATCACCACAGCCGCCGCGGTCTGCTGCTGCTGGTCGGCCGTCGCCGTCGTCTGCTGAAGTACGTCGCCAAGGTCGACATCAACCGCTACCGTTCGCTCATCGAGCGTCTCGGCCTGCGTCGCTGATCTCCCGACTTCCACCGGCCGCCCCCGAAACGGGGGCGGCCGGTTTGTCGTATCGGGGGTTGTCGTATTGAGGTATCGACAGTCGGCGGTGATACGCTGACAGACGGATCGTGCCGGAACTCGAGGCAGTGCGGAACGACCAGCCAGATCGGTCCTCGGTAGTGGCCGCCGGAACCCTCGCCCGGGCAACCCTCGGGCGCGCAGGATTCCGGCCGCTTCGATCGAAGGCCGTCTGAGCACTCAGCCGGCGCAGACACGCTGCGCCATTCACCGTGCTGCCGCACATTCTCGGCGCGTTCTGGGTAGGTCCGATCCGCGCGTGCGCTCCTGTGCGAGCCCGCTCGACGTCACACGTGAGTTCGTGCTGCGCACCTCCGCGAAGGCCACCCCCAACCGCACAAGCGGCCACCTTCTCGTGGCCGCGTCAGACGGCCGCCACCGGCAGCCGCTACGAAGGGATTCCACCCCACATGACAGATGTGAACACCACCGAAGACTTCGCCGACGACTACGACGACGCGATCACCGAGGCGACCGCCGTCATCGACAACGGGAGCTTCGGCACCCGCACGATCCGGTTCGAGACCGGACGCCTCGCGCTGCAGGCCGCCGGTTCGGTGACCGCCTACCTCGACGACGAGAACATGCTGCTCTCGACCACCGCGGCGTCGAAGCACCCGAAGGAGCACTTCGACTTCTTCCCGCTGACCGTGGACGTCGAGGAACGGATGTACGCCGCCGGCCGCATCCCCGGATCGTTCTTCCGTCGCGAGGGCCGCCCCTCGACCGACGCGATCCTGACCTGCCGTCTCATCGACCGTCCGCTGCGTCCGTCGTTCGTCGACGGTCTCCGCAACGAGATCCAGGTCGTCGTGACCGTCCTCTCGCTGAACCCGAACGACCTCTACGACGTCGTCGCGATCAACGCCGCGTCCGCCTCCACCCAGCTCGCGGGTCTCCCGTTCTCCGGTCCGGTCGGCGGCGTGCGCGTCGCGCTCATCCCGACCGAGGAGAACAAGGCCGGCCAGTGGGTCGCGTTCCCGACCGTCGAGCAGCTCGAGGGCGCCGTGTTCGACATGGTCGTCGCGGGCCGCATCGTCGCCGGCTCCGGTGACAGCGCCGACGTCGCGATCATGATGGTCGAGGCCGAGGCCACCGACAACGTCATCGACCTCATCGCCGGCGGCGCGCAGGCACCGACCGAGGCGATCGTCGCCGAGGGCCTCGAAGCCGCCAAGCCGTTCATCGCCCGCCTCTGCGAGGCGCAGAAGTCCCTGGCCGCCGCCGCGGCCAAGGAGACCGCCGAGTTCCCGCTGTACCCGGCATACCAGTCGGATGCCTACGACGCGGTGGCGGCCGCCGCCACCGATCGCCTGTCGGAGATCCTGACCATCGCCGGCAAGCAGGAGCGCGACGACAAGACCGACGAGCTCAAGGCAGACGTCCTCGAGCAGCTCGGCGAGCAGTTCGCGGGCCGCGAGAAGGAGATCGGCGGGGCCTACCGGTCGCTGACCAAGAAGCTCGTCCGGCAGCGCATCCTCACCGACCACTTCCGCATCGACGGCCGCGGAATCACCGACATCCGTGCCCTCTCGGCCGAGGTCGCGATCATCCCGCGCGCCCACGGCAGTGCGCTGTTCGAGCGCGGCGAGACCCAGATCATGGGTGTCACCACCCTCGACATGGTCAAGATGGCGCAGCAGATCGACTCGCTCGGACCCGAGACGTCCAAGCGGTACATGCACCACTACAACTTCCCGCCGTACTCGACCGGCGAGACCGGTCGCGTCGGATCGCCCAAGCGTCGCGAGATCGGCCACGGTGCGCTCGCCGAGCGTGCCCTCATGCCGGTGCTGCCGAGCGTCGAGGACTTCCCGTACGCGATCCGCCAGGTGTCCGAGGCACTGAGCTCCAACGGTTCGACCTCGATGGGCTCGGTCTGTGCGTCGACCATGTCGCTGCTGAATGCCGGTGTGCCGCTGCGCGCCCCGGTCGCCGGTATCGCCATGGGCCTCGTCTCCGACACCGTCGACGGCGAAACCCGTTATGTCGCACTGACCGACATCCTCGGCGCCGAGGATGCCTTCGGCGACATGGACTTCAAGGTCGCGGGCACCAAGGACTTCGTGACCGCCCTGCAGCTCGACACCAAGCTCGACGGCATCCCGTCGCAGGTGCTCGCGGGTGCGCTCAGCCAGGCCAAGGACGCCCGACTGACCATCCTCGACGTCATGGCCGAGGCCATCGACGAGCCCGACGAGATGAGCCCGTTCGCGCCGCGGATCACCACCATCAAGATCCCGATGGACAAGATCGGCGAGCTGATCGGCCCGAAGGGCAAGACGATCAACGGCATCACCGAGGAGACCGGCGCCAACGTCTCCATCGAGGACGACGGCACCGTGTTCGTCGGCGCGGCCGACGGCCCGTCCGCGCAGGCGGCGATCGACCGCATCAACGCGATCGCCAACCCGCAGCTGCCCAAGGTCGGGGAGCGCTTCCTGGGCACCGTCGTCAAGACCACCGCGTTCGGCGCCTTCGTGTCGCTGCTCCCGGGTCGCGACGGCCTCGTGCACATCTCGAAGCTCGGCAAGGGCAAGCGCATCAACAAGGTCGAGGACGTGGTCAACGTGGGCTCCAAGCTCCGCGTCGAGATCGCCGACATCGACGAGCGCGGCAAGATCAGCCTCGTCCCGGTCGACGACGACGCCGACAAGGCCGACGCACCCGCCCCCGACGCGGTCAAGGATGACGCGGTGAAGGCCGACGCCTGATCTGAGTACGACCCACCGGGGCCCGCCGTCCATTGCGGACGGCGGGCCCCGGTGTCGTCTGGAAGCCGGCGTCAGGATCGGTCGGCCGTGTCGAAGCTGATCTCGAAGCCGTCGGTCCAGGCCGACCCGGATCCGGCGATCTGCTCGTAGAGGCCTTCGATGGTCTGGGCCGTCGAGATCGCCTGGTCGGGGTTCTGCGTGCCGAAGTTGCCGCTCGAGGAGATCCCGACGAGGACATACCGTCCGCCACGGGTCTCCTGGTACCACGGTGAACCCGAATCCCCGCCGAGGACGACGAGTTCGGCGTTGACGAGACGATGCTCGGGCGCGGCGTCCTGATGCAGCAGGGCGGTCACGGTGCCGACGGTCGTCCCGGTGCGTTCGCCGGTCTTGGCGACCGGTTCGCCGACCTCGGGGTCGGCCGCCGTCGCGAACACGGGGTCCACCTCCCAGTCGTCCTCGATCGCGATGACGGTGAAACCGCGGGGATCGGCGAGCGTGATCGACCCGTCGGGGGTGCCGCCGTCGTCCTGCCAGTCCACGACCTCACCGATCGTCTCGCCGTCGGTGGTGGTGACCTCGTCGCCGACGCCCTCGGCGCAGTGCCCGGCCGTGACGGCGAGACGATCACCGTCGGCGTTGGTCCCGAAGAAGCCGATGGAACACAGGCCGTCGCCGATCAGGATGCCCTGGCCGGCGGTGAGTGTGTCGGCGTACTCGGGCGTGATGGCGGCTGCGGGGGCGGTCGTGCCCATTGCCACGGCCAGAGCGGCCAGCAGGGTGGTCGCGGCGGCGACGTGAGGCTTGATCATCGGGGGTCCTTTGCTCCGAGAGGGTGTCTGCTCCCTTCGAGCCGAACCCGGGCCCCGCGGTGTGCCGGCCGGACTCCGAATCATTCGACCGGCCGACGGTCTTCGAAGACCTCCGGCCCGCCTAGACTCTGCAGACATGGCCGGTGAGGAGAAGCCGCAGCTGACGGTGGCGCGGCGTCGGGACGCCGGCGGGATCTCTGCGGCGAGCACGGTCGCGGAACTACTCCGCACCGAACCGGTGATCGGCAGGGTCGACATGACCGTCCGTCAGGCGGCCGCACTGATGACCGAGCGCGGCCAGGACTATGTCGTGATCCCGCTGTCGGGCCGCCGGTACGGCGTGCTCACCGACTCCGACATCCGGGCCGAGGTGGTCGCCGCCGGGCGCAGGGTCGACACTCCCGTGGGTGAGATCGTGACGACGCCGGCCTTCGTCGTCGGGGCCGACGCATCGGCGATGGACGTCCTGACCGAGCTCGTCGACCGCGAGCTCGCGATCGTCCCGGTCTGCGACGCCGATGGAGAAGTCCTGGGTGTCGTCGGGGCGGGGGATTTCGTCGCCGACCCCGTCGGTGCGGGCATCCCGCTGCGCGAACAGATCCGACGTTCGATCGACGTCGAGGAGCTGCAGGGGCACGCGCGCAGGCTGCCGCAGTTCGTGGCCGATCAGGTTCGCCGGGACCGACCGCCGTACGAGATCTCGCGCGCGGCTTCCATGATCGTCGACGCGGTCGTCGGTCGCGCGCTCGATGTCGTCCTGACCGCACACCCCGAACTCGATCCCGCAGCGTTCATCTGGTTGTCGCTGGGCAGCAACGCCCGTCGGGAGCCGGTGCTGAGCTCGGACGTGGATTCGGCTGTCTCCTTCGACGATTCGGCCGGCGGCGAGATCGAACGCTATCGGGCAGCCTTCGGTGAGGTCGACGAGGTGGTGCGGAACGCCGGACTGCGGGTCGACGACAACGGCGCCGTCGCGTCGAAGCCGCTGTTCGCGCGGACCCACACGCAGTGGCAGACGGCGGCGCGTGCGTGGATCGATGATCCGCTCGCCGGCAAGGGCATGATCTTCACATCGCTGATGCTCGACGGCCGGCCGGTCCGTGGGCGCGACGCGGTGTCGGCGACGCCCGCGGTCGCGATGATCGCCGGGTTGCGGCGTGACCCCCGGACGATGAATCTGCTGCTGGCCGAAACCCTTTCGATGCGTGCCCGGTTGCGGTCCCGGCGGGATGTGTGGACCGGTCGGGGCAACATCGTCGACATCAAGGGGCATGCGGTGACACCGCTCGTCAACATCGCGCGGTGGGCCGCGGTCAGTGTGGGTTCGACCGACGTCGACACCCGTGGCCGTCTGCGCGCGGCGTCCGGCAGCGAGATGCTGCCGACCGATCAGGCGTCGACGCTCATCGAGGTCTTCGATGTGCTGCAGCGTGTTCGGCTGCGATATCAGGTCGCACAGTTCGACAACGGTGATCCGCCCGGCGATCGGTTCGATGTCAGGCAGTTGTCCCCGCTGGACCGCAGCCTGCTCGGGCAGGCGGTGCGCGAGATCGCCGGAGTGCAGCGCCGCATGTCGACCATGAGCCGACTTCTTCCCGGACCCGAGCAGGTGACCTGAAACCCGATGTGCCTGATCCTTTGTGCGTGGAACGCACACCCCACTCAGCGGCTGATCGTGGCCGCCAATCGGGACGAGCAACACCGTCGCCGCACCTTCGCGCTGTCGCACTGGGACGACCTGCCGATCCTCGGCGGTCGCGACGCCGTCGCCGGCGGTACGTGGATGGCTGTCTCGGCCGAGATCCCCGACCGGGTGGCCATGGTCAGCAACGTCCGTGTCGGTCCGGCTCGACGGGCCGGAATCCGTTCGCGCGGACAACTTCCCGTGAACTATCTGATCGGCGACGACGACCCGAAGGTGTACGCCCACCGGGTCCTCGACGACGCGGCCGCGTACGATCCGGTGAATCTGCTCGTCACCGATCGGGACGAGCTGTGGTGGATGACCAACTGGCCGGAGCCACGCGCCGAGCGGGTCGCCGACGGCGTGCACGGTCTCTCGAACGGGGCCCTGGACAACGACTGGCCGAAGGTCGTCGACGGTGTGGCGGCGTTGAGTGGGCTGGTCGAGGCAGACGGTGGCGGGTCGGCTGGGTCTCCGGACGAGTCCTACTTCGCCATGCTGGCCGACCAGGATCGGCCGGACCCGGCGCGTCTGCCCGACACCGGCGTCGGGCCACAGGCCGAGGCGGCGTTGTCGCCGATGTTCATCAACATCCCCGGGTACGGCACCCGGGCATCGACCCTGCTGCGCGTTGGGTACGACGGCCACGGATCGATGACCGAGCGCCGCTACGGTTGGCGGGGCCGCCGCCGGGGAACCACCACGCTGACGTTCTGATCAGTTGTGCGCGAAGGGGTTCGGCGACACGTCCAGGTCGAGTGCAGCACCGACCTCGGCGGTGAACAGTTGACCGTGCCGGGTGCTCAGTCCCGAGGCGAGTGCCGGGTCGGCTGCGCACGCCTGCTCCGGTCCCGATTCGGCCAGCCGGAGGACGTAGGGGAGGGTCGCACCGGTGAGCGCCTGCGTTGACGTGCGCGCGACGTTGCCGGGCATGTTCGCGACGCAGTAGAAGACGGTGTCGTGGACGGCGAAGGTCGGGTCGTCGTGGGTGGTGGGTCGAGAGTCCTCGAAGCAGCCGCCCTGGTCGATCGCGACGTCGACGAGCACCGCGCCCGGCTTCATCTGGGCGACCGTGCTGTTCGAGACGAGGACCGGTGCCTTGGCGCCCGGCACGAGGACGGCCCCGATCACCAGGTCGGCGCCGAGGACCGCCTCCTCGACTGCCAGGGCCGTGCTGTACCGGGTGTGGACGCGGCCGCCGAAGCGGGCGTCGATCGATCGGAGTTTGGCGATGTCGATGTCGAAGACGGTGACCTGGGCGCCCATGCCGAGCGCGATCTGCGCCGCGTTCACGCCGCTGACGCCACCGCCGAGAACGACCACGTCGGCGGGCTCGGTTCCCGGCACGCCGCCCATGAGTACGCCCCGACCGCCCGCCGAACGCATCAGGTGATAGGCACCCACCTGCGGTGCGAGGCGTCCGGCGACCTCGCTCATCGGGGCCAGCAACGGGAGCGCGCCGTCGGCGGTCCGGACCATCTCGTAGGCGATGGAGGTGATGCCCGACGCCAGCAACGCGTCGGTGCAGGCCCTGCCGGCGGCCAGGTGCAGGTAGGTGAACAGCGTCTGATCCCGACGCATCAGCGCGAACTCCGAGGCGATCGGTTCCTTGACCTTCAGCAGTAGTTCGGCCTGCTCCCAGACCGCGGCGGCGGTTCCCAGGATCTGTGCACCGGCGGCCTTGAAGTCGTTGTCGGCAATGGCAGATCCCTCGCCCGCGCCGGCCTGGACGATCACGTCGTGGCCGCACTGGTGGAGTTCGGCGACGCCGGCGGGGGTGATGGCCACGCGGTATTCGTGATTCTTGATCTCGGTGGGGATGCCGATGCGCATGATGACTCCGTCGGGTTGTGGTCTCCTGAACGTTCCTCGATGAACTGGTTTTCAGCGTGAAGGAACATCGGCCATGACACAATCGTGCGGAAGAATATTCTCGTGCAGCTCGGTCTGCCGACGATCGTGTGAGGACGGAGGGCGCGATGGCCACCACACCGAAGGATGTTCGGGCCGGTGAACTCGACGCGACGGACCGGGAGCTGCTCCGCCTGCTGCAGTCCGATGCGCGGATGCCGAACAGCGAACTGGCGCAGCGTGTCGGCATCGCCGCGTCGACCTGCCACGGCCGCCTGCGTCGGCTCGTCGACCTCGGCATCATCCGCGGCTTCTTCGCCGACGTCGACCCGGCGGCGCTGGGGCGCCCGCTGCGTGCCATGGTCGCCGTCAGTCTGCAGTCCGACGCGCGCGGTCAGATCCGGCGCTTCGTCGGCGAGATCGCCACCCACGACGAGGTGATCGACGTGTTCTTCCTCGCCGGCACCGACGACTACCTGCTGCATGTCGCCGCCGCCGACACCGAGGCTCTGCGCCAGTTCGTCGAACGACTCAACGGCCGGCCGGAGGTCGCCGGAACCACCACGTCGCTGGTGTTCGAACACCGCCGCGGCGGTGCCCCGATCTTCTGAGGAGAGACGCCACTAGACTGGCCCGGCAGCGACTCGGCCGGCAGGACACGACACGAAGAGGTGGACATGAGCGGTATCAAGGTGGGCGTCCTGGGCAGCCAGGGCAAGGTCGGGCAGGCGATCGTCGCGGCGGTCGAGAATGCCGACGACCTCACCTACACCGTGGGCGTCGACAAAGGTGACTCACTCGAGTTCTTCACCGACACCGAGACCCAGGTCGTCGTCGACTTCACCCATCCCGATGTGGTCATGGACAACCTGAAGTTCCTCATCGCCAACGGAATTCACGCCGTCGTCGGGACCACCGGATTCACCGAGGAACGCCTCGACACCGTCCGCGGCTGGTTGTCGGAGAACCCCGGTGTCGGCGTCCTCATCGCACCCAACTTCGCGATCGGCGCAGTGCTGTCCATGCGTTTCGCCTCCCAGGCCGCCAAGTACTACGACTCGGTCGAGGTCATCGAGTTGCATCACCCGCACAAGGCCGACGCGCCGTCGGGAACCGCCTATCGGACGGCAGAGCTGATCGGGCGCGCGCGGGCCGAGGCCGGTGTCGGACGCAGTCCCGATGCCACGACCGAGGAACTCGACGGCGCCCGCGGCGCGGTCGTCGACGACGTACGTGTCCACTCGGTGCGCCTCGCGGGACTCGTGGCACATCAGGAGGTGCTGCTCGGCACCGAAGGCGAGACGCTCACCATCCGGCACGACTCCCTCGACCGGGCGTCGTTCGCCCCCGGAGTGCTCCTGGGCGTGCGCAGCATCGCCGGCCGTCCGGGACTCACGATCGGGCTCGAAGAACTGATGGACCTCTGACGATGACCTCCTCCGGCCCGCCGAACGAGCCAGCTCACGACGACGACACCGAGGGCGGCGCACCCCGACTCGGCCCGCGGAAGAAGGACTCCCGTCCGATCGTCTGGATGATCGCATTTCTCGTCTTGGCGCTCATCGTGTACTTCGTCCTGCTCGGATGGCGTGGCTTCCAGCTGATCGCCTCCGGGTCGGCCGCCGGGATCGGTCTCGGTCTGGGCGTGATCGCGCTGCCGCTGATCGGGGCGTGGCTGGTCTACGCGACGCTGCGGGCGGGCCTCGAGCACCAGAAACTAGCCGCCATCATGGCCGACGAGGGACGTGAACTCGACATCTCGAACCTGCCGCACCGCGCATCGGGCCGAATGGAGCGCGACGCGGCCGACGAGCTCTTCGCCCAGGTGAAGGCCGAGTGGGAGGCCGACCCGAGCGACTGGCGCAACACCTACCGCATCGCCCGTGCCTACGACTACGCCGGCGACCGCACCCGCGCCCGCTCGATGATGAAACGGGCTGTCGCCCAGTACCACGGCCGGGAGCAGTAGTCCGATGAGCCGGCTGCTCATCGTCCACCACACCCCGTCACCGGCATGCCAGGAGATGTTCGAGGCCGTCGTGTCCGGTGCGACCGACCCCGAGATCGAAGGCGTCGAGGTGATCCGACGCGCGGCGCTCGCCGTCACCGCCTCCGACTTCCTCGACGCCGACGGATACCTTCTCGGCACGCCCGCCAACCTCGGATACATCAGCGGCGCACTGAAACACGCCTTCGACGTCAGCTACTACCAGATCCTCGACTCGACTCAGGGTCGGCCGTTCGGGCTCTACCTGCACGGCAACCAGGGCACCGAAGGGGCTGTGCGAGCGGTCGATTCGATCACCGCCGGGCTCGGCTGGACCAAGGCTGCCGATCACGTCATCGTCTCCGGTTCGCCGAGCAAGGACGATCGCGAGGCGTGCTGGGAGTTGGGTGCGACGGTGGCAGCGGGGTTGATGGAGGGGTGACGCGCGGGGAGCGGCCATTGCTGCGCTTAGCGTGTCGATTACGAGCGTCTACATCACCCTCGGTAGTTTGACTGGCAGTTCACCGTTTACCGGGTGTCCGGTACGCGGCTGCGGGTCGAGCTGCTGTTCCACCACCAAAGAGGAGGACCCGCGGTGGTCCAGACAGTGGGAAGTGGGCGCAGGCCTAGGACAGACCCGCGATTCACGAACCACTCGCCTGATCTCTTTGGTATCGAAGCGGTGCGGGGGGCGGGGCGGTCGCCGGTCTCCGTCGACACATTGCCCTTGACGTCGGTCTTAGTCGGAGCTGGCGGCTCCCCGCGGGCCGCACCGACTTAGGCTGGGAGGTGACCCCCGGGGGCTCCGCCAAAGTGTATGGCACCGGTTCACTTTCGACGAAGTGGTTCGTCCGACCAAGCAGACCCCAAAACTCAAAGAACGGTTAAGGTCTTACCTAGCTGCGCCGATTGACCCCTCGGACTGGGCGCAGAATAAGGCCGAGAGTGAGTTCTGGCGGCAGGTAATCGATGAACGCGGTGAGCGTGGGCGTATGTCGTTCTAGGCGCGGGCAATCCGTAGGCGCAGGATTTTCACCTCGACACCGCGCCTGTCCTCCTCGACTTTGCCCACCAATTGCAAGCAGAGATTGACGGAGTCAAGAACCACTAGCGGCCGCTCCGTGGCGGACGCTCAGTCGGACGAATCATCGCCGAAGATGCTCGTCCTGTCAGGTCTGCTTAACTACGGTTACCGTGTGGAATCACTAGAGACAACGGGTGAGTTCTGGTCGTCCGGCAACGAAGCGAGACGTGTCCCAGGGACCCTGACATGGGAGTCAGGTGCGCGGGCT
This sequence comes from Gordonia sp. AC31, assembly GCF_031844505.1. Classification (NCBI taxonomy): domain Bacteria; kingdom Bacillati; phylum Actinomycetota; class Actinomycetes; order Mycobacteriales; family Gordoniaceae; genus Gordonia; species Gordonia sp. AC31. The sequence goes on from NZ_JAUZVK010000004.1 coordinate 212,606, forward strand.
CGGCTCAAGCTGAAGCACCGCGTCATCGACGAGTTGAACGAACCAGCGGAAATCACCGAAACGGGGGAGTTGCGGATCAGCCACCGTGCTGACCCAGCAAGCATCGTCCAGGACGGCGTGCCGCGCGTGCTGCTCGGAGACACGGAGACCGGTCCCGTCACGGGTATCGACTCGTATCTGCAGCATCTCCCGAAAAATCTGTTCGACTTCGAGACGCCGCCACTGCAGCAGGTCTGGGACCCGTACACCTTGATCGTTGGGGCGCACTTGCCGACTGGCCACGCCGCGACGCTTGACGCCGTGCGCTTCACTCTCGACAGCCCGGGTTGGTGGGAGCAGCTACCCGACGCCGGGTCAGCGACGAGCGACGCGGGCGAGCTGCTGTGTGAACGCGGCGACGACGAGCTGGTGTGGTTGGAGTTCCGGCCATCGTTCACGCTCAGGCTGCGCTCAGCGGACCGCGCAGTCCGATCGGTGATGACGCTGATGAAGTTGGCCGTCGCTGTCGACCTCACACCGCTATACGTGCAGGTCCGCGAGACCGGACAGAGCGACTGGCTCGACGTAAAGACCCGAGACCAGGACCCTAGTAAGACTTCGTGGCCTAGCCCTCGTGACCTCCTTCCACCAACGTCTGTGACGCTGGAGCGCATCGCCGGGTGGCTCGCGATTGAGCAGACCATGGACGGACTCGCTGCCGCGGTCGCGAACCCCGTTGAGAAACAGGCCATGCAGGTGCAGGGCCTAGTGGCGTGCTCACTTATCGAGGGCATTCACAAGCGCATCGTCGGCGGAAAGAAGGCCTACATCGACCGCGTGCGTGATCTGCATGCGACAGCGCAGCGTATCGCCCCCGAGATTACAGAGCCGGTGGCGAAGTGGGACGAGGTCATCAGGAACGCTCGCAACGACCTGGCGCACCACAACACCGGACGCCCGTTCGAGGAGCAGGTCTACAACTGGATGATCGCTGAGTCGTCGGCAATCTGGGTGTTAAGGCTGTGCCTGCTCTCGCACGCTGGTTTTACCGACCAGGAGATTGCGGACGCGCTGAGCGACCACCAGCGCTACGAGTTCTACCGCGAGAACTTGAAGATGCACGTCAAGGAGCGTACCGACGAGCTAGCCGCGATCTCCTCTGGCGCGCCCTAGTCCAAACGCGCCCATGGGCCGTGGATGGGGCCTAGGACAGCAGGTTTCCGCCCGCGCCGCCGAGTGCGCCGATGGCGATCTGCGACGCCGCCCCGCCCAGCGCTAAGGCAACCTGACGGAATCGACTGCGCTGCTCTTCTGGCTGCGACTCGTCGTCGGCGGCGGCTTCCAGCGCGGAAATCAGGCGCTCCAACTGCGTCTGCGGTGAGGGCCACTGACCGGCAACCCGAAGCGCGTGACCAGTCGGCGGACCCATGATCGAGACGCCCCCGCCGTTGTCCTCTTCAACCTCGAAGAATGGTTCTCGACCGAGAGCGCGTACGGCGCGCTGGACCGTGTCAATATCTAACCCGCACGCCCTTGCGAGTTCGTTGGGCTGTGCAGGGTCACCAGTCTCATCGTAAATTCTGACCGCAGCGCGTAATACGGGCAGGTCTCGGTCGGTCCAGGTGTCAGTCATGTGCGTGAGTATGCCTCGCTGCTCTGACGTCTCGGGATGAACTCACCCGCCCGCCAGCCCTCAGCCTCGCTGCCGGGGTGTGACGGTGAATGTCCCCGGCACATTGCCAGACCTGATCGCCGCGGGGGCGTGGGCGCGCCCGTCCTCGTCGTCGCGGGGAGCTGCAGCGCGGCATCGACGTCGTCCTGGGTCGCGGTATCGTTCATCTGCGGGTGGTTCGCGAGGTAGGTGATCGCGGCCCAGCACGAGGCGACGAGGCGCGGCAGGTCTGCGGGCCGAGTGTCACCGGCGGCGGTCATCATCGCTTAGTCTTGGCGGCCCCCGGACGCCAAAGATGCCGCAGCAGAGCGGAGGTCGGCGGACCGCCGTGACGAAAGTAGGCCTCCTCGTATGGACCCGCGAAGGCGACGCCCGCCTGGTGAGCACCGGCGAACCGCTCAGCGGGCAGGCTCTCGTTCCCGACGCGTATTGGGAGCTGGGTGCGACGGTGGCGGCGGGGTTGATGTGGTGACTCGCGAGTGTTCCGCGGAACACTCGTGACCTCGGGTTGAGCCCCGAAGACTGTCGGTGCCAGGCGATACCTTGTTGCTGTACTTCTCGTTCGGTTCAGGGGGTTGGCATGGGGGTCAGTGCTTTTCGTTGCGGTGGGGATGTGTCGTCGATGTTCGATGGTGCGGATCCGGCGTCGTTGTCTGATGAGTTGCTCGAGGCGCGGGTGTTGGGGTATGCGGCTCAGATCACGGCGCTGACAGCGGACTTCCTTGACCTGGTGGCAGAACTGGATGAGCGGGAGTCGTGGCGGGGGCCGGGGATTCACTCGCTGGCGCACTGGTTGTCGTGGAAGGCCGGCATTGCACCGCGAACGGCGCATGAGCAGTTGAGGGTCGCCAAGGCGATACGAGCATTGCCGGTGATCCGCAGGGCCTTTGGCGAAGGCCGGTTGTCGTATTCGAAGGTCCGCGCCCTGACACGGGTGGCTACACCGGAGCGGGAGCAGGAGTTGGTGAATCTGGCGTTGTCGGCTACGGCGAGTCAGTTGGATCGGGCGGTGCGGGCGATGGCCCGGATCGACCGTAACCGTGGTGTCGAGGAGGAAAGCCGGCCACCGGTGGAGTCGTCGGGTCGGTGGAAGTGGAACGATGACGGGTCGTTGTCGGTGTCGTTGCGGTTGAGTCCGTTGGATGGGGCGCGGTTCCTTGCTGGGTCGGTGCGGGCGGAATACGAACGGACCCGGACATGCGATGACCCGGATCCGCCTATCGTCGAGAGTGTTCCGCGGAACACTGAATCCGGTTCAGAAGCACAGGATTCGGAGGTGGTTCCGTCGCGGCGTCGGGATCTGTGGCGGCAGGTGCCGTCGAATGTGGCGCCGGCGGTGGTGGCGATGGCAGACATGGTGCATGACGGGATGGCGATGCCCGATCTTGCGCCGGGTGCGGAGATCCTGATCCATGCTGGTGAGGGGGTGGAGTCGGCTCATCTCGATGACGGTCCGGCCCTGTCGGAGGTTGAGGTGGCCGAAGCTCGGTGTGGGGCGTCGACGCGGGAGGTGGTGAGCCGCGGGGTGCCCGGGCAACTCGGCAAGCTGGCGTTGTTGGGGGTGGGTCGTCGGAAGCGGGCGCCGAACAAGGCGTTGGTGCGGGCGTTGTTCGTGCGGGATCGGTGTTGTCAGGTGCCGGGGTGTGGGCGTACGCGTCATCTGCATGCCCATCATGTGGTGTTCTGGTCGGCGGGTGGGCGGACCGATCCGGACAATCTGATCTTGTTGTGTGGGTCGTGTCATCGGTCGTTGCATCGGGGCGAGTTCGCGATCACCGCGCATGGGTTGCAGCGGTTCAGCTTTCATCGGCCAGACGGGACGGAGATCGAGGTGGCGCCACCGACTTCGAGGCCGGGCGGGTGGCGACCCGATCAACGGATCGGGGTAGATGCGACGGTGCCGATCGGTGGGGGTCGGATGGATTTGGGTTACACCACCGAGGTGCTCTACGCGGTGTGGGAGTGGAAGGAACGCAACGCAACTCGCTCCGATCCCGCCGTGCAGAGGGCTGCATAGGTGCCTAGCTGTTAGACTGACACGCGGTGTGCCGGGAAGTCTGGTCGGCTGCGCGTTGACGGTGAGCCCTGCACGAGGGGGCGGCCACGACGCGTACGTAGCCCAACAGACGAAGGACTCCGTACGCACCATGACTGACACCGACTCACGTCGGGCCACCCCGACGCTCTTCTCGCGCGGCTCCTGGCCCGAAGCTTCCCGCATCGCCGACATCTTCCGGCGCGAAACCATCGGCGGCATGCTGCTGCTCGTCGCCGCGGTCGTAGCTCTTGTATGGGCCAACTCGCCATGGTCGGCCGCCTACTTCGGCCTCGGCGACATCCACGTGGGGTCCGACGCGCCCGGTCTGCACCTCGATCTCTCCCTGGCCACCTGGGCGGCGGATGGTCTGCTCGCCATCTTCTTCTTCGTCGTCGGTCTGGAGCTGAAACGCGAGTTCGTCGCCGGCGACCTCCGCGACCCCGCGCGGGCCGCGCTGCCCATCGCCGCGGCGGTCGGTGGAATGGCTGTTCCCGCACTCATCTTCGTCGCAATCACCATGCGGGCGGGGGATGGAGCCGTGCAGGGCTGGGCCATTCCCACCGCCACCGACATCGCGTTCGCGGTCGCCGTGCTGGCCGTGCTCTCCACGCACCTGCCCGTCGCGCTGCGCACCTTCCTGCTCACCCTGGCCGTCGTGGACGACCTGCTGGCCATCACGGTGATCGCGGTGTTCTACACCGACTCCATCAACGGCACCGCGCTGGCCCTGGCCCTGATCCCACTCGCAGCGTTCGCCGTTCTCGTGCAGCGGCGGATCACCGCGTGGTGGCTCCTGCTCCCGCTGGCGGCCCTCACGTGGGCATTCGTCCACGAGTCCGGCGTTCACGCCACCGTCGCCGGCGTCGTCCTCGGCTTCACGGTCCCGGTGCTCCGGCGGGTCGGGAGCGATGAGACGGATACCCGGCATTGCCTGGCAGAGCATTTCGAACACCGTGTCCGGCCCATCTCGGCCGGCTTCGCCATCCCGGTGTTCGCCTTCTTCGCCGCCGGCGTCACGATCGGCGGTCTCAGCGGACTCCGCGAGGCGCTCACGAATCCCGTTGCGCTGGGCATCATCTTCGGTCTGGTGGTCGGCAAGACGGTGGGCATCGTCGGTACCACCGCACTTCTGGCCAGGTTCACGCGCGCCACCCTCGATGCGAGCATCCGATGGATCGACATCACCGGTGTCGCGATGCTCGCCGGCATCGGTTTCACCGTGTCCCTGCTCATCGGCGACCTGGCGTACGACCCGGAATCCGACCGCGCGGAGTACGTCAAGATCGGTGTCCTGGTCGGTTCGCTGACGGCCGCCTCGGCCTCGGCGGTGATCCTGCGGATGCGCAACCGGCATTACCGCCGGGTCGCCGACGAAGAGTCCCGGGACGACGATCACGACGGCATCCCGGATGTCTATCAGCGGGAGAGGTGATCGGTGGGACTTGAAATCGTCGCCATCGCGGCTGCCGCCAGGCCGGTGGCGTAGTCGTCGATCGTTGTCGGCCCGGTGAGCACCGTGGTGCCCGGACGTCGGCCGACGACCCGGCCGTCGTTGATGGCCCGTGTCATGCCCACATGATGGCGTGCGACATCGGGACTGAATCCGGCCTCGTCGACGAGCGTCGCGACCATGTCGTCGTCGGACAAGCACTCATACCGCAGCTCCGGAATTCCAAAGGCACGTCCCAGCGCGGCCGTCACGGTGGCCTGGTCGACGTTCACCGGACCCAGGAACTCCCGGCTCAGATGTCCACCGCCCCAGCCTGTTCCGACCAGCGCATCCACCGCTGCCGCGGCGATGTCCCGCGTGGCGACCATCGGAACGGCGACATGCGGATCCAGCGAGTCCGCGACGATGCCCGCATTCTGCATCAGCGGGAGGTAGGAGCGGGCGTTGTCGTAGAACCAGCCGGCACGCAGAGCGAGCACCTCGACGCCGGACAACTCCGCCAGCCGCTGCTCCAGGATGTGCAGACCGACCAGAAATCCGGTGCCGGAGCTGATCTCGGCGCCGACGCTGCTGAGCGCGACCACACGCGGCACACCCGACTCGCGGAGGGCGCGGACGATCGCGTCGGTCATCGTCCGCTGCGAGGTGAGGTGGTCGGCGGCGGTGTGATCCACGGGTTGCATCGCGAACACCGCGTCCGAGTCGCGCATGGCGGTGGCGAGCGCGGACTGGTCGGTGGTGTCGGCTACCGCGGTGTCGGCACCGAGCCTAGCGAGGGCGTCGAGCCGCTCAGAAGAACGCCCAACCGCCCGAACCCGGTGTCCGGCATCGAGCAGGCGGGTGGTGACCTGTGCGCCGACGGTGCCCGTCGCCCCGAGAACTGTGTACATGAGGACCTCCTGAATCGTTCGATGTCGTATGTCCAGAGTGAAGCGAGGTTGCCGGACGACACAGCGCACATAGTCCGCGATGCATGCTCAATCGTCCGAGAACGGCAGACGATCGGATCACGATGACCGATCATGGACGGGTGCGCAGACCCGACGACAGTCGCCCGGACCCGTTCCACAGCCCCGACCCGCTCGGGGAGGCCCTGCACTTCTTCCGGTTGAACGGCGCCTTCTACTGCCGGTCGGAGCTCACCGAGCCCTGGGCGCTGACCATGCCGGTCTGGGAGGACTGTCTGTGCGTGCACCTCGTCGTGTCGGGGGCGCTGCGGTTGTCCGCGCCGGACGGAGAGTCGCTGCGATTCGCGCCGGGAGATCTCGTCGTCGTGCCGCACGGCCGATCGCACGTCGTCCGCGGCGACGGCGAGGCGATGTTCGCCCCGGTCGTCACCGATCTGCCGCACGACTACCTGAGCGATCGGTATGCCATCCTGCGACATGGCGGCGACGGGCCCGAACGCTCGGTCCTGATCTGTGCCGTCGTCCGTTTCGACCATCCCTCGGCACGGTCGCTGACGTCGATGCTGCCGCCGATCCTCGCCATCCGCGCCAATGATCCCCGTGCGGGTGCGAGCAACTCGTGGCTGCGGGACCTCATGCGCATCGTGATCGACGAGGCCGGCGAACTCCGGCCCGGCGGGGAGGCGGTCATCACCCGGTTGTCCGACATCATCGTCATCCACGCCATCCGATCGTGGTTGCAGGACGCGGAGGGAACCCGCACCGGATGGCTGGGAGCCCTTGCCGATCCACAACTCGGGCGTGCGGTCGCCGCGGTCCATCGCGATCCGGCGGGGGAGTGGAGCGTCGAACGACTGGCCCGCGAGTGCGCGATGTCGCGGTCGACGTTCGCGGCCCGGTTCACCGCCGTCGTCGGCGAGCCGGCGATGCAGTACGTCACCCGGTGGCGGATGTATGTGGCGGCGGATCGTCTCCGTGACCCGGACGCATCCGTAGCGTCGGTGGCGGGCGCACTCGGCTACTCCTCCGAAGCGGCGTTCAGCCGGGCGTTCAAGCGGGTCAACGGGTCCTCACCCGGACGAGTACGACGCGCGGCGCGAGCCGGCTGATCACTCGTCCTGGCCGGCGGCCGGGTCGACGGCGGCGGCGAGCGCGCGGCTCACCTCGAATTGCCGGACCAGGAACGCCTTCTCGTCCAGCTTCTTACGCCGCATCCACGTCGTGACCTCGGAATTGCACTTGCTCGCATTGCACGAACCGCAGCACGGCACGACGTTGGCGACGGTGTACCGGCCGCCGCGGGAGATGGCCAGCATGCAGTCACGCTGGAGGGCGACGCCCACCGCGCCGCAATACGCGCACCCACCCCAGGCCTCCTGCAGCGCGAGCCACTGGGCGTCGGTGAGGTCGTTGTCGCGGGCGGCGACACGCTTGCGACGACGCTTCGCGTACCGATTGGCGCGGGTGGTGCTGCGGGTGGCCACGGGAGGAGCCTACCGCTCGGATCACACGAGTCACAGTAGTCACAACTTGGTGTCACCATGGCTCCGTCTTAACCAACACAGCTCCTTACCTGCTCAGCTGGGAAAAGGAGGGGCGCCCGGTGGGTCTGAGCTGCGAGTAATCGGCCAGGCCCTAGACTGTTCGCCGTGAGCACGGCTACCCGCGACATCTCATCGGCCGGGACCATCCCGACACCGTACGAGGACCTGCTGACCCTCGTCATGGAGACCGGGACACCGAAGGCCGACCGCACCGGCACCGGGACGCGCAGCCTCTTCGGCAGGCAATTGCGCTACGACCTCGCCGAGGGTTTTCCGCTGATCACCACCAAGAAGGTGCATCTGAAGTCGATCGTCTACGAGTTGCTGTGGTTCCTGCGCGGCGACTCCAACGTCCGATGGCTGCAGGAGCGCGGGGTCTCGATCTGGGACGAGTGGGCCGACGAGAACGGTGAACTCGGACCCGTCTACGGCGTGCAATGGCGGAGCTGGCCGACACCGTCCGGCGAGCACATCGACCAGATCGCGGCCGCCCTCGACCTGCTCAAGACCAACCCCGATTCGCGCCGGAACATCGTGTCCGCATGGAACGTGGGGGAGATCCCGCAGATGGCACTGCCGCCCTGCCACGCGTTCTTCCAGTTCTACGTCGCCGACGGCAAGCTGTCGTGCCAGCTGTACCAGCGCAGCGCCGACCTGTTCCTGGGAGTACCGTTCAACATCGCGTCGTATGCGCTGCTGACGCACATGATGGCCCAGCAGGCGGGCCTCGAGGTCGGCGAGTTCGTGTGGACCGGCGGCGACTGCCACATCTACGACAACCACGTCGAGCAGGTGACGTTGCAACTGTCACGCGACCCGTATCCGTACCCGAAACTCGAACTGCGCAAGCGGGATTCGATCTTCGACTACGAATTTTCCGACATCGAGATCGTGGATTACACATCCCACGCCGCTATTAAGGCGCCGGTGGCAGTGTGAAGGGCGAATCGCCACGCCTTCCGACATGTATTCGGTTGGTGTGGGCGCAGGGCAATGGGGCTGCCATCGACAAAGCTGCGATAGGTCGGGACAACACTATTCCGTGGCGGGTCCCCGAGGACATGGCGAGATTCAAGAAGCTGACACTTGGGCACCCGGTCATCATGGGTCGCAAGACTTGGGACTCGTTGCCGGAGAAGTTCCGGCCGCTGTCCGGACGCACCAATATCGTTGTTACGCGAAATCGCGACTGGTCCGTAGATGGCGCCCTTGTGGCACCAACCATCGAGGAAGCCCTGCGGCTTGCCGACGACGACACGGTCAGTGTCATCGGTGGCGGTGAGATTTACCGAGCCGCAATGCGGTTCGCGACAGAGCTGTGTGTCACCGAGATTGACGTCGACGTTCCAGGGGCCGACGCATTCGCCCCGAAGGTGGAGCCGGAGTGGACGGTCGCCAGGAAGGGTGAGCCACAGATCTCCTCGACCGGCCTTAGCTACCGTTTCATCGACTACGTCCGTGAGCGAGGCTGATGGCGCCGGATCGTCTCTCGATCGCACAGGCGCGTCGAATCGCGCTCGCCGCACAGGGTTTCACCGACCGTCGGCCCGCCGCCGCGCCCACCATGGCACACCTGAAGCGCGTCGTCGGCCGGACGCGGCTGCTGCAGATGGACTCGGTCAACATCGCCGCGCGTGCGCACTTCATGCCGCTGTTCTCTCGCCTGGGTGCCTACGATCCCGACCTGTTGCACCGCGCCGCGTGGCAGCCCGGGCGCGGTCGGCGGCTACTCGTCGAGTACTGGGCCCACGAAGCGGCGCTGATCCCGGTACCCGACTGGCCCCTCTTCCGATGGCGGATGGACGACTTCGCCGACGGTCGGTATCGGCACACGCGAGACGTGATGCGTCGCAACCGTTCTCTGGTCGGCGACATCCGGGCCGTGATCGAGGCGGTCGGCGCGACCACGCCCCGTGCCATCGAAGCGGAACTGGGCATCGAACGTGAACCCGGTGCAGCCGGGAGCTGGTGGCAGCGCGGTGAGGTCAAGCACCTGTGCGAGGCCATGTTCGCCGCCGGTGACCTGTCGGCGGTCCGCAACGGGAACTTCGTGCGGCACTACGACCTCACCGAACGGATCGTCGGCGCGGACATCGTCGCGCTGCGACCCGACCGTGGGCAGGCGCACCGTGAACTCGTCAGCCGTGCCGCCCAGGCGCTCGGTGTCGCCACCGTGGCCGATCTGGCCGACTACTACCGGCTCCGGCCGGCCGACGCGCGGCCGGCGGTCGCCGAACTCGTCGAGGACGGTGGGCTGCAGGAGATCTCCGTGGACGGCTGGCGCGACCCGGCCTACCTGGCCGCCGGCGCAGTGATTCCGCGGCGCGTCGACGCCTCGGCGATCCTGTCGCCGTTCGACCCGCTCGTGTTCTTCCGCCCCCGCGCCGAACGACTCTTCGACTTCCACTACCGCATCGAGATCTATGTGCCCGAACACAAACGCGTGCACGGCTATTACGTGCTGCCGTATCTGCTGGGCACCGACATCGCCGCGCGCGTGGACCTGAAGGCCGACCGCAAGAACCGCACCCTGCAGGTGCTCGGGGCCTACTGCGAGCCGGGTCGTTCCCGAGGCCTCGTCGCCGAACGGCTGTCCGCGGATCTGCGGAGCTTCGCCGGCTGGCAGGACCTCGACGATGTCGTCGTGTCGGGACGCGGCGACCTGGCGCCCGACCTGCAACGGGTGCTGCACGTCGCGTGACTCACCCCGAGTGATGCGATGCTGAGGATCGAAAGTTCACGACAGCGATGGGAGACGAAGCGATGACCGTGTCGTATGAGGGCAACGACTACCGATTGGTGATGTTCGATCTCGACGACACCCTGGCCCCGTCGAAGAGCCCGCTCGACGACCAGATGGTCGATCTGTTGCGGCGGATGCTCGACGTGAGCCTGGGCTGCATCATCTCCGGCGGCAACTTCACCCAGTTCGAGAAGCAGGTTCTCGCGCGGCTCGGCAACTTCGACAGCGTCGCCAACCTCCACCTCATGCCGACGTGCGGAACGCAGTACGTGCGGTGGTCCGGGAACGACTGGGAGACGGTCTACGCGGAGTTCCTCACCGACGACGAGAAGCAGCGCACGCTCGACGTGCTCGAGACCGGCGCCAAAGAACTGGGTCTGTGGGAGAGCGAGACGTGGGGTGACATCCTCGAGGACCGCGGCAGCCAGATCACCTTCAGCGCGCTGGGGCAGAAGGCGCCCGTCGACGCGAAGGCGGCCTGGGACCCCGACGGAGCGAAGAAAGAGTCCCTGCGTGCCTACGCCGCCGAGCGACTTCCCGACCTCGAGGTGCGCAGCGGCGGGTCGACGTCGGTGGACGTCACCAAGAAGGGCATCGACAAAGCTTACGGCGCACTGAAGTTGATGGACATCCTCGGCCTCAGCACCAGCGACATCCTGTTCTTCGGCGACCGGCTCGACGAGGGCGGCAACGACTACCCGGTCAAGGCTCTGGGCATCACGTCTATCGCCGTCCACGGCTGGCCCGACACGCACGCGAAGCTGTCGGCGCTGCTGGATCAGGTCGAGACGGGCAGCTAGTCGACCGGCCCGCCCGCCGATACGACCCGCTGGGTGCCGTTCGCGACCCGGTAAGACCTCGCGTAATACTGGCCGGAGCGCGGATTCGTCTTGTCGTGCACGAAGTACCAGTCCATCTGCGTCGCCGCCGGCGTCACGGTCAGGACCGAATACCCGTGCGCGTCGAACTCGCTCCAGCGCACGTGGTGGTTCGTGGCCGCGAAGGCCGAGGACACCGCGACCCCGGCGGTGTTGGCGGGCACGTTCAGCATGTCGTCGATGTTGGTCGACGTGATCGACGTGCCGACCAATTCCGTTGCGACACTCCCGCCGCCGGGATAGTTCGCCGGGTCGGCCGGGATGTCGCACGCCCACGACGAGTGGATGTCACCGGTGATGAAGACGACGTTGTCGACGCGGTTGCGGCGCAGTGATTCGAGGAGACGTCGACGATCGGCGGCGTAACCGTCCCACTGGTCGGCGTTGTACGGGATGCCCTCCCGCGGGATGCCGAGCAGTGCGGTGACCGCGCCGGTTGTCTGCGGGTCCAGCGGGGGGATCAGCACCGGGGCGATCATCACCGGGTTGCCGACGATCTTCCAGCGGGTCTCCGACGACGTGAGTCCGTTGGTCAGCCACGACATCTGAGACCGGCCGAGGATCGAGCGGGCGGGATCGTCGATGGCCGCCGACCGGGCGCTGACCTGCAGGTCGCGGTAGGAGCGCAGATCCAGCATGGACAATTCGAGCAGACGGCCGAAGCGGAGCCTGCGGAACAGGTGCCGGCCCGCGGTGTCGACGGCGGGGCGGATCGGCATCCACTCGGCGTACGCGCGCAGTGCGGCGGTGCGCCGCGCGGCCCAGGAGCCCTCGCCCGCCTGATGGTTCTCCGCCCCGCCCGACCACGAGTCGTTCGACGACTCGTGGTCGTCCCAGATGCAGATGAACGGCAGGTCCCGGTGCAGCCGGGCGAGATCGGGGTCGGTCTTGTACTGCGCGTGGCGTGTCCGGTAGTCGCGCAGGGTGATGATTTCGTGGCGGGGGTCGTGCGGCCGGACGGTTCCGGTCTTGCCGGTGTACCGCCCGGTCTCGTACTCGTAGAAATAGTCGCCCAGGTGGACCACCGCGTCGAGTGCCGGCTGCGCGGCCAGATGCCGGTAGGCGGCGAAGTATCCGGCCTCCCAGTTGGCACACGACACGACGCCGAATCGGATCTTCGCGACATCGGCACCGGTCGCGGGGGCGGTGCACGTGCGACCGACGGGCGACACCGCGCCGGTCGCGGGTCCGGACAGCACCGCGAAGCGGTAGTGGTACCAGGTGCGCGGCGTCAGACCCGACGCGTCGATCTTCACGGTGTGGTCGGAGTCGGCGGACGTCCGCACCTCGCCCGCGGCCACGACGGCGCCGAAGCCGGGGTCCCGGGCGATCTCCCAGCGGACGAGGCTCGCCGGCCCCAGGCCGGAGCCGGGTGTCGCAGCCGGGGTCGGGGTGATGCGGGTCCAGAGGACGACGGCGTCGGGGAGCGGGTCGCCGGACGCGACGCCGTGGCGGAACACCGCCGCCGACGGGGGCCCGGGCGACCGCGGCGTGCCCTGGGCGACGACGGCGGGGGAGGCGAGCGCCGCACCGGTCACGACCGCGCCCGTGCGCAGGAAGTCGCGTCGCGTCGTCATCGCATCCACCCCCGGGTACTCGCCCACGCCTGCAGGGACTCTACCGCGGGCGGAGCCCGACGGTGCGGTACTCACGTGGTGGGGGAGAATCGGATACCGCGCGGCACGCGGACGTGTGGCCGCGACGGACGACAGGAGACATGCGTGTCCGAATTGGTGCCGCTGAAGGTGCAGATGGTGGCGATGACCCAGTTCACCCCGCCGGGAGACGTGCCGTGGAGCACCGACGCCGAGGGCGGTGAGGCGTTGGTCGAGTTCGCCGGCCGGGCGTGCTACCAGAGCTGGGACAAGCCGAACCCGCGTACCGCCACCAATGCCGGCTACCTGCGGCACATCCTCGAGGTCGGGCACCTGTCGCTGCTCGAACACGCATCGGTGACGTTCTACATCAGTGGCATCTCCCGCTCGTGCACCCACGAACTGATCCGGCACCGCCACTTCTCGTACTCGCAACTGTCCCAGCGGTTCGTGCCCGAGCACGACTCCAACGTGGTGGCGCCGCCGGCGATCGTGGGCGACCCGGAACTCGAGGACCTGTTCGCCGCCGCGACCGACGCGAGCCGGGCGGCCTACACCGAGCTCCTCGCGGCGCTGGAGGCGAAGTTCGCCGACGTCCCCAACGCCATCCTGCGTCGGAAACAGGCACGTCAGGCTGCTCGTTCCGTGCTGCCGAACGCCACCGAGACGAAGATCGTCGTCACCGGCAACCATCGCGCCTGGCGGCACTTCGTCGGCATGCGCGCCACCGAGCACGCCGACGTCGAGATCCGCCAGCTCGCGGTCGAATGTCTGCGCCAGCTGATGCGGGTGGCGCCCACCGTGTTCGGCGATTTCGAGATCGGCACCCTGGCCGACGGGACCGAGGTCGCCACCTCACCATTCGTGCTGGAAGGGTGAGGATCGTCACCAACAGGGAGGCGGTAGCCTTGAGCACCATGAACGCAGTCCAGGAACCGCTGCACGAGCATCCCTTCGGGACGAACGTGGTTGCGATGGTCACCCCCTTCCGCCCGGACGGAAGCCTCGATCTGGACAAGGCCGCCGTCCTCGCCGACCACCTGGTCGCCAAGGGATGTGACGGGCTGGTCGTGTCCGGCACCACCGGTGAGTCGCCGACCACCACCGTGCCGGAGAAGCTCGAGTTGCTGCGGGTGGTCCTCGACGCGGTAGGTGATCGGGCCCGGATCACCCAGGGCGCAGGCAGTTACGACACCGCCGAGAGCGTCCGGTTCGCGATCGAGTCCGAGAAGATCGGTGCTCACGCGCTCCTCGTGGTGACCCCCTACTACTCGAAGCCGCCGCAGGCCGGGCTCCTCGCGCACTTCCGGACCGTAGCCGACGCCACCGCGCTGCCGGTGCTGCTCTACGACATCCCGCCGCGATCGGTGGTCCCGATCATGAACGAGACGATGCTCGCCCTGGCCGAACATCCCAACATCCGCGGGGTGAAGGACGCCAAGGGCGACCTGCACTCGGCGGCCGGCCTGATCGCCAGCACCAGCCTGGAGTACCTGTCCGGCGAGGACGCACTCAACCTGCCGTGGCTGTCGATCGGAGCGACCGGTTATGTCAGCGTCATCGGCCACCTTGTCCCGGATCGCCTGCGCGACATGCAGATCGCCGTCGAGAAGGGCGATCTGCCGACCGCCCGCGCGATCAACACCTCGATGCTGCCGCTGGTCAACGCCATGGGCCGCCTCGGCGGGGTCACGATGGTGAAGGCGGCACTGCGCATCCTCGGGCTGGAGGTCGGCGACCCGCGCCTGCCGCAGGTGCCCGCGAACCCCGCGCAGATCGAGGAACTGATCGTGGATCTGCGTGCGGCGGGTGTGCTGCTCTGATGGCGGACAACGACACCACCGGCCCCCACACCGGCAACGACACCGCCGACAACGACACCACCGGCACCGTCCGCCCCCGGACCCGACGCCGGGCGGCCGCCCGCAAGGCCGGCCCGCCGAGTCCGCCCCCCGCAGTGGCCTCCCCGTCCGCCGAGCCGACCCCGCCCGCCGAGCCCACCCCGTCCGCCGAGCCCACCCCGTCCGCCGAGCCTGTCGAGGTGACCTCGAAGGCAAGGGAACCCCGGCGCGCGCGAGCCGAGCGGACCGGATCATCGGAACCGAAGTCCGACGCGAACTCGCCGAAGCACGCGGCCAAGCGTCCGGCGAGCCCCGCGTCGAACACCCGTCGCCCCCGCCACGAGCGCGGCGACGCCCGTGGCGGCCGCCGGCCCGAACCGGCGACCCCGGCCCCCGTCGACCGGCTGGGCACACCCCGCCGACTGCCCAAGGGCGGTCTGCGCGTGGTGGCACTCGGCGGCATCGGCGAGATCGGCCGCAACATGACCGTCTTCGAGTACGACGGCCGCCTGCTGATCGTCGACTGCGGTGTGCTCTTCCCCGAGGACGCCCAACCGGGCGTCGACCTGATCCTGCCGGACTTCCGCTACATCGAAGACCGCATGGACGACGTCGACGCGGTGATCCTGACCCACGGCCACGAGGACCACATCGGCGCCCTGCCGTTCCTTCTCCGGCTGCGCAGTGACATCCCGGTGATCGGCGCGAAGTTCACGCTCGCCCTGGTCGAGGCCAAGTGCCGCGAGCATCGTCTGCGGCCCAAGCTCGTCGAGGTCGTCGAAGGTCAGAAGACCTCGCACGGCCCGTTCGAGTGCGAGTACTTCGCGGTCAACCACTCGATCCCGGACGCCCTGGCCGTCGCGATCCGGACCCCCGCCGGCGTCGTGCTGCACACCGGCGACATCAAGCTCGACCAGCTGCCTCTCGACGGTCGCCTCACCGACCTCGCCGGGTTCAGCCGCCTCGGCGACGAGGGCGTCGACCTCTTCCTGGTGGACTCGACCAACGCCGAGGTGCCCGGCTTCGTGACCCCGGAACGCCAGATCGGCGGGGTTCTCGACCAGGTCATCGGCAAGGCCAAGCAGCGGGTCATCGTGGCGTCGTTCGCCAGCCATGTCCACCGCATCCAGCAGATCATCGACGTCGCGCACACGCACAACCGGCGGGTCACCTTCGTCGGCCGCTCGATGGTGCGCAACATGCAGATCGCGCAGGACCTCGGGTACCTGTCGGTCCCCGACGGCGTGGTCGTCGATCTCGACACCGCGGCGAGCCTGCCGGACCACCGTGTCGTGCTGATCTCGACCGGCTCACAGGGCGAGCCGCTGTCCGCACTCTCCCGGATGGCGCGCGGAGAGCACCGGCAGATCAACATCCGGGCCGACGACCTCGTCGTCTTGGCGTCCTCACTCATCCCCGGCAACGAGAACTCGGTGTTCGCCGTCGTCAACGGGCTGGCCAAGCGCGGCGCCACCGTCATCACCCAGCAGAGCGCGAAGGTCCACGTCTCGGGCCACGCCTCGGCCGGTGAGCTGCTCTACCTCTACAACGCGGTGCGCCCCTCGAATGCGATGCCCGTGCACGGCGAATGGCGGCACCTGCGCGCCAACGCCGCGCTCGCGGTCGCGACGGGTGTGCCCGAGGACCGGGTCGTCCTCGCCGAGGACGGCGTGGTGGTCGACCTCGTCGACGGACGCGCCGACATCGTCGGACGGGTGCCGGTCGGGCACGTCTACGTCGACGGCCTGTCGGTCGGCGACGTGGGGGAGTCGACGCTCTCCGAACGGCTCGTGCTGGGGGAGGGCGGCTTCATCGCCATCACCGTCGCCGTGGACGTGACCACCGGCCGTGCGGTGAGCACACCCGAGGTCTCCGGCCGCGGCTTCTCCGACGACCCGGACGCGCTCAAGGAGGCGGCGGACATCGTCAACCAGACGCTGGATTCCCTGGCGGCCGAGGGTGTCTCCGACACACATCGGATCGCCCAGGGGATTCGCCGTGCGGTGGGACGCTGGGTGTCGACCGCCTATCGTCGCCGACCGATGATCGTGCCGACGGTCATCGCGGTCGGGGACTGACCGGCGTCGAGGAACGAGACCACGGCGTTGTCGCTACCGTGGTCGTGTGACCGGAGCGCAGAAGGAAAGAGCAGCCCTCGTCGAGACCCTTCGAAAGGTGGGCCCCGACGCGCCCACCTTGTGTGAGGGCTGGACCACCCGCGATCTGTTGGCGCATCTCGTGGTCCGGGAACGACGCCCGGACACCGGGCCGGGCATCCTCATCCCGGCTTTCGCCGGCCACACCGAGAAGGTGCGGGCCCAGGCGACGTCGAAGGACTGGGATGCCCAACTGGCGTTGCTCGCCTCGGGGCCGCCGGTCTACTCGCCGTTCAAGCTGGTCGACCGATTCGCCAACCTGGCCGAGATGTTCGTCCACCACGAAGACGTCCTGCGTGGCGGCGCCGACCCCGACGGGCCGTGGACGCCCCGGTCGCTGGCCCCCGAACTCGAGGCGGAGTTGCGCACGCCGGCCAAGTCGATGGGCCGGATGACGCTCAAGAAGGTCCCGGCCCGCGTGACCCTGCGCACCCCGGACGGCGAGGATCTGGTGACGGCGGGATCGGGTGACGACGTCATCGTGACCGGTCGTGTCGGTGAGCTGGTGCTGTTCGCGTTCGGCCGTACACCGGTCGACGTCACATTCGCCGGTGACGCCGCCGCGATCACGGGCGTCCGCGAGAGTTCGCGCGGCCTCTGAGCGATCACAACTTCGACACGCATCCGTTGTCTGTGTTGCCCGTGTGACTGATGTGACCGCTGCCCACTAGTCTGTCGGTATGGCTTCGAAGGCAAGCACGGGTACACGCGCGTCCTCCGCGCGCGGCGCTGCTGGTTCCACGCGCGGTAAATCCGCTCGCGGTGGTTCGGGGCGGGCGAGTTCGGCTCGAGGGAGTTCGACCGCCGCTCGCCGCTCGACGGGTGACGGTTCGAAGAGCGGCGGTTCGAAGAGCGGTGGCTCGCGTCGTCAGACGGGCGCCGGTGCCTCGACGAGGTCGAAGGCCGGGGCATCGCGAAAGAGTTCCCGGTCCGCTGCACCAGCGGAGTCGGTGGACCTGCATCGTCGTTCCGTCGCCGCGGCCGGGGCGTCCGCGGTGGGCAAGGGTATCGGTGCCGGATGGTCGTTGTTCGCGCGCGGCGTCGGCAGCGCCGCCCGGGCGGGCTCGGGCGTCGGCCGCGGACCGCGCACCGAAGCCGTCGGAGAGTTCGACGACATCGACGACACCGACCCGGACTTCGAGGAGTTCGACGACGGGCCCGACGGCAACGGTCGACCCCGGCCCGGCGGTCACAGCCATCGGCGGGACGGGACAGCACTCGGTCTCCTCGCCTTCGGTCTGCTCGTCGGCGCCAGTGTCTGGTTCGGTGCGGCGGGTCCGGTGGGCGCCTTCATCGAGGCCCTCATCCGCGCGGTCATCGGGTCGGCGGCCGTGCTCGTGCCGGTCGGTCTCCTCGCGCTGGCAGTCGTCCTGATGCGACGGCCGGCCGCCCCGGAGCGACGCGGCCGCTACCTGTCGGGTGGGTTCCTGGTGATCCTTCCGCTGCTCGGTCTGATGCACCTCGTCGCCGGTGCGCCGGTCGACCTCCCCGGACGGTCCGGCGCGGCCGGGTTCGTCGGCTTCGCGGTGGGCACACCGTTGACCGCGGGTGTCACCGCGTGGGTCTCGGTGCCGATCCTGTTGTTGTGCATGGCATTCGGCGTACTCATCCTCAGCGGCCGAACCGTCCGCGAGGTCGTCGACGCCGCCGCCGGTTACCTCGGGCTGGGTGTCGGACGAGCGGACGACGCGCCCTGGGACGACGACGAGTGGGATGCCGACGCCGAGAACTACGACGATCCGGATTTCGACGACCCCGATACCGAGACCGACAGCGCCGAGTCGGATCCCTGGGACTCCGGTGCGCTCGAGTCGCGGTCCCGGCGTCGGCCGTACTCGTCGAACCCGTACGACAACTACCCGCCGGATTCGGCGCCGGCGCGGACCTCGGGACGGACGTCGCGGCGCAAGCCCGCCGACGTCGCCGACGTCGCCCCGCTCGAGGAGGCCGTCACCGAGAACTTCGCGGATGCCGACCAGCAGGTCACCGAGGTGATCGCGCCGAGCCCCCGTACCCGCGCCACCCCGGCCCGGCGGGCCACCGCGCGATCCGCGCCGCGTCCCGCACCCGAACCGGAGCCCCGGCACGAACCCGATCTCGACGACGAGATGACGGACGAGGGGATGTCGGACGACGAGGCGTTCATCCCGTCCGATCCCACCGCGGACGGGGACTATCGCCTGCCGCCCGCCGACCTTCTCCTCGAGGGCGATCCGCCGAAGATGGGCAGCAGCGCCAACGACGACATGATCGACCGGATGACCGGCGTGCTGGAGCAGTTCAAGATCGACGCCGCGGTCACCGGATACACCCGCGGGCCGACCGTCACGCGATACGAGATCGAACTCGGCCCGGGCGTGAAGGTCGAGAAGATCACCGCGCTGCAACGCAACATCGCCTACGCCGCGGCAACGGACAACGTGCGCCTGCTCGCGCCGATCCCCGGCAAGTCCGCGGTCGGTATCGAGGTCCCCAACTCCGACCGTGAGATGGTTCGCCTGGCCGACGTGCTGAATTCGCCGTCGACCCGGAAGGACAAGCATCCGTTGGTGATCGGGCTCGGCAAGGACATCGAGGGTGATTTCGTCAGCGCCAACCTGGCGAAGATGCCGCACCTGCTGGTCGCCGGGTCGACCGGCTCGGGCAAGTCGAGCTTCGTCAATTCGATGCTCGTGTCGCTGCTCAGCCGTGCGACGCCGGAGCAGGTGCGGATGATCCTGATCGACCCGAAGATGGTCGAGCTCACCCCGTACGAGGGAATCCCGCACCTCATCACGCCGATCATCACGCAACCGAAGAAGGCCGCTGCCGCACTCGCCTGGCTCGTCGAGGAGATGGAGCAGCGCTACCAGGACATGAAGGCCTCGCGGGTGCGCCACATCGACGACTTCAACTCGAAGGTCCGGTCGGGAGACATCACCGCCCCGCTGGGCAGCGAACGCGTCTACAAGCCGTATCCGTACATCTTGGCCATAGTCGACGAGCTCGCCGACCTGATGATGACCGCGCCCCGCGACGTCGAGGACGCGATCGTGCGGATCACCCAGAAGGCGCGCGCCGCCGGCATCCATCTGGTGCTCGCGACGCAGCGTCCGTCGGTCGATGTCGTCACCGGTCTGATCAAGACCAACGTGCCGTCGCGGCTGGCGTTCGCGACGTCGTCGCTGACCGACTCACGCGTCATCCTGGATCAGCCGGGTGCCGAGAAGCTGATCGGCATGGGCGACGGCCTGTTCCTCCCGATGGGCGCCAACAAGCCGATCCGCATGCAGGGTGCCTACATCACCGACGAGGAGATCGCCGCGGTCGTCGATTTCTCCAAGGAGCAGGCCGAGCCGGAGTACACCGAGGGTGTCACCGCGGCGAAGGCGGGCGACAAGAAGGACATCGACAGCGACATCGGCAACGACCTCGACGATCTCCTGCAGGCGATCGAACTGGTCGTGTCGAGCCAGTTCGGGTCGACGTCGATGCTGCAGCGCAAGCTGCGGGTCGGGTTCGCCAAGGCCGGCCGTCTCATGGACCTGATGGAGACGCGGGGAGTGGTCGGCCCCAGCGAGGGCTCCAAGGCGCGTGAGGTGCTCGTGAAGCCCGACGATCTGGCGGGGGTGATCGCCTCGATCACCGGCGGCGGCGACGAAACGGACAGTTCCGGCACCTGACGCGGGTTGCTGACCTGCGGTTTCTGCAGGCTTCCTGCGGTTTGTATAAGGTAGCCGGAGATCCATGAGGGGAGTATCCCCAAAGCGGCGTCTCCGTCAATACGGTCACGATTCGCAACGATGCCGATCATCGTCGCGGCCCTGACCCGGAGCGTCGGCCCCCGTTCGGTGGGAGAGACCTCTGGCTCGTCAGCTCATGCTGCCTTAAGGTTACAAGTGGATGTTTCGCTGTCCGTATGGCTGATCACCTGTGCGGTGATCCTCGCCTTGTTCGCGTTCGACTTCTTCACCCACGTGCGGGTGCCCCACGCGCCGTCGCTCAAGGAGTCGGGCATCTGGTCGGCGATCTACATCGGATTCGCCGTCATCTTCGGTCTGTTCGTCTGGTGGAACTGGGGATCGACCTTCGGCGGTGAGTACTTCGCCGGTTACGTCACCGAGAAGGCGCTGTCGGTGGACAACCTGTTCGTCTTCGTCATCATCATGGCGAAGTTTGCGGTGCCGAAGGAGTACCAGCAGAAGGTCCTGCTGCTCGGCATCCTGATGGCCCTCATCATGCGCGGCATCTTCATCGCCGTCGGTGCGGCCGCCATCAACGCCTACAGCTGGGTCTTCTACCTGTTCGGCGCGTTCCTGATTTTCACCGCCGTCAAGCTGCTCCGCGAGAGCGACGACCCGGTCGAGCACGAGGAGGAGCGCGAGACGCGTCTCGAGCGCTTCGTCAAGCGTTACCTGCGCACGCATGACTCGTACGACCGCGACAAGCTGTTCACCCGCGTCAACGGCAAGCGCCTCGCGACCCCGATGCTGATGGTTCTCATCGTCATCGGCTTCACCGACGTACTGTTCGCGCTCGACTCGATCCCGGCCATCTACGGCCTCACGTCCGAGCCCTACCTGGTCTTCACCGCCAACGCGTTCGCCCTGATGGGTCTGCGTCAGCTGTTCTTCCTCATCGGCGGACTGCTCGACCGCCTGGTGTACCTGTCCATCGGCCTGTCGATCATCTTGGCCTTCATCGGCGTCAAGCTGGTCCTCCACGCCCTGCACGAGAACACCCTGGCGTTCATCAACGGTGGCGAGCACGTGGCGGTCCCCGAGATCTCGACCGGGCTGTCGCTGTCGGTGATCCTCGGTGTCCTGGTGATCACCACGGTGGCCAGCCTGATCAAGAGTCGCGGGATGGCGAAGTCGCCGGAGGTCGAATCCGCCGGCGACACGACCGACGCCCCGGCACCGAAGTCCAAGGACTCCTGACCCGTCCACGTCCACCCGTCGCCGACGGGTGGACGTGGCATCAGCCCGGGAACGGCCCGAACACCTGCGTCCACTCGTCGATGCGGATGGCGTCGACGGCTTGATGCGCCTGGAACGGGTCGTTGGCCAGGAATGCCTCGGCCGCCTCGAGGTCGGCTGCGCGGATGACGATGAGCGCGCCCGACCCGTCGGGATAGGGGCCGGCGATCAGCACGTTGCCCGCCGAATGTTCTTCCGCGAGCCACTCTCGGTGCACAGGCCGGTGCTGATCCCGCAGGGCGGCCTTGGCGGGGCGATAGGTGTACTGCACGGCGAAGAACGGCATGGTCACTCCTGCTCGATGGTTGCCAGCATCCGGGTGTTGCCCAGGGTGTTGGGTTTGACGTAACTGAGGTCGAGAAACTCTGCGACGCCGGTGTCATAGGACCGGCACATCTCCTCGAACACCTCGCGCGTGACCGGGGTGCCCTGGATCTCGGCGAAACCGTGCCGCGCGAAGAAGGCCGTCTCGAACGTGAGCACGAAGACGCGCGAGAGCTGCAGTTCGCGGGCGACCGCCATGAGCCGGTCGACGAGGAGGTGGCCGATGCCGCGCCCGGCGTGGGCGTTGTCGACGGCGACCGTGCGGACCTCGCCGAGATCGGCCCAGAGCACATGCAGCGCACCACAACCGACGACCAGGCCGTCGACGTCGGCGACCCAGAACTCCTGGACGGACTCGTAGAGCGTGACGAGGTTCTTCTCGAGGAGGATTTTCCCGGCGTACTGGTCGATCAGTTCTTTGATCCGCGGGACGTCGGAGGTGCGCGCACGACGGATGACGACGTGATCGGCGGGGGACATGGGAATTCAGCTTAGTCTCTGCGATGGGGCGACCTGTGCACGTCGTTCGCCGGGACTGCCGATACCCTGATGGGCGTGTACTTGAGGACTGCCCTGAACTGCGGCACGACGCCGCGGTCAGGAGCGAGCTCATGACCGACCGGATCCGGCGCGCCGTCGAAGAGAACGGCATCGCCAATGCGGGCCGCGGGCCCGACCACATCACCGACCCGGTGGACCCGGTGCCGGTGGTCAACATCGCCAATGCACTCACGGTGTTCCGGATCGTCCTGGTGCCGGTGTTCCTGGTCGCGCTGTTCATGGAGTCGGGCGAGTCGACGCTGTGGCGCACGATCGCCACGATCGTCTTCGGGGTCGCGGCCCTGACCGACCGGTACGACGGGATGATCGCGCGGCAGCGCGGCCTGATCACCGACTTCGGGAAGCTGGCCGACCCCATCGCGGACAAGGCCCTCATCGGCGGTGCCCTCGTCGGGTTGTCGATCCTCGGCATCCTGCCGTGGTGGGTCACCGTGGTGATCGTCGCCCGCGAGGTGTGGGTGACGGCGCTGCGTTTCTGGGTGTTGCGGCACAAGGTCATCCCGGCCAGCCGCGGCGGCAAGCTCAAGACGCTGCTGCAGGCGCTCGCCATCGGTCTGTACCTGCTCCCGCTCGGCGGACCGTGGCAGCTCGCCGCCGACATCCTGATGGGACTGGCGGTGGTGGTGACGATCTACACGGGTCTGGACTACACCTGGCAGGCGGTCAAGGTCCGGTCCGATCGCGATGAGACCGCACCCCGGCCGGTGGCACCGCACGGACGTGCTGTGGGAGGAACCGGCGGCGGTCGCTGACTTCGACTATCGTCGATCAGACGGTGCTGACCCGACCGTGGGTGCCGACGCCGCCGGTGCTGCGGGGAACCCGTCGGGACCGCGAAGCGTTGGGTAGGGCAGCAGGCGCGCCGCCGGTTCGGTGGGCGCCGAGCAGTTCAGTTGGGCCGAGACGTTCAGTAGGGAGGAGACTCGATGGCGATGCTCTTACGCGAGGCGCTCGGCGACAGCCTGCGTCGGGTCCGGACGCAGCAGGGCCGGACCCTGCGCGAGGTGTCCACCGGTGCGCGGGTGAGTCTGGGCTACCTCTCGGAAGTCGAACGCGGTCAGAAGGAGGCGTCGAGCGAACTGCTCGCCGCGATCTGCGACGCGCTCGACGTCGAGATCGCCGACCTGCTCCTCGAAGTCGGCAGCGCAATGCGTCCGGCCGGTGCCGAACCCGTCGTGGTCGGCGCCGAGCCGATGGGTGACGGCGTCGAAGCCACCGAGGCCGGACTGACCGCGACCAAGGTCGTGATCCCGGCTCCCGCCGGCCGCCGGGAGGCCACGGCTCTCGCGGCTGCCTGACCCGCACCGTCTGAACGACACCGACTCAACACCGGACTCGCAGACGCTAGATTGGTCACCAGAGTTCTCAGACCCCTGAATGGAGTACGACGAGCATGGCGAACCCGTTCGTGAAGTTGTGGCGCTACCTCACAGCACTCGGCAACGCGAAGATCGACGAGCACGCTGACCCGAAGGTCCAGATCCAGCAGGCGATCGAGGACGCCCAGCGCCAGCACCAGGCGCTCTCGCAGCAGGCGGCCTCGGTGATCGGCAACCAGCGTCAGCTCGAGATGAAGCTGAACCGGCAACTCGAGGACGTCGAGCGGCTGCAGGCGAACACCCGCCAGGCGCTGACGCTGGCCGATCAGGCCGCCGCGGCCGGCGACACCCAGAAGGCGACCGAGTACACCAACGCCGCCGAGGCGTTCGCGGCCCAGCTGGTGACCGCCGAGCAGAGCGTGGAGGACCTCAAGTCCTTGCACGACCAGTCGCTCCAGGCGGCCGATCAGGCCAAGAAGGCCGTCGAGCGCAACGCGATGATCCTGCAGCAGAAGCTGTCCGAGCGTTCGAAGCTGCTCAGTCAACTCGAGCAGGCGAAGATGCAGGAGCAGGTCTCGGCGTCGCTGAACCAGATGAGCGAGCTGTCGGTACCCGGCAACACGCCGAGCCTCGACCAGGTCCGCGACAAGATCGAACGACGCTACGCGAACGCGCTCGGTTCGGCGGAGCTGGCCAAGAACTCCGTGCAGGGCCGCATGCAGGAGGTCGAGCAGGCCGGCGTGCAGATGGCCGGACATTCTCGTCTCGAACAGATCCGCGCGAGCATGCGCGGTGACGCGCTGCCCGCCGCCGGGACGACCGCACCGGGTCTGCAGAAGCCGGCGACCCAGTCCGCGCCGCCGACCACCGAGCCGCCCCAGCAGAACTGACAGATCGCGCACGCGTGCACGACGAACCCGTGCGCGTCGCGATCGTCGCGGGCTCCGACGCCGGGCATGCCTTCCCGGCTTTCGCGCTGGCCGAGCGGTTCCGCTCCGCCGGTGACACACCGGTCGTGTTCACCTCCCTCGCATGGTCGGAGGCCGCGCGCCGCCGGGGGATCGACATCGCTGATCTCCCGGGGCTGCGCGCCGAGGACTCCGACGACGACTCCGACGCCGGAGCCAAACTGAGTGCCCGCGCCGCGCGCATGGCCCAGCAACTCGTCGGGCCGCTGCGTGCGGCCGGGTCGCAACTCGTCATCTCCGACGTCATCACCGTGGGCGGGGGCTGGGCCGCTCAACTGTGTGGACTGCCCTGGATCGAGCTGTCGCCGCATCCGCTGTACCGGCCGTCCCGGGGACTACCGCCGATCGGGTCCGGGCTCGAACCGGGTCGCGGCGTCGGGGGTCGGCTGCGCGACACGCTGATGCGCGCCGCCACCGCGTCGTCGATCCGCCAGGGCGTGCGGCAGCGGGACGCTGCCCGGCGGACGATCGGGCTGGGTGATGTCGACGCGGAACCGGCGGCGCGACTCATCGCCACCCTTCCCGGCCTCGAGGTCCCGCGCCCCGACTGGCCGACCGACGCGCATCTCGTCGGACCCCTGGTGTGGGAGCCCACCGACGATCACTTCACCGTGCCTCCCGGCGATCACCCCCTCGTCGTCGTCGCCCCGTCGACCGCGCAGACCGGCGCCGCCGACATGCTCGGCGAGGCTCTCGAAGCGTTGTCGCCCGACACACTGGGCCGGACCGTGCGGGTGGTGGTCTCGGGGCTCCGCGACCCCGACGGGGCTGATCTCGCCCGCTTCCGCGGGGAACTGATCACGGCGGGGCCGGGCCGGCAGGACGAGGTGCTCGCGCACGCCGACCTGCTGATCTGTGGCTCCGGGCACGGGATCCTCGCGAAGGCGATGCTCGCGACGGTGCCGGTCGTCGCGGTACCCGGTGGGGGTGACCAGTGGGAGCTCGCCGCCCGGATCCGACGAGCCGGCGCGGGGCAGGCGGTGCGTCCGGTCACCGCGGACGCGGTTGCCGACGCCGTGCGGGCCGTCCTGGACGATCCGGCACATGCACGCGCAGCGGGTGCGATCGGGGAGTCGGTGACCGACGTCGTCGACCCGGTGGCGGTCGCGCATCGCGTTCTGGCGGCGTCACCTAGGCTGGACCCGTGCGTCTGACCGAGTTCACCGAGTTGATGACCACCGAATTCGGTGTGCCGTCGGCGGATTCGATCCTGTCCGATCACATCCTGATCGAGGTCGGCGGACGCACGGGTGCCCAGGCGATCGACGACGGGGTCGACCCGCGCGACGTCTGGATCGCGATCTGTCGCGACTTCGACGTACCGCGCCATCGCTGGTGACGCGCACCGCGTGTCACACTTGCCATCGAACAGGTGTTCGTCCATCCTGGTGCCCAGAGGTGAAATCAGACGGAACCACACGGGCCGAGTCTGCGTCTGAAGAGTTGTCGGACCCACCGGCTACTTTCATCACATGAACGCCCGGACCGCACAGACCGCCCGCCGGAAATCCGGCTCACAACCGAGGAGAACTCCCATGGCACCTGCGCCCCAAGACCGCGAGAAGGCTCTCGACCTCGCCCTCGCGCAGATCGACAAGAACTTCGGCAAGGGTTCGGTGATGCGGCTCGGCGAGGAGACCCGTCAGCCGATCGAGATCATCCCCACCGGGTCCATCGCGCTCGACGTCGCCCTCGGTATCGGCGGACTGCCCCGCGGCCGCGTCGTGGAGATCTACGGTCCGGAGTCCTCGGGTAAGACGACCGTCGCCCTGCACGCCGTCGCCAACGCCCAGGCGCAGGGCGGCATCGCCGCGTTCATCGACGCCGAGCACGCACTCGATCCCGACTACGCCGCCAAACTCGGCGTCGACACCGACGCGCTGCTGGTGTCCCAGCCCGACACCGGTGAGCAGGCGCTCGAGATCGCGGACATGCTGATCCGATCGGGCGCGCTCGACATCCTGGTCATCGACTCGGTGGCCGCGCTGGTCCCCAAGGCCGAGATCGAGGGCGAGATGGGCGACAGCCACGTCGGTCTGCAGGCCCGCCTGATGAGCCAGGCCCTGCGGAAGATGACCTCCGCGCTGAACCAGTCGAAGACCACCGCGATCTTCATCAACCAGCTACGCGAGAAGATCGGCGTCATGTTCGGTTCGCCCGAGACCACCACGGGCGGAAAGGCGCTGAAGTTCTACTCGTCGGTGCGCCTCGACGTCCGCCGGATCGAGACCCTCAAGGACGGGACCGACGCGGTCGGTAACCGCACACGCGTCAAGGTCGTCAAGAACAAGGTCGCACCGCCGTTCAAGCAGGCCGAGTTCGACATCCTCTACGGCCAGGGCATCAGCAAGGAGGGCTCGCTGATCGACATGGGTGTCGCGGAGGGCTTCATCCGCAAGTCCGGTTCGTGGTTCACCTACGAGGGCGATCAACTCGGCCAGGGCAAGGAGAACGCGCGCAAGTTCCTGCTCGAGAACGTCGACATCCGCGACGAGATCGAGAAGAAGATCAAAGAGAAGCTGGGCATCGGCGCAACCGTCGACGCCGACGACATCGCCCCCGCCCCAGTCGAATTCTGACATCGAAGGCGAGTTCAGGTAGACCGTGAGCGAGGCAACGGACCCCGGGCAGACGCGCACACGGCGGGACAACGACCCCGACCGTAAGGGACCCAGCGCATGGGACTCGGCGCTCCGACTGCTCGGGGTCCGTGCGCGTTCACGCCAGGAGATGCGAGAGCGATTGACGCGCAAGGGTTTCGAACCCGAGGCGGTCGACGACGTGATGGCGCGCCTGGAGCAACACAACCTCCTCGACGACGAGGAGTTCGCCTCCGATTGGGTACGATCCCGCCACCTCAACTCCGGTAAGGGGCGCGTCGCGTTACGACACGAGCTCCGCACCAAGGGGATCGACGAGTCGATCATCGCCGAGGCCCTCGCCGACATCGACCCCGACGACGAACGTGAGATCGCGTCGGGTCTGGTCGTGCGCAAACTCACGCCCTCGGTCGTCGACCGGATAGCCGAGGATCGCGCCGAACGCGACAAGGCGATGCGACGTCTCGTCGGAATGCTGGTGCGGCGCGGCTATTCCCAATCCCTGGCGTTCGACGTCGTGGGGGAGGCGCTCAGCGAGCTGCGTAGCGGCTGAGCGCCCCCACACGACGATCGTGCGGGTGTCACCTGCCGGTCGGCAGGTTCTCCGACGCAGCGAGTTCGGTCTCTTCCGGATCCGCGGGCGGTGCGGACGACCGGCGCCCCTGCCGGAGCCGGCGTTCGAGGCTGGTGGCGAAGGTCGAGAGCCCGAAGTTGATCAGGATCATGATGATGGCCACGACGATCAGTGCCGGGATGTAGTTGCCGTAGCGCGACGCCGAGAGCAGGCCGCTGCGGACCACCTCGGAGTAACCGATGATGTAGCCCAGCGCACTGTCCTTCAGCGCCACGACCATCTGCGAGATCAGTGCGGGCATCATCGCCGTGATCGCCTGTGGCAGAAGGATGATGCGCATCATCTGGCTCTTGCGCAGACCCAGGGCCATCGACGCCTCGGTTTGTCCCTTGGGCAGTGAGTTGATACCGGATCGCAGGATCTCGGCCATGACCGACCCGTTGTACAGGGTGAGTCCGGTGACCACCGCCGCGAACGCCAGGAAGGACGACGGGAAGACCCCGTAGATCGCGAACAGGAACCAGGTGAACACCATCAGGATCAGCACCGGGATGGCGCGGAACACCTCGACGAACAGGCCCGCGATGGTGCGTACCCACAGGTGATCGGAGAGTCGGCCGATACCGAGGACCGCACCGAGCAACAACGACAGCACGATCGAGACCGCCGCGGCCGCGAGGGTCCGCCACAGGCCCGGCAGGATGTAGCCGGTCCAAGTGCTCCACGTGACGAACGGCGACCACTTCTCGGCGGTGAACTGTTCGTTGGCGGCGAGGACGGCGATCACGTAGATCGCGATCGCGGCCAGGACCGCGATGAACGCGATCGCCAGCAAGCGGTTCCGGGTGCGGGCGCGTGGTCCCGGGGCGTCGTAGAGGACGGTCGAGTCAGCGCTCATCGTTTCACCGCCAGTCGCTTGGCGAGGTAGCCGAAGACGGCACCCTCGCTGAGTGTGATGATCATGAATCCCGCCGCGATGACGCCGAAGATGACGAACAGCTGGTCGGAGTAGGTCTCGATCTCGGTCTTCATCAGAGCCGCCGCCTCGGCGACGCCGATCACCGAGGCGACCGTCGTGTTCTTGGTGAGCGCGATCAGGACGCTGCCCAGCGGACCGATCACCGACCGGATCGCCTGTGGCAGCACGATGACCCCGAAGACCTGCGTGAACGAGAGGCCGAGGGAGC
Organism: Gordonia sp. AC31; assembly: GCF_031844505.1. Taxonomy (NCBI): domain Bacteria; kingdom Bacillati; phylum Actinomycetota; class Actinomycetes; order Mycobacteriales; family Gordoniaceae; genus Gordonia; species Gordonia sp. AC31. The sequence continues at coordinate 241,901 of NZ_JAUZVK010000004.1, forward strand.
GAGCGGCTTCGGCCTGCCCGAGCGGGACCGTGTTGAAGCCGGAGCGCAGCGTCTCACAGACGAACGTCGAGGTGTACAGCACGAAGGCGAGGACGGCGAGCCAGAAGTTGTTCGACTCGATCGTCGGCGCGAAGGTCAGGCCCAGGTTCTGGTACAGGCCGATCGCACAGAACAGCACCACGAGTGTCAGCGGCGTGTTGCGGACGATGTTCACGTAGACCTCGGCGAAGCCGCGCATCACCGGCACGGGGGAGACCCGCATGGCCGCGAGGATCGTGCCCCACACCAGCGAGCCGATCGCCGAGTAGAAGGTCAGCTGGATGGTCACCCAGAAGGCGGGCCACAGCTCTGGACCCATGCTCTCCCACAGAGAGACGTCATTCATCGGTAGCTCCGTCGCTCACTGCAGCCCGGGCGGGCACGGTGTGGAGGGCGAGTCGAGGAAGTCGAGGTCGCCGGGATCGGGCAGGTAGGGGAACTTCGAGTCCGGACGGTCGGCGCGGGCGATGATCTCGTCCACGTAGGGATTGCCGAGTGCCTCGCGCAGCGCGGCGTTCCAGGCCGACTCGCCGTCGACGGAAGGCGCGAGCATCGCGTCGAGTGCCGTGTTGACGGCGTTCTGCGACGCCGTGTCGTCCAGAGCCAGCCCCACGCCGTAGCGCTCGGTGGAGAACGGACTGCCCGCGGTCTTCAGGGCATCCTTCACGCAGGCGTCCTTGAGGTAGGTCATCTCGACGAGCTTGAACTCGCCCTCCCAGAAGTTGGAGTAGCCGGCGAGGATCGCCTCGTCGGTGGTCACCGCGTCGACCTTGTCGCGACGCAGCGCCTCGACGCAGGCCGAGTAGGAGTCGTACTCCTGCAACTGGACCGCGGGCAGCTGTGCCTTGACGTTCTGCGCCGGTGTCGAGCCGGTCACCGAGCAGAGCTTCTTGCCCTTGTCGAGGTCGGCGAGTTCGTCGATCGTGTTGTCGTCGGCGCGCACCATCAGACCCTGGTACGTGACGAGATAGGGACCGCCGAAGGACACCTTCTTCGAGCGCGCCGCGTTGATCGAGTACGTGGCCGCGATCAGGTCGACCTCACCGTTGTCGATCATCGCCTCGCGGCGCGCCGAGGGGGTCTCGCGCCAGGTGACCTCGGGATGGGGGACACCGAGGTCGTCGGCGATGTGGTTGACGACATAGCGCGACACCGAGGCGTCGAATCCCTCGACGTTGCCGTCCGGCTCGTAGAGGCCGAGACCGGGCTGGTCGAACTTGACGCCCAGCACGACCGATCCCTCGCGGATGGAGTCGAGCAGGTTGCGCGGTTCGGTGCTGCCGCAGGCGGACAACACGGTGGCGAGCAGGGCGCCGACCGCGAGGACCAGGCCCGCGGTCCGCATCGGGCGGGTGGTTCGCTGTGTCATGTCAGTGCCCCAGGATCTTGCCGAGGAAGTCCCGGGCGCGATCGGTCGACGGGTTGCTGAAGAACGTCTCCGGATCGGAGTCCTCGATGATCGCCCCGTCGGACATGAAGATGATGCGGTCGGCGGCCTTGCGCGCGAAGCCCATCTCGTGGGTGACGACCACCATCGTCATGCCCTCTTTCGCGAGGGACACCATCACGTCGAGCACCTCGTTGACCATCTCCGGGTCGAGGGCCGAGGTCGGTTCGTCGAACAACATGATCTTCGGGTTCATCGCCAGCGACCGGGCGATGGCCACGCGCTGCTGCTGGCCGCCGGAGAGTTGGGCGGGGTACTTGTCCTTCTGGCTGGCGATGCCGACGCGCTCGAGCAGTTCGAGGGCGCGCTTGCCGGCCTCGTCCTTGCTCTTCTTGCGCACCTTGATCGGCGCGAGCGTGACATTCTCGAGGATCGTCTTGTGCGAGAACAGGTTGAAGGACTGGAAGACCATTCCGACGTCGGCGCGGAGCCGGGCGAGGTCCTTGCCCTCGGCGGGCAGCACCTGACCCTCGACCAGGATCTCGCCGCCGTCGATCGGCTCGAGGCGATTGATCGTGCGGCAGAGGGTGGACTTGCCCGAGCCCGACGGTCCGAGGACCACCACGACCTGACCGGCGGGGACCTCGAGATCGATGTCCTTGAGGACGTGCAACGACCCGAAGTGTTTCTGCACCCCGCGCATCGCGATCATCGGCTGGGACCCTGGGTCCGCGGACTTACTCGGCGAAACGGTCATTGGGGCACCCTATCGGCCGACGTGGAACAGGGTGTCCTGTGGGAGTCGATTTGCGTGCGCCCCGTACCCTCGTAGGGGTGAGTATCGAGTTGTCGGATCGGCCTGAGCAGGCAGCACCCGCCGCGCGCAGTTATCAGGTCCGTACCTACGGCTGCCAGATGAACGTCCACGATTCCGAGCGCATCGCCGGTCTGCTCGAGGACGCCGGGTACGTGCGCGCGGGTGAGGACGACCCCGCCGATCTCGTCGTCTTCAACACCTGCGCGATCCGGGAGAACGCCGACAACAAGCTGTACGGCAACCTGTCGCACCTCGCCCCGGTCAAATCCGACCGGCCCGGCATGCAGATCGCCGTCGGCGGCTGCCTCGCGCAGAAGGACAAGGACACGGTGCTGTCCCGGGCCCCGTGGGTCGACGTCGTCTTCGGCACACACAACATCGGGTCGCTGCCCGCGTTGCTCGATCGAGCCCGCCACAACGACGCCGCCCAGGTGGAGATCCTCGACGCGCTCGAGCGGTTCCCGTCGACCCTGCCGGCCAAGCGCGACTCCGCCTACTCGGGCTGGGTGTCGGTGTCGGTGGGGTGCAACAACACCTGCACGTTCTGCATCGTGCCGTCGCTGCGCGGCAAGGAGGTCGACCGCCGGCCGGGCGAGGTGCTCGCCGAGGTACAGGCCCTCGTCGACCAGGGTGTCGTCGAGGTGACGCTGCTGGGCCAGAACGTGAACGCCTACGGGATGTCCTTCGCCGATCCCGATCAGCCCCGCAACCGGGGCGCCTTCGCCGAACTGCTGCGCGCCTGCGGTGACATCGAGGGGCTCGAACGCGTCCGGTTCACCTCACCGCACCCCGCCGAGTTCACCGACGACGTGATCGAGGCGATGGCCCAGACGCCGAATGTGTGTCCGCAACTGCACATGCCGCTGCAGTCGGGGTCCGATCGCATCCTGCGCGCGATGCGCCGCAGCTACCGGCAGACCAAGTTCCTGGGCATCCTCGACAAGGTCCGCGAGGCCATGCCGCATGCGGCGATCACCACCGACATCATCGTCGGCTTCCCCGGCGAGACCGAGGAGGACTTCCAGGCCACCCTGGACGTCGTCGAGCGCGCCCGCTTCTCGAGCGCGTTCACCTTCCAGTACTCGCCCCGCCCCGGCACGCCCGCCGCGACGATGGCCGATCAGGTGCCGCCCGAGGTCGTGGCCGATCGCTACCGGCGTCTCATCGCGCTGCAGGAGCGGATCTGCCTGGCCGAGAACGAGGCGCTGGTCGGGACCGAGGTGGAGTTGCTCGTGGTCGCCGACGAGGGGCGCAAGTCGGCGAAGACCCAGCGCATGACCGGCCGCGCCCGGGACGGCCGCCTGGTGCACTTCGCGCCCGGAACGGCGTCGGGGATCCGCCCGGGTGACGTCGTGCACACGCAGCTCACCGCAGCGGCACCACACCATCTGATCGCCGATTCCGGCGTTCTCGCGCACCGCCGCACCCGCGCCGGCGACGCACACGAACAGAGCCGTACCCCCACCACCGCGCCCGTCGGCGTCGGGCTCGGGCTGCCGGGGTTCGGTGCCCCCGCCGCCGTCCCGGCCGACGCCGGCTGCGGCAGTGGCTGCGGCAGCTGACCACCATCACGAAGTGAGGCGATGACCATGTCCGAGAATTCGGCGTCCGACAACGAGGCGTCCGGCAGCTCTGGGTCCGAGAAGGCCGCGTTCGAGCAGTACGAGAACGACCTGCGCAAGGCGGAACGGCGGGTGGCCGGCGAGATCGACCCGGGTGCGCGCGCGGTCGTCGTCGCCGTGGCAGTCGTCCTCGCCATGGTGTCGATGGTGTTGCCGCACACGGGATCCGTCACCGGGCTCGAGGTCCTCACCTTCACGCCCGAGGCGGCCGCCGAGCGCGTCACGATCGTGTCGAGGATCTTCGTCTACCTGGTGACGATCTTCGGCATCGTCGTCTCCATGCTCGCGCTGCTCACCCGCCGGTGGTTCCTGGCGTGGATCGCGCTGTGCGGGTGCGCCATCGCGTGCGTCGCCGGGATGCTGGCGTGGTGGTCGCGGAACACGCCGGGCGTCGGTGGCGTCGAGCCGCCGTCGGGCGTCGGCATCGGCCTCGTGCTGGGCTGGATCGCGGTCTTCGTGCTCACGTTCCACTGGTCCCGCGTCGTGTGGGCGCGGAGCTCTTACCAGCTCGCGCTCGAGGACGAGCGGCGCCGGCAGGCCGCCGAGCAGGAGGCCTACGCCGCAGCGCTGTACCGCAAGAACCCGCACGAGGACTGATCCGGCGGGCCCCGACCGGACTCAGCGGTCGGTGACGGCACTCTCCGCGGCGGCGGCCCACTCGCGCCACTGCGCAGCCTGATCGCGCAACTTTGCGGCGTCGCGGTCCTTTCCGCGTTCGGCCGCCTTGCGCGCCTGGTCCTCGAGTTGCGCTGCGCGGTCGGCGAATTGCGCCGCCCGCGCCAGTGCCTCGGGATCGGTCCGCTGCCACTGAGCGTCCTCGGCGTCGCGGATGCGCTTCTCCAGGGCCCGCGCGCGGGCCTCCAGGCTGTGCATCTGATCGCGCGGGACCTTGCCCAGTTCGTCCCACTGATCGCGGAACGACCGGAACTCGCGGCGGGCCGCGTCGAGATCGGTGGCAGGGTCGATGGCCTTCTCGGCGGCATCGAGCAGGGCGACCTTGGCGGTCGCGTTCGCGGAGAATTCCGCGTCGCGTTCCGACGACGCCGCGTTGCGGGCGCCGAAGAAGACGTCCTGTGCGGCCTTGAACCGCTGCCAGAGGGCCTCGTCGGTGTCCCGCGGGGCGCGGCCGGCCGCCTTCCACTCACCGAGCAGTTCCCGGAACTTGGCCGACGTCGGGCCCCAGTCGGTGGAGCCGGACAGCTCCTCGGCGCGGGCGATGAGTGCTTCCTTGCGTTCCTTCGCACCGGCGCGCTCGCGGTCGAGTTCGGCGAAGTGCGCACCTCGCCGGCGATTGAAGGCGTCGCGCGCTTTGGCGTACCGCTTCCACAGCGCGTCGTCGGTCTTGCGGTCGACGCCCTTGATGGACTTCCACTCGTCGAGGATCTCGCGCAGCCGGTCGCCCGCGCTCTTCCAGTTGGTCGCGTCGGCGCCGATCTGCTCGGCCTCGGCGGCGAGGACCTCCTTGCGCGCGATGGCCTCCGACCGGGTCTTCTCGCGCTCGGCGCGGATGGTCTCGGCGACCTCGTCGGCGCTGCCGACGATCGCCTCGAGGCGGCGCTGCAGCGCGGCGACGTCACCGATCACATGCGCGTTGGGCAACTCGTCGAGCAGGTGCTTGGCGGCTTGCTGGGCCTTACGCGGGTCTCCCGAGCGGGCGGTGAGCCGTTCCTCGAGGATCTCGACCTCGGTGGCGAGGTCGTCGAACCGGCGTCCGAAGTGCGCAAGCCCCTCCTCGACCGTGCCGGCCTGCCACGAACCGATCTCGCGTTCGCCGTCGTCGGTCTTGAGCCACACGACACCCGACTCGTCGATACGACCGAAGCGGTGCGGATCACCGGTGACGAGATGCGTGACGACCGGTTCGGACGCGATGCCTGGGCGGGGTCCGGGCTTGGGCCGGGGTCCCGGCTTGGGTCCCGGCTTCGGTGTGTCCTGCCCGGCGGGTGCCTGCTGGGGTTCGGAAGCCGATTCGGTCGGGTTGCTCATGTGCACGTGTCCTGCCGCTCAGTGGTGCCGCGCGTCACGGCTGCCGGTCGCTGGAGTCGGTTCTCGCCGGGCATCCTACGCCCGCGATCGCCGACAAGTACCGTTCCATTCAAGCAGTTCAGGCCCGTCGATGTGGCGTCCGTGCCGAGTTGGTGGGTCGCGGCGCGGGGTAACCGGCGCCGGGAGCGGAGCGAGCGGGCCGAATGTCACCGGCGCCGGGAGCGGAGCGAGCGGGCCTCGTGTGGTCGACTAGCGTCGTGGTGTGCTTGCGGCCGTCGTCTTCGTTCCGAGTGCCCCGCTGCTCGTCCCCGAGTTGGCCGGACCGGCCGCCTCCGACACCGAGCCGGTGCGGCGCGCAGCTCTCGACGCGGTCGCGGGCGCGCTCGGCGTCGACCGCTGGGTGGCGATCGGAACCGCCGACGGGTCGACCGCTGGCCTCGTGGGCGAGCCCTTGCGCGGCACCTTCGCGCGGTTCGGCGTGGACGTCCCGGTCACGATCGACTCCGCGATCACCGATGTTGCTATCGCCGATGTCGCGGTCACCGACCCGCTGCCCCGGATGAGTCTGTCGGCGCTGATCGCCGGGTGGATCGCCGAGCGGATGTCGCTGGGTCCGCTGAGCGTGTGCAGCGTCGGTTCCGCCACGCCGCCCGCGGAGTGCGTCGCGGTGGGTACCCGGCTGGCCGCCCGTCTCGACGAGGGCTCGGACGCCGTCGGGGTCCTGGTGGTGGGCGACGGGTCGACGGCGCTGACCGACAAGGCCCCCGGCGGGGGGCGTCGGGAATCGGCGGTGGCGCTGAACGACGCGATCGTGGCCGCGCTCGGATCGGCGGACACGGACACGCTGATGGCACTCGACCCTGCGAAGTGCGATGCCGAGGGCGTCGGCGGCCGGGTCGCGTGGCAGGTGGCGGCCGGCCTCGTCGGCGACCGGTCGGTCCGGGCGGTACCCGACTTCGCCGACGCGCCCTTCGGCGTGGGTTACGTGGTCGCGACCTGGACCGTCAACGACGGCGAGCACGCCCGATGACCGCGCCGCCCACCCCGATCGCTGTTGTCGGACCCACTGCCGGCGGCAAGTCCGATCTGGCCCTCGACCTCGCCGAACGGCTCGGCGGCGAGATCGTCAACATCGACGCCATGCAGCAGTACCGCGGCATGGACGTCGGGACGGCCAAGCTCCCGCCCGACGAACGCCGCGGCATCCCGCATCACCAGCTCGACGTGCTCGACGTGACCGAGGTGGCGACCGTCGCGCGCTATCAGCAGGCCGCGCGGGCCGACGTCGACCGGTTGCGCGCCGCGGGTCGGGTCCCGGTGATCGTCGGGGGATCGATGATGTACGTCCAGGGACTCCTCGACGGCTGGCAGTTCCCGCCCACCGACCCGCAGGTCCGCCGGCGTTACGAGGACCTGCTCGACGAGCGCGGAGTGGGCGAGATGCACCGGCTGCTCGCGGAGGTCGACCCGGCCGCGGCGTCGACCATCCTGGCCACCGACGGTCGCCGCATCGTGCGGGCGCTGGAGGTGGTCGAGCTGACCGGTGCACCCTTCGCCGCGTCGCAGCCCACCATCGGCGAACCGCGCTGGGGCACGATCATCCTCGCCCTCGACCGGGACACCGAGGAACTCGACGACCGGATCCGCCGTCGGACGAGAGCGATGTTCGAGCAGGGCCTCGTCGACGAGGTGGAGGACCTCTGTTCCCGCGGCCTGCGAGAGGGACGCACCGCGTCGCAGGCGATCGGTTACAAACAGGTCCTCGCGGCGCTCGACGGCGAGTACGACCTCGCGCAGGCCGAGGAGCTGACCTTCATCGGCACCCGGCGTTATGTCCGTCGGCAGCGCTCGTGGTTCCGCCGCGATCACCGGGCGCAGTGGCTCGACGCCGCCGCACCCGATCTGCTCGACCGAGCGCTGCGCATCGTCGACGCGCCTTCCCCGTAGGCTGTGATCCGTGACTTCCGCCCCGCAGAGCAGTGCGAGCGACGGCCTGCACTTCGTCAAGGGTCATGGCACCCAGAACGACTTCGTGGTCCTCGCCGACCCCGACGCCGAGATCGCGCTCGACGCCGCTACGGTCGCGGCGCTGTGCGACCGGCAACGGGGGATCGGCGCCGACGGATTGCTGCGCGTCGCCCGCTCGGGCGCCCTCGTCGCGGCCGGTGTCCTCGACGCCCTGCCCAACGACGTGTCGGCCGACGACTGGTTCATGGATTACCGCAACGGCGACGGTTCGATCGCGGAGATGTGCGGCAACGGGGTACGCGTCTTCGCCCACTACGTCCGGGCGTCGGGACTCGTCGACACCGACACGTTCTCCGTCGGTTCCCGTGCGGGTGCCCGCGGCGTCACCATCCACTCCTTCGACGCCGTGCACGCCGAGGTCACGGTGGAGATGGGTCCGGCGCGGATCGACGGGTCGTCGGTGGTCCGCATCGGTGACGACATCTACCCCGGTGCGATGGTCGACGTGGGGAACCCCCACCTGGCGTGCGTCGTCGCGGACATGACCGCGGCCGACCTCGACGCGGTCGACTTCTCCGCCGGCGTGATCATCGAGGCCGCCGACTTCCCGCACGGCGCGAACGTCGAGCTGCTGACCCCACCCGTGGAAGGCCCCGACGGCGGCCTGACCGCGCGGATGAGGGTGTTCGAGCGGGGCGTCGGGGAGACGCGCAGCTGCGGAACCGGCCTGGTCGCGGCGACGCGCGCCGCTCTCGACGCCCGCGGCGCGGACACCGGCGAGCTGCGCATCGGCATCCCCGGCGGTGAGGTCACCGTGACGATCCGTCCCGATGGCTCGACCCTGCGCGGGCCGTCGATGCTGGTCGCCGACGGGGTGCTGCGGCCCGGCTGGGAGCGCTGAGCTCGATATTCGCGTGCTCGGTCCTGGACGGTCGTGAGACCATGGTTCCCGTATGACCGAATCAGAAGCACAGATCATGTCCGCGGCCGATCTCGGGATCCGCGACACCGCGGGTCCCACCACCGGCGAACTCCAGCTGTCCGAGCGCGCCTCACTGCAGCGCATCGCGGGACTCTCCACCGAACTCACCGACGTCACCGAGGTCGAGTACCGGCAGCTACGACTCGAACGCGTGGTCCTGGTCGGCGTGTGGACCGAGGGCAGCGCGGCTGCCGCGAAGGCCAACATGACCGAGCTGGCCGCCCTCGCCGAGACAGCCGGTTCCCAGATCCTGGACGCGGTGATCCAGCGTCGCTCCAAACCCGATCCCGCCACCTACATCGGCAGTGGCAAGGCCGAGGAATTACGCGAGATCGTCCTCGCGACCGGCGCCGACACCGTCGTCTGCGACGGTGAGCTCACGCCCGCCCAGCTCAATGCGCTGGAGAAGGTGGTGAAGGTGAAGGTCATCGACCGCACCGCGCTGATCCTCGACATCTTCGCCCAGCACGCGACCTCTCGCGAGGGCAAGGCGCAGGTCTCCCTCGCGCAGATGGAGTACATGCTCCCGCGTCTGCGCGGCTGGGGTGAATCGATGTCCCGGCAGGCCGGTGGCCGGGCGGGCAGCAACGGCGGTGTGGGCCTGCGCGGTCCCGGTGAGACCAAGATCGAGACCGACCGTCGCCGCATTCGGGAGCGGATGGCCAAGCTGCGGCGCGAGATCCGTGGCATGAAGAAGGCGCGGAACACCAAACGTGCTGCGCGCAAGAGCGGTTCGATCCCGACGATCACCGTCGCCGGCTACACCAACGCGGGCAAGTCCAGCCTGGTCAACGCGATGACCGGCGCCGGTGTCCTCGTGCAGGACGCGTTGTTCGCGACCCTGGATCCCACCACCAGGCGGGCGACGCTCGACGACGGCCGCGCGGTCGTCTTCACCGATACGGTCGGGTTCGTCCGGCATCTGCCGACCCAGCTCGTCGAGGCGTTCCGGTCGACGCTCGAGGAGGTCGTCGACGCCGATCTGCTTCTGCACGTCGTGGACGGTGCGGACGCCTTCCCGATGGAGCAGATCTCGGCCGTCCGTCAGGTCATCAACGAGATCGTCGCCGAAGAGGGCGTCACCGCGCCGCCGGAGTTGTTGGTCATCAACAAGATCGACGCCATCGACGGCAACCGCCTCACCGAGTTGCGTGGCGCGCTCGGTCCGGATGCGGTGTTCATCTCCGCCCGAACCGGTGAGGGACTGCCCGAACTCTTCGGGCGGGTGCGCGAGTTCGTCGGTCGCGAGGACGTCGAGATGACCATCGAGGTGCCGTTCGACCGGGGTGATGTCGTGTCTCGCGTCCACAGCGAGGGCGAGGTCATCTCGTCGGAGCACACCGAGACCGGCACCACGATGAAGGTCCGCGTCCCGGCCGCTTTCGCGGGCGAGATCGCGGACCTCCGGATGTGAGCGCTTCGCCGGCTGTACGGACCCAGTCGGCTGTACGGACCTAGTCGGCGTCGAGATCCTTCTCGACGAGACCGACGATGGTGTCGAGCGCGGCCTGGTCGTCGGCCGTCACGACCACGCGGGTGCCCTTCTCGGCCCCGAGCGTCATGATCATCAGCGCCGACCCCGCGTCCACCGGGTCACCGCCCTCGAGGCCCAGCGTCACCGGGCTGCCGGTCTCGGCGACCGCCTCGGCGATGATCGTGGCGGGGCGGGCGTGCAGTCCGACTGCGGAGCCGACGGTGGCGGTGGTGCTGGGCATGGTAACTCCTTCGAGTGTTGTCGTGTGTTCTGTGGTGGTTGTCGGGCGATTCGGTGCCGGGGAGCGCCCCGGATGTCAGGTGGTCGTGTGATCGGGTGTCAGACGGCGACCGCCTCGAGTTCGTCGAAGGCGACGGCGTCGCGACTGCGGTGCACCTGCTTGGCCGCGACCACCAGGACAGCGGACAGCACCGTACCGGCGACCAGCGCGACGAGGAACAGGACCCAGTTGTTCATGGCGAAGAAGACGAAGATGCCGCCGTGCGGGGCGCGCAGTTCGACGCCGAAAGCCATGATCAGCGCACCGCTGAGGGCACCACCGGCCATCATCGACGGGATGACCCGGAAGGGGTCGACCGCGGCGAACGGGATGGCACCTTCGGAGATGAACGACGCGCCGAGGAGCCATGCGGCCTTGCCGTTCTCGCGCTCCGGTTCGGTGAACAGGCCCGGTCGGACGACGGTGGCGAGAGCCAGGGCGAGCGGGGGCACCATGCCGGCACACATGACCGCCGCCATGATCTGGAATTGCGCGGGTCCGGCGGTTGCCGCGTCGGCGATCCCGGCGGTGGCGAACAGGTACGCGCTCTTGTTGACCGGTCCGCCGAGGTCGAAGCACATCATCAGGCCGAGCACGATGCCGAGGGCGATGGCCGATCCGCCGGACATGCTCTCGAGGCCGCTGTTCATCTGCTCGGTCAGCCAGGCGAGCGGTTTGCCGAGGACCATGTAGAGCAGTCCGCCGACGATCATGCTGCCGAACAGCGGGATGACCACGACCGGCATGAGACCACGAACCCACTGGGGCACCGGGGTCCGCGCGATCCACAGGCACACCACGCCGGCGATGAGACCGCCGATCAGCGCGCCGATGAAGCTGGCGCCCACGGCGAGCGAGACGATGCCGGCCACGAAACCGGGTGCGATACCGGGGCGGTCGGCGATCGCGAACGCGATGTAGCCCGCGAGGACCGGTACGGCCAGACCCATCACGCCCGAGCCGATCGCGAAGCTCACCGCGCCCAGGTATTGCAGCAGCCCGCCCGCCGGCAGATCCCAGAGGCTGTTGTTCAGGGCGATGAACGCGCCGTCGCTGAGGGTGCCGCCGTCGTCGAGGTTCGTGTTGGCGACCTCGTAGCCGGCGAGCAGGAAGCCGAGCGCGATGAGCAGTCCGCCCGCCGCGACGAACGGGATCATGTAGCTCACACCGGTCATGAGTGCCTGGCGTGTACGGCCGGCGAGACCGATGCCCGACTTCGACGAGTCGGCCGCGTCCGCGTCCGCGCCGTCGCCGGTGACGCGCGCCGCGTTCGGGTCGCGCCCCGCCGCGACCGCCTCGGCGATCATGGCGTCGGGTTCGTTGATGGCGCGCTTCACCCCGGATGCGATGACGGGTTTGCCGCGGAACCGGTTGCGATCCTTGACCCCGACGTCCGTGGCGAAGATGACGGCGTCGGCCGAGGCGATCACGTCCGGATCGAAGGCCGTGGTCGCCGAGGACCCCTGGGTCTCCACCGCGAACTCGACGCCGGCCCGCTCGGCGGCGTACTTCAGGGCGTCGGCCGCCATGTAGGTGTGGGCGATGCCGGTCGGGCACGCGGTGATCGCGACGATGCGCGGCTTGGCCGGTCCCGGGTCCGGGGTCCGGTCCGAGTCCGGGTGGGCCGGCGCACCTTCGGGTTTCGTGGTCGACGGGGCAGGGGTGGACGGGGTGGCGGTCGGCGCGGCGGTGCTCGCGGCCGGCGGCGCGGGGTCGATGGCCTCGTTGACCAATTCGATGACCCGCTCCTCGTTCTCGGCCGCGCGGAGCGAGGCCACGAAGTCGGGCCGGACGAGTGAGCGGGCCAGCGAGCTGAGGAGCTTCATGTGCGCACTGGCACCCCCCTCGGGCGCGGCGATGAGGAAGACCAGGTCGGCCGGCCCGTCCGGTGCGCCGAAGTCGACCTTGCGGGACAGCCGCGCCATGGCGAGACTGGCCGCGGTCACCGACGCGGTACGGGCGTGCGGGATGGCGATGCCGCCGGGAAGTCCGGTGGCGGACTTGGCTTCTCGGTCCAGTGCGGCCCGCGCGAGGTCGGCGGGATCGGTGGTCCGGCCGGCCGCGGCGAGGGCGTCGGCGAGCGTGGTGATGACGGCGGCGGGATCGCCGCCGGCGTCGACGTCGAGACTCACCGTCTGCGCGGTGATGATCTGCTCGGTCATGGGATGTCCTTCGGTGGAAAGAGTGGGGTCGGTGCTGGGTGGGTCGATGGTGGATGGAGTCGGTGCTGGATGGGTGCGGTGTTGGATGGATGTGGAGACTCGCCGGGACGGTGCCGTCAGGTCATGCGCGCGGCTCCCGACAGTTCGGTCACCCGCACGCCGGGGAGGTCGAGGTGGTCGGGCGTGGGGGCCTGGGTGCCGGCGAGCGATGCGGCCGCCGCGCCGTACGCCACGGCCGACCGGAGGCAGTCGGCGGGCGCGGCCCCGGTGCTCTGCGCGATGAGGTAGCCGGCCAGTGACGAGTCGCCGGCGCCGACGGTGCTGCGCGGGACGATCGGCGGCGGGGTCGCCGACCACACGCCGGATGCGGTGACCAACACGGCCCCGACGGCGCCGAGGGTGGCGAGGACGTTGCCCCCGATCTGTTCGGCGATGGTCGCAGCGGCGTCGATGACCGGTCCGAGATCGTTGCGCGCGAGTGCTTCTCGGAGCTGTCCGGGGTCGGCGCCGGTCAGTTCGGCGAGCTCGTCCTCGTTGGGCTTGATCAGGTCGACGCGACCGGTGACGCTGGCACGGAGGGGAGCGCCCGAGGTGTCCACCGCGACCCGGCAGCCGGCGAGGACGAGGTCGTCGGCGATCGAGCGGTACCAGTCGTCGGGGACGCCGGGAGGCAGCGACCCGCAGAGGGTGACCCACTGCGCGGAGCCGGCGTGCTCACGGATCAGCCCGACGAGCGCCTCGCGGTCCGGGCCCGTCAAGGTGACGCCCGGTGCGTTGATCTTGGTGGTCGTCCCGTCGGATTCGGCGATGGTGATGTTGGACCGGACCTCGCCGTCGACCGGCACGGCGTCGTAGGGGAGTGCGAGGTCGTCGAGTGCGGCCCGCAGCGGGTCGCCCGGCCGCGCCGGGAGCAGTGCGCGGGTGGCCAGGCCCGCGGCCGCGACGACCCGGGCCACGTTGACGCCCTTGCCGCCCGGCTCGGTGCGGACCACGCCGGCGCGCTGCACCTCGCCGCGGGCGAGCGGTGCGCCGAGTTCGAGGGTGCGGTCGAGACTCGGGTTGGCGGTGACGGTGACGATCATGCGATCACGACCTCGACGCCACGCGCGGACAGGGCCGCCGAATAGGCCGGGTCGATCCCGGAGTCGGTGATGAGGACGTCGACGTCGTCGAGTCCGGCGAAGGAGGTGAGGTCCTCGCGGTCCATCTTCGAGCTGTCGGCAAGGACCACGACCCGTTGCGCGGCTGCGACCATCGCCGCCTTGACCGCGGCCTCGTCGGGGTCGGGTGTCGACAACCCGTGGGCCTCGCTCAGGCCGTTCGTCCCGATGAAGGCGGTGGTCACGCGCAGTCGGCGAAGCGCGTCCACGGTGTCGACGCCCACGGTCGCCTGGGTGAGACCGCGTACGCGTCCGCCGAGGGCATGGAGACCGTCGGGATGGGTTCCCGCGAGCAGGCCGGCGATGGGCAGGCTGTTGGTGAACAGGGTGAGCCTCCGATCGGGAGCGGTCGCCTCGGCCGCGCGGTAGGTGGTGGTGCCGGCGTCGAAGAGCACCGAGCCGCCGTCGGGCGGCAGGAACCGGATGGCCGCCCGGCCGATCGCGGTCTTCTGCTCGATCTGGCTCGACTCCCGTTCGTCGATCCCGAGCTCGCCGAGGGTGCGCATGATCTCGGCGCGCACGGCGCCGCCGTGGACCCGCTGGAGATGTCCGGCGCGTTCCAGTACCGCGAGATCGCGTCGGACGGTCTCGCTGGTGACGTCGAATTTCTCGGCGAGCGCGGCCACGGATGCCCGCCCCGCGAGTCGCACCTCGTCGACGATCGCCTGTTGTCTCTCCTCGGCGTACACACCGCTCCGATCTCCGGTTTCGACCAACCCGCTTGTTGAGGCGTGTGGGATTGGATGTTGTAGTAATTGTGTTTACGCCTGTTTGTGTTGACAAGTCAAGCACTTTTTGTAACGGTGGTCACATCGGTAGTCGAGTGAGAGGCAAGACGATGGCGCAGATCCTGACGGGAACCCCGGTGGTCGGCGGGTTGGCCCACGGTCCCGCGCTGTGGCCGGGCGAGCGACCCGACCACTCGCCGGAGAAGCTCGGCGTCGGTGTGGAGATCGCCGAGGAACGGCGCGCCGACGAGGTCACGCGCTTCGCCACCGCGGCCGGCGCCGTCGCCGCGCGGCTGCGCACGCGCGCGTCGCAGAACACCGGGGTGACGGCCGAGGTGCTCGCCGCGACGGCGGGCCTGGCCGAGGACCGCGGCTGGATCGGTGCCGCGACCGCGCTCATCGGCAAGGGCGCCCCCGCCGAGGCCGCTGCCGTCGCGGCCACCGAACAGTTCGCGGCGGTGTTCACCAAGCTCGGCGGACTGATGGCCGAGCGGGTCACCGATCTCAACGACGTGCGCGACCGGGTCCTCGCCGAACTGCTCGGCCTACCCGAACCTGGTGTGCCCACTCCGGAGGTGCCGTCGGTCCTGCTCGCCGACGACCTCGCGCCCGCCGACACCGCGGGCCTCGACCCCACGAGCACCATCGCCCTCGTCACCCGCCTCGGCGGACCGACCAGCCACACCGCGATCATCGCGCGCCAGCTGGGGATCCCGTGCGTGGTGGCGGTGGCCGACCTGGACGAGATCGAGCCCGGCACAACCGTTCTCGTCGACGGCAGCACCGGGCGGATCGAGGTGGAGCCCGATGCGGAGGCGGCCCGGGCTCGCGTCGACGAGGATCGGCGGCATGCCGCACTCGTCGCCGGCTGGACCGGTCCGGGGCAGACCGCCGACGGGGTGGCCGTGGCGGTGCTCGCCAACGTCGCCGACGG
The DNA here is from genome assembly GCF_031844505.1 of Gordonia sp. AC31. Taxonomy (NCBI): domain Bacteria; kingdom Bacillati; phylum Actinomycetota; class Actinomycetes; order Mycobacteriales; family Gordoniaceae; genus Gordonia; species Gordonia sp. AC31. The sequence continues at coordinate 257,440 of NZ_JAUZVK010000004.1, forward strand.
ATCGTCGGCACGCGCCGCGGCCGGGTACCCCGTCGAGGGCGTCGGGCTCTTCCGCACCGAACTCGCGTTCCTCGAGCGTGCCGACGAACCGTCGGTGGACGAGCAGGCCGCGATCTACCGGGAGGTGCTCGATGCGTTCGACGGGCAGAAGGTGGTCATCCGCACCCTCGACGCCGGGTCCGACAAACCGCTCCGGTTCGTGACCCATCCCGACGAATCGAACCCAGCGCTCGGCGTGCGGGGCGATCGGATCGCGCTGGCGCACCCCGAGATCCGCGCGCATCAGCTCGACGCGATCGCGCAGGCCGCGTCGGGGTCGGCCGTCGCGCCGTGGGTCATGGCGCCGATGATCGCCTCGCCGGCGGAGGCGCGCACCTTCGCCGCCGAGGTCCGCGGCCGTGGTCTGGTCGCCGGGGTGATGATCGAGGTGCCCGCGGCGGCGATCCTGGCCGAAGCCGTCCTCGCCGAGGTGGACTTCGTATCCATCGGCACCAACGATCTGACCCAGTACACGATGGCGGCCGATCGGATGTCGGCCGATCTCGCCGGACTGACCGACCCGTGGCAACCGGCCGTGTTGAGCCTCATCGCGGGTGTCGCGGCAGCGGGTGCACGTCAGGGAAAGCCGGTCGGGGTGTGCGGCGAGGCCGCCGCCGATCCGAACCTCGCCTGCGTGCTCGTCGGTCTCGGGGTCACCTCGCTGTCCAGCGCGCCGGCTGCTGCCGCGGCCGTGGGGGCCCGGCTCGGCGAGGTGTCCGCACCGGACTGCCGGGCCGCCGCCGAGGCTGCCCTGGCCACCTCGGATCCCGCCGCGGCGCGCGAGGCTGCCGCGGCGGTGCTCGACGGTTCGGTCGGTGGAGAGGTCAGACTCGCCGCATCACGGTGACGACCTTGCCGAGGATGACGGCATCGTTGCCCGGGATCGGATCGAACAGTTCGTTGTGCGGCATGAGCCAGACGTTCGGGCCCTGACGCTTGAAGGTCTTCACGGTGGCCTCGCCGTCGATCATGGCCGCGACGATGTCGCCGTTGTCGGCGACGTTCTGCTGCCGGACCACGACCCAGTCGCCGTCGCAGATCGCGGCGTCGATCATCGACTCGCCGACGACGCGCAACAGGAAGAGCGATCCCTCGCCGACGAGCTCACGGGGCAGTGGGAAGACGTCCTCGACGGCCTCCTCGGCCAGGATCGGACCGCCGGCCGCGATACGGCCGAGAACCGGCACGAAGGTCGGCTCGGGAAGCTGGCCGGCCGTCGGGGTGTCCGGCGACGGGGTGTCACTCGGGGCGATGTTGACCGCACGGGGACGGTTCGCGTCGCGCTTGAGCAGCCCCTTGCGTTCCAGCGTCCGCAACTGATGGGCCACCGACGACGTCGAGGCCAGGCCGACCTCGTCGCCGATCTCCCGGATGCTCGGCGGATAACCGCGCTCGCGCACCGAGCGGCGGATCACCTCCAGGACCCCGGCCTGTCGCGGGGTGAGTGAGGCCTCGGCGGCGGCGGCGTCGAACGGGGCCTCGTCGTCGGCGCCCCGCGCTCGGCCGCGCCTATCGCCGGTGTCACTCATGTTCGGTTCCTCTCGTCTTCGGAACGTGCTGGTAGATGGCTTGCGCCGGGTCCGAGCCTAGCGGAGTGCGACCGGCACCTCAAACATTTGTTCGATGTGTCGCGAGACTTTGTCGGGACGTCGTGCTACAAATTCGAACATCAGTGCATCGAACATCTGATCGATGTTCGAACACCGACCGCCACACCCCGCACGATCCAGACACCAGAACACCGGAGGGCACCATGCGCACCGCCACTCTCGTCGCTCCCGTCCGCACCGACCGTCCCGACGCTGTCCGGCCCCCCACCGACCGCGCCGATCGGGTCCGGACGCGCGCCCCGCTGTCCGACGGCGGCCGCCCGGTAGACAACCGGCCGGCCGGCACCCGACCGCGGGGTGCGTCGCCGGTGACCCCGCGGGTGGGCGGTACCCACTGTGGCTCTTCGGTCGGGGTGCGCGGGCGTGGCCCGGTCGGACCCGACGCGGCGGTGTTCCGTCGCCGCCGCCGCACCGCGGTCGCGCTCCTCGCCGGCGTCGGGCTGGCGTTCGTCGTGTGGGTGTTCGGTGTCGTGGGCCAGAACTACTCGGACTCGCTGACCCCGTCCGCCGTGAGTGCCGAGGTCGTCCACGTGCGCTCGGGGGACTCGCTCAGCTCGATCGCCGGCCGGGTGGCACCCGAGATGCCGCGCGAGGTCGTGATCGACGAGATCGTCGCGATGAACGATCTGGGGTCGAGCGCGCTGCAGGTGGGCCAGCCCCTGCTCACCCCCCGGTACCGCTGAGGCCGGGCGGTATCCTCGATGTCACAGGGGCCGGCCGACAAGCGGCGGGGCGCACGCTTCGGGTGCGTTCCAGCGTCCCGCGACCTGCGTGAGGACACGATGCGCTGCCCCTTCTGCAAGAACGACGACACCAAGGTCATCGACTCGCGTGTCGCAGATGAAGGGCAGGCCATCCGCCGCCGTCGCTCCTGTGTGGAGTGCGGTCGCCGGTTCTCGACCGTGGAGAGCGCCGTGCTCGCGGTGGTCAAACGCAACGGCGTGACCGAACCGTTCAGCCGGGAGAAGGTCATGCGCGGCGTGCGGCGAGCCTGTCAGGGCCGCCACGTCGCCGAGGACGCGCTCGCGCAACTCGCCCAGCAGGTCGAGGACACGGTGCGCGCCAGTGGATCGGCCGAGATCCCCAGCAACGAGGTCGGACTCGCCATCCTGGGTCCGCTCCGCGATCTCGACGAGGTGGCGTATCTGCGCTTCGCCTCGGTGTACCGGTCGTTCGACTCGGTGGAGGACTTCCAGCGCGAGATCGACGACCTGAAGGCGGCATCGGGTACCGGGAGCGCGCTCGCCGAACCCGTGTCAGCCGAGTCGGTCCAGAGCTCGTAGGACCCGTTTCTCCGACACCGGGAACGCGGTACCGAGACGCTGGGCGAACAGCCCCACGCGCAACTCCTCGACGAGCCACTGCGCTTCGTCGTCGACCACCGCCCGCCGGTGCTCGGGTACCTGTTCGATGCGCTGGGCCCACCGTTCGACGGCGCGATCGACGGCGGCCACCCCGGCCTGGTCGCGTGCCGCGGACGCGGGTAGTGCCTCCAGACGTGCTTGCGCGCCGTCGAGATAGCGCGGCAGATTCTCCAGGTGGCGTCGCGCGGTGGCCGCCACGAATCCATCGAACACGAGGTGGGCGACCTGTTCGGCGACGTCGTCGGCAGCCAGCGAACCGGCGTGCCGGTCGATCGCCGCCCGCAGCGGGGCCATCCGTTCGAGGGCCGCGACGGCCAGCGAGAAGTAGTCCGGTGCGGCCGCGGCGACCCGTGGCCGGATCTGTTCGAGCAGCGCCGAGAAGGACTGCGGTGAGCGAACCGCGGCGAGCTCTGCGTCGTCGATGTCGGCGACCGTGTCCCGGGTCGCCCGGCGGGTGCAGTCGGCGAGCAGTGCCTCGATGGTCGAGTACGGGCTCTGGCTCAGGGCGAGTCGTTCGACCGGACTCAGCGAGCCGGCGATCCGCTTGTGCAGCGGAGGTATCGCGAGGTCGAGGAGGGCGACGATCCCGCGTCGCAGGAGGCGGTCCCGTGTCTCGGGGCTCGCCGCATCGACGACGACGACGCCCCGCGCGTGGCCCTTCTCGTCGGAGACCACGTCGATCGTCGGGTACCGGGTCAGCCGCTGCCCCGCGACATCGACCGTCGTCTGCTCGGCGAGCGAACCGATCCCGTCTGCGGTCCAGGTCCGATACAGGGTGCGCGACACCGTCTTCGGCGCCGCGGGCGTTCCGGTCTGCTGGAGTTCGGGCAACGAGTCGGCGCGGGCGACGATCCGCCCGGAGTCGTCGGCCACCGCGAAATGCATGCGCAGGTGCGGCGGTACCCGGTCGGTGTCGAAATCGCCCGCGGTCACCCGCATCCCGGTGATCGCCGAGAGCTCGCGGGCCAGCCCGGTGGCCAGCGGCTCCTTGCGCGGGGTGAGCCGGCCGAGCGCGAGTTCGGCGAACCGCTGCGCGGGCGACATGCTCTTGCGGAGCTGTTTCGGCAGCGACTTGACCAGTGCGGTGGCCAGTTCGGCGCGCATGCCCGGGACCGACCAGTCGAAGCCGGCCGGTCGGACATGGGGTAGCAGTGCCTGCGGGATCACGACGGTGACGCCGTCGTCGGGTGCGCCCGGTTCGAACCGGTAGCGCAGTTCGAGTCGGGTGTCGCCCTGCTGCCAGGCGCCGGGATAGTCCGTGGGGGCGACGTCGGTGCCTCCCGTGACGTCCTCGGGGCGCAGATCCAGCAGATCCGGTTCGGCCCGGCGGGCCTTCTTCCACCAGGTGTCGAAGTGCCGGGCCGAGGTGACCTCGGCCGGTAGCCGCTGGTCGTAGAACTCGAAGAGCTGGTCCTCGGTGATCACGAGACCCCGGGTGCGCGTGCGGTTCTCGACGTCCGAGGCGGCCTCGAGAAGCGTGCGATTGCGGTCGAAGAAGGCGTGCTGCGTCCGCCAATCGCCCTCGACGAGAGCGTGCCGGATGAACAGCTCCCGGGAGACCACCGGGTCGATGGGGCCGTAGTCGACGCGCCGGCGGGCGACGAGCGGGACCCCGTAGAGGGTCACGCGTTCGTAGGCCATCGCCGCTCCGCGTTTCGCCGACCAGTGCGGCTCGCTGTGGGTGCGCTTCACCAGATCCCCGGCGAGTTTCTCGGCCCACAGCGGATCGATCCCGGCGACGGTGTGGGCGAACAGGCGCGACGTCTCGAGGACCTCGGCCGCCATGATGAAGGCGGGTGGCTTCTTGGCGAGCGGAGAGGCGGGGAAGATCATCAGCGTGGTGTTGCGCGCACCGGTGAACTCGCGGCCCTCGGTGTTGCGGGCGGCGATGTTGCTGAGCAACCCGGACAGGATGGATCGGTGGACGGCGTCCGCGTCGAGTTCGGTGGGCGCGACCGACCAGTCGAGGTCCTTGACGATATCGGTCAGCTGCCGGTGGAGGTCCTGCCACTCCCGGATGCGCAGGAAGTGGAGGTACTCGCGCTCACACATGCGCCGAAAGCGGCTGCCGGACAACTCCTTGCGCTGGTCGCCGAGGTACCGCCACAGCTCCACGTAGGACAGGAAGTCCGACTGCGGGACGACGAAGCGCCGGTGCTGGGCGTCGGCGGCCTCCCGGTGCTCGGCCGGCCGTTCCCGTGGATCGGGGAGCGACATCGCGGCGGCGATCACGAGAAGGTGGTCGAGACAACCCAGTTCGTGTCCGGCGATGAGCATCCGGGCGACCCGGGGATCGACCGGGATCCGCGACATCGACCGGCCGATCGGGGTCAGTCGCGGGGGCCCGCCCTCGCGCGGGACGGTGATGGCGCCGAGTTCGGTGAGAACACCCATACCGTCGCGGATCGCGCGGTCGTCGGGCGGCTGGACGAACGGGAACTCGGCGATCTCACCCAGTTTCAGCGAGGTCATCTGGAGGATGACCGCCGCGAGGTTGGTGCGCAGGATCTCCGGGTCGGTGAAGGCCGGCCGGGAGTCGAAGTCGTTCTCGCTGTAGAGACGGATGCAGACGCCCGGGGCGACACGACCGCATCGACCGGCCCGCTGCCGGGCACTGGCCTGTGAGACCGGTTCGATGGGAAGACGATTGACCTTGGTCCTGGTCGAGTACCGACTGATACGGGCGGTGCCGGTGTCGATGACGTAGCGGATGCCGGGCACGGTCACCGACGTTTCGGCGACGTTGGTCGCCAGCACGATCCGGCGTCCGTCGGAGGGGGAGAACACCTTCTGCTGCTCGGCGATCGACAGTCGCGCATAGAGCGGCACGATCTCGGCACCGGGACCCTTGCTGCCGCCGGTTCGTCGACGGAGCGCCTCGGCGGTCTCTCGGATGTCCCGTTCGGTGGGCAGGAACACGAGGATGTCGCCGCGGCCACCGGCCCACAGTTCGTCGACGGCGGCGTCGATGCCCTGGATCTGGTCGAGGTCGGCATGTTCGCCGCCGCCGGCGTCGTCCCCGTCGTCGGGGCGTTCCTGCAGGCTCAGCGGTCGGTACCGGATCTCGACCGGATAGGTGCGTCCGGATACCTCGATGACCGGGACCGAGGTCTTCGGCGTGCTGAAATGCCGTGCGAAGCGCGCCGGTTCGATCGTCGCCGAGGTGATGATCACCTTCAGATCGGGGCGTCGGGGCAGCAGGCGGCGCAGATAGCCGAGGATGAAATCGATGTTGAGGCTGCGCTCGTGGGCCTCGTCGATGATGAGGGTGTCGTAGCGGCGCAGCATGGGGTCGGTGGCGATCTCGCGGAGCAGGATGCCGTCGGTCATGACCCGGACGAGGGTGTCGGCGCCCGACCGGTCGGTGAACCGGACGGAGTAGCCCACCGCGTCGCCGAGTTCGGTGTCGGTCTCGTCGGCGATGCGCTTGGCGACCGAGCTCGCGGCGATGCGCCGGGGCTGGGTGTGCCCGATCGACCCGCGGATGCCACGCCCGAGTTCGAGGCAGATCTTGGGGAGCTGGGTGGTCTTGCCCGAGCCGGTCTCGCCCGCGACGACCACGACCTGGTGGTTGCGGATCGCCTCGGCGATCTCGTCGCGTGCGGCGGAGACCGGTAGTTCGTCGGGGAAGCGCAGAAACGGCACGGTCGCGCGCCGCCGGTCGAGACGGGCGCGTGCCTTGTCGACATCGGCGACCAACTGTCGCCACTTCGCGGCATCCGGGCGCGCGGCGAGCCGATCGATGCGACGACGCAACCGGTCGGCGTCGACGAGGCCCAGGTCGTCGAGTGCGCGGAGCAGATCCGAGCGGGGGATGTCCGATGCAGCGGTGTCCGGTGGAGACGGGGACGGGTCAGGTGACGAGGACGGGGCCGACATGATCACTCCAGGATATGGGGAAGCGCCGAGGCCGGTTCACCCCAGTGGCCGCGTGGGCCGCGTGGACCGGCATCATGGGGCCATGGCTGATGGTTCGAGCACTGGTACTGGATCGTTATGGCACGGTTTCGCCGACATGGGTGCGGTGACCGCGAGCGGGCCGTTCGTCGTGACCAGGGGAGAGGGTGCGCGGATCTTCGACCGCGACGGCAACTCCTACCTGGATGCGACCGCCGGACTGTGGTTCACCAACGTCGGGCACGGCCGGACCGAGATCGCCGATGCCGTCGCGCGCCAGCTCGGCACCCTCGCGCACTACTCCAACTTCGGTGACTTCGCGAGCGACGTCACCCTGCGGCTCGCCGAGGAGCTCGGCGCCATCGCGCCGGTACCCGGATCGAAGATCTTCTTCACCTCCGGCGGCAGCGACTCCATCGACACTGCGGTCAAACTCGCCCGCCGCTACTGGGTGGAACAGGGACGCGAGTCCAAGCGGGTCGTCGTCAGCCGCACCAAGGCCTATCACGGGATGCATGCCGCGGGTACTTCGCTGGCGGGCATCCCGCTCAACCACGACGGCTACGGCGAACTCATGCACGACGTCCAGAACGTCGACTGGGACGACGCGAAGAGCCTGCTCGGTCTCATCGAGCGCGTGGGCGCCGACAACATCGCCGCGTTCTTCTGCGAGCCCATCATCGGGGCCGGCGGCATCTATCTCCCGCCGGAGGGCTACCTCGCCGAGGTGCGGGGCATCTGCCGCGACCACGACATCCTCTTCGTCGTCGACGAGGTCGTCACCGGCTTCGGCCGCATCGGCGGCGAATCCTGGTTCGCCTCCGCACGATTCGGCCTCGAACCGGACATGATCACCACCGCCAAGGGGCTCACCTCGGGGTATGTCCCGATGGGCGCGGTGTTCATCGCACCGCGGATCGCCGAGCCGTTCTTCGCCGGTGGCGTCTGGTGGCGGCACGGGTACACCTACGGCGGCCACGCGGGCGCGGCGGCGGCGGCCCTCGCGAACCTCGAGATCATCCGGCGAGAGAACCTGCTCGCCGAGGCGACACGGCTCGAGGGCGACCTCGCCGCCGCGCTGTCGCCGCTCGCCGACCTCGACACGGTCGCCGAGGTCCGGACCGGACTCGGCGCGGTCACCGCGGTACAGCTGGCCGACCCCGCGACGGCCCCGGCGACGGTGGTCAAGCTGCGCGAACACGGGGTGAGCACCCGGGCCGCAGGTCAAGGGGCGCTGCAGATCTCGCCCGCGTTCGTGATGACGACCGCCGAGGTCGGCGAACTCGCCGACCGGATGCGCGCGGCGCTGAGCTGACCCTGGGGCGCCCGTTCGTGCTGCTCCCTGAGGAGCGCCTGGAGCTTGCGGAGGGCGCGTCTCGTTCTGCTCCCTGAGGAGCGCATGGAGCTTGCGGAGGGCGCGTCACGAAGGGGCCCGGCTGCGTAGCGCAGCCGGGCCCCGTCGTCGTCTCACATGCGACGGATCAGGCGTTGGCGAGCACCTCGGTGGTCGCGATCGCCTGGGCGACACCGCTGACGATCGACGCGACCTTGAGCGCCTCGAGGATCGCCTCACGGTCGACGCCGGCCTCGCGCAGGGTGTTCTCGTGCGCGGCGACGCAATGACCGCAGCCATTGATCGAGGACACCGCGAACGACCACAGCTCGAAAACGGCCTTGTCGACGCCGGGGTTGCCGATGATGTTCATTCGCAGGCCCGGACGCAGGTCGTCGTACTTGCCGTCGAGGAAGCCGCGACCCCGGTAGAACACGTTGTTCATCCCCATGATCGACGCGGCGCCGAGCGCGGCGTTGTAGGCCTCGGCGGACAGCGTGTCGGCGGCCTCGTCGGCGATCTCGCTGAGCACCTTGGCGTTTCGCGTGGCGGCAGCGGTCGACAGCAGGGTTCCCCAGAGCTGCTCCTCGGTCAGCGCGGTGGTGCGGCTGATCGAACCGAGGTTGAGCTTGAGGTCTTTGGCGTACTCGGGAAGTGCTTCCTTCAGGTTGTCGATGCTCATCTGTTCTCCTCTCAGACGCCGGCCGTCATGAGCTCGCCGGCGTCGATCGTCGGGTCACCCTTCTTCCAGTTGCAGGCGCACAGTTCGTCGGACTGCAGTGCGTCGAGGACGCGCAGGACCTCGTCGACGTTGCGGCCCACGGAGCCCGCGGTGACCGACACGAACTGGATCTCGTTGTTCGGGTCGATGATGAAGGTGGCGCGGTCGGCGACGCCGTCGGCATTGAGAACGCCTGCGGCGGTGGCGAGTTCGCGCTTGAGGTCGCTCAGCATCGGGAACGGGAGGGTCTTGAGGTCCTCGTGCTGTGCGCGCCACTGGAAGTGGACGAACTCGTTGTCCACCGAGGCGCCGAGCACCTGGGTGTCGCGGTCGGCGAACTCGTCGTTCAGCTTGCCGAACGCGGCGATCTCGGTCGGGCACACGAAGGTGAAGTCCTTCGGCCAGAAGAACACGACGCGCCACTGACCGGGGTGATCGTCGGACGACACGGTGGTGAAGTAGTCGTCGGGCTGCTGGGCATTGACCTTGCTGAGGTCGCCACCGATGACGGCGGTGAGGTTGTAGGCAGGGAACTGGTCACCGATGGTGAGCAGGGCCATGTGTCGCTCCTTCAGCTGGTGAATGTACGGAATCTGCGCGCGAATGAGTTTCGCGACGTACGGGTACCATCGTGCCGGATTCCGGTCGAAAACGAAACGTGATGACTAGCACTACACTGATAAGCATGTCCGATAGAACTTATCAGCCGACCGTGGCCGGGTTGCGTGCCTTCGTCGCACTCGCGCATCGACGCCACTTCGGCACTGCGGCAGCCGATCTCGGTGTCAGTCAGCCATCGCTGTCGCAGGCGTTGTCGGCGTTGGAGTCCGGTCTCGGTGTGACCCTCGTCGAACGCACCACGCGGCGTGTCCTGTTGACCGCCGAGGGTGACGAACTCCTCCCGCGAGCGATCGCGGTGACCGAGGCCATGGACGAGTTCACCTCGGCGGCCGCCGGAACGGGCCGACCGCTCAGCGGGCCGCTGCGGCTGGGGGTCATCCCCACGGTGGCGCCCTACGTCCTGCCGACGCTGCTGCGCGGACTCGGGCAACGGCTCCCGGACCTCGTACCCCGGGTGGTGGAGGAACAGACCGCCCGCCTCATCGAACAACTGCGCACCGGCACGCTCGACGTCGCGCTGCTCGCTCTCCCCGTCGACATGCCCGGCATCGTCGAAGTTCCCATCTATCGTGAGGATTTCGTTCTCGCACTCCCGTCCGGTCACGCGCTGGCCGGACGCCGCCGCGTCGATCCCACCGCGCTCGCCGACCTGCCGCTCCTCCTCCTCGACGAGGGGCACTGTCTGCGCGATCAGGCGCTCGAGGTGTGCCGGCTCGCGGGCGTGCGGCCCGATCTGGGTCAGACCCGGGCCGCCTCGCTGACCACCGCGGTGCACTGCGTCGTCGGCGGACTCGGCGTGACGCTCATCCCGCAGACGGCGGTGGCCTCCGAGACGGCGTCGGGTGATCTGGCCACCGCGACCTTCGCGGCCCCGCGGCCGGGGCGGCGGATCGGCCTGGTCTTCCGGGCGTCCGCGCGCCACGACGAGGCCTACCGCGAACTGGGCTCTCTCATCGGCGATCTCGTCGGCGCGACCGGTGCCGTGTCCGCGCTCTAGACCGTGCCGCCGGCCATCTCGGCCGCGGCCGCCTGTGCGGCGAGAGCCTCCCACTCGTCGACGAGACTCGAGTCGACCTCACGGACCATGGTGCCCAGCTCCTCGACGATCCGCTCGATCTCGGGGGTCACGACGCTCGTCGGAACGCCCTGCCGGAGAACGCGATAGCAGTCCGACAGATAGCGCAGCAGCACGCCCTCGCTGCGCGCCAGCCCGTACGCGGAGATCAGCTCGGTGAAGGTCATGGCCTTCTCCAGCATCTCGCGGAGCACCGACTTCGGCGCCGGCGGGAACGACGACACCCACGGGTGCCCGCGACGATAGATGTCGAACGCGGCGTAGATCTCCTCGGCCAGCGGCTGCGGCCAGGTGATCTCCTCCAGGCGCGACATCCGCTCCTCGTACTCGATGCCGTCGGCCTTCATCTCCGCGATCGCGGCGTCGCGCGCGACCTTGCGCTGGGCCAGCAGCAGGGGTCGCGGGTTCTCCAGGGTCGATTCGAGGATGGAGACCACATCGAGTGCGTGAGTGGACGACTCGGGGTCGAGGATCTCGAACGTCGCCAGCGCGAAGGCGGACAGCGGGTTGGTCAACGCGAAGTTCTCCGGCATGTCCACGCTCAGGGCGATGTGCCGGCCGGTGTCGTCGGGTTCGGCGAGTTGCACGACGATGCCCGCGTCCCGGAGCCCCCGGTAGAGCTCGATCGTGTGCTTGATGGTGCGCAGCTGGCGGTCGCGCGGTTCGTGATTGTCCTCGAGAAGGTGGCGGACCGCGGCGAAACAGTCGCCCGGTCGGCCGAGTACCTCGAGGAGCATGGCCGTCGTCATCTGGAAGTGGCTGCGCAGGGGCTCGTCGGGCGCATCGACGAGCTGGAGGAAGGTCTTCTCCCCCCACGAGACGAAACCCTCGGGTGGCTTCTTGCGCACCAGCTTTCGGAGCTTCTTGGGATCGTCGCCGGCCTTGGCCACCGCACGGGCGTTCTCCACGTCGTGGTCGGGAGCCTGCGCGACGACATAGCCGATCGTGTCGAAACCGGCCCGCCCGGCCCGGCCGGCGATCTGATGGAACTCGCGTGCCCGCAGCCGCCGGACCCGCCGTCCGTCGTATTTGCTCAGGGCCGCGAACAGGACCGTGCGGATCGGCACGTTGATGCCGACGCCGAGGGTGTCGGTGCCGGCGATCACCTTCAGCAGCCCTTGCTGCGCAAGACGTTCGACCAGACGGCGGTAACGGGGGAGCATCCCGGCGTGGTGGACGCCGATACCGGCGCGCAGCAGTTTGGACAGTGTGTTGCCGAAGCCGGTGGAGAACCGGAAGTCACCGATCGCCTCGGCGATCGCCGCCTTCTCCGCTTTGTCGCAGATCCGGACGCTGAGCAGCGCCTGCGCGCGGTCCACCGCGGCGGCCTGGGTGAAGTGCACCACGTAGATGGGCGCCCGTCCCCGGTCGACGAGCTCCTCGATCGTCTCGTGGATCGGGGTCATCGCGTAGGCGTGGTCCAGGGGGACCGGACGCTCGGCGCCGGTGATCTCGACCGTCTCGCGTCCGGTGCGCCGGGTCAGGTCGTCGACGAAGAACGACACGTCGCCGAGCGTCGCCGACATCAGCAGGAACTGCGTCGACGGCAATTCGATGAGCGGGACCTGCCAGGCCCAGCCGCGGTCGGGTTCGCCGTAGTAGTGGAACTCGTCGGCGACGAGGGTGCCGATGTCGCTCGCACCGCCGGCGGCGAGGGCGAGGTTGGCGACGATCTCGGCGGTCGCACACACGATGGGCGCGTCGGCGTTGACCGCGGCGTCGCCGGTCAGCAGTCCGACCTGGTCGGCGCCGAACATGGCGCACAGCTCGAAGAACTTCTCGCTGACGAGCGCCTTGATGGGTGCGGTGTAGAACGCACGCTCGCCGCGGCAGCGCGCGAAGTACAGCGCGCCCGCCGCGACGAGTGATTTGCCCGAGCCGGTCGGCGTCGCCAGGATCACGTGGCTGCCGGCGAGGAGCTCGAGAAGCGACTCCTCCTGATGCGGGTAGAGGTCGAGGCCGCGTCCCGTCCACCACTCGGTGTACCGCTCGAGTGCGGTGTCCTCGTCGTCGGTGGGGACCAGGACGTGCGGCGCGGGTATCGGTGCGGTGTCCGGGATCAGATCGGTGATCGCGGACCCTCGTCCCCGGGGTCGGCCTCACCGTCGCCGGTCTGCTCGGCCAGGAACCGTTCGAGTTCGGCGCCGAGTTCGTCACCGCTGGGCAGCGATTCCTCGGCGGCGAGCAGCGACGAGCGTTCCTGCGCGGCCTGGGTGAACGTGTCGTACTGGGTCTCCAGCGCAGCCACCACGGACTCGATCTCCGAGTTGCCCTCGACCTCGTTGTCCACCTGTGCGCGTACCTTCTCGGCGGCGCTGTCGAGAGCGGCGAGGGGGAGGTCGAGACCGGCGAGCTCGGCGACCGCCGCCAGCAGGCGTGCGGACGCCGCCGGGTAGTTGGTCTGCGCGAGATAGTGCGGGACATGTACCGACAGGCCCGACGCCCGGTAGTCGTGTTCGCCCATCCGCAACTCGAGGAGCATCGACGCGCTGGCGGGCAGCTTCATCGCCGATCCCCACCGGGGCAGGTCACCGAGGGCGTCGGGATCACTGCCGTGCGCCGTGATCGACGGCGGTCGGGTGTGCGGCACGGCCATCGGGATCGCGTTGAGGCCGATGACATCGGTGACGCCGAGTCCGTCGCTCAGGCGTCGGACCGCGTCGACGAACTGCTCCCACCGGAGGTCGGGTTCGGAACCGGCGAGCAGGAGGAAACCCTTGCCCGAGTTGTCGCGGATCGCGTGCAGCGCCAGCGTCGGCATCTCGACGTCGGTGAAGGTCTCGCCGCTGAACGAGATGGTCGGCCGGCGTGACCGGTAATCCATCAGCTCGTCGGAGGAGAAGGTCGCGACCAACTCGGACTCGAGGCTGTCGCGGAGGTGCGTCGCGGCCAGCGCGACCGCGTGCCCGGCGTCGGCGAAGCCCTCGAGCGCGTGGATCAGTACCGGACCCGTGCCGTCGGGCCGGGTCACCTGCGGAGCGGGAAAGGCGAGTTCATACAGCGCGTCGTTGCGCGCGGGCTGCTCGTCCACGTCGTCCCTCCTTCTGCTGGCAGCTGTCCCGGAAGAGACAGCTGAACGTCCATTGTCTCGCACCGCACCCGGCGGTGGCCACTCGCCTCGGTGCAACCACCTCGACACACCGGTGATTCCCCCAGTTGGTGTTCCTGTTTGTTGTTCCCCAGGGGTGTGTCCTCGACACCTGGCGAAGGCGCCGGTGGCACAGTAGACCGTTGTGATCGAGCCGCATGCGCCCCGACTGCGCCTGTCCCTGTCCGGCCGCCTCGTTCCCGGCGCGGTGGCCGGTCTCGTCGCCGCGGCGCTCCTGCTGTCCGCCTGCTCGGTCGGCGGTCAGCCGGAGCCGTCGAGTCCGGACCTGTCCGCGCGATCGGTCGAGGCCGCGGACTTCCCGGACGGCGCCGCGAGTCCCATCCCGACGTCGGCGGTCGCGAACGCGCTGGCCGACGTGACCGGGGCGCCGATGCCCGGACAGACGGGCACCGAGGTGTCGCCGCCGGAGTGTGCACCCGCGTCCGTCTCCGCGGACGGAGCGGTCGCGTTCCTGGGTCCCGGCCCGGGGGAGCGGGCCACCCTCACCTCGGTCGTGGCCGGTGTCGAGACGCCGCTCGGCGACGTGGTCGAGTCGGCCGAGCGCTGCCCTGAGACCACCACGACCACGTTCGGGGCGTCTTCGACGATCACCACCGAGGTGCTGCCCCCACCGCCGGCGCCGGACGGGGTCGACACCGCGACGATCCGCCGCACGATCGTGACCGGCGGCGGTGTCCCGTCCACCACGAGCGCTCTCACGCTGCTCGGCGAGCGGGACGGCGTCCGGGTGTACACCGAATACCGTTGGCCCGCAGCAGGTCCCGTACCTCCCGAAGCGTCCGCCGCGCTCGACACGCTGTTCGGAAAGGCGCTCGCGGCCGCGTTCGGCTGACCAGTACCGCCCTGTGGATGACCTTCCCCGGTTGTCCACAGCGTGTGTCGACCGCCGTTCGAGCGGCTTCGCTGCGGGTGACGCTGTCGCCATGCAGATCCTCGAACCACCACCGCACGGCCCCCACGACCCGACGACGCTGCTCACCTCGATCCCCGCTCGACTGGGGTTCGTCCCCGAGCGGTCGATCATCGCGATCGCCATCGCCGGCGACCGCACGGTGAACGCGACCATGCGGCACGACCTCGCCCTCGAACCCGACGGCAGCCCCACGCGCGAACTGGTCGTCGTCCTCGCCGGACTCGGGGAGATCACGTCCACCTACGGCATCGAGGAGATCGTGGTCGTGATCGCCGATGACCGCTACCCGGCGGACGACCGTCGCTATCGGCGGATCCTCGCGATGAGCGACCGGTACTTCGCCGATGTCGGTGGTGTCGCCGCCGGCTTCGTGATGCCGGGCTTCGATGCCGGCGTGCACTGGTCGACCATCTGGTGTCCGGAGGACCGGGCCTGGTCGGTCGACGTGTCCGCGGGGTCGGCCGGACAACTCGACGATCCGCACACGAGTCCGACCGCGGTCGCGGAGGCGGTGCGCTCGGGGCGACGGATTCTTGCCCGGCGCTCGGAGATGCGGACGATGCTCGAACCGCTCGACGGCGAATGCGGTCCGGGACGTCCGCTGCCGGACTGTCGGGCGTGCCGCGGCATCGATCTGGATCAGAGCGATCTCGATTTGTTCGAACCCGAGGAAGAGGACGTCGAGGCCTCGACACGGGCACTCGACCTGGTCATCAGCGCGATGATCGAAGCGGAACAACCCCTGGATTGTGGCGAACTGGACCGACTGGAACGGGCGATCCTGCGCCCCGACGTCCGCGACGCCGCGCTCGCCCTGGCCGTCACCGAACTCCGGGGAGCCGCCGAACACCTCTGGCGAGAACTCACCCGCCGTCTGACCGGACGCGGAAGGTCCACCGCCGCAACACTTCTCGCACACCTGCACTACATCGGCGGGGACGGCGCCTACACCGGTGTCGCCCTCGACGTCGCGCTTGCGGGCACGGACACCGACCACCTGGCCACGCTGCTCGACACCGCCCTGCGGGCAGGTGTCCGCCCGGCCAGGCTGTGGGGCACCATCGAGAAGTCCTACGACGCCGCGAAACGCCTCGGCGTCGTCATTCCGGCGGCGACACTGCGTACCGCCGGGTGACCACTGCAGACCTTGCTGTGTCAGACCTTGCTGTGTCAGACCTTCTCGACGACCTTCTCGACGAACAGCGAGTGCGCCATGTCGGACGAGAGTTCGAGGCCGTCGTGACCGGGTGTGTCGATCGTGATCGTGCCGGCCGTGTTCGACACCGTCACACGGGCGTTGGGAACCACGCCCGCCTCGCGCAGCGCGCCGATCAGTTCGGTGTCGGACTGGGCGTGTTCGGACAGGCGACGCACGATGACCGGCACCGTCTCGCCCGGCGGGAGGTCGGCGAGGCGGGTGGCGCCGTCGTCGGAGCTCGGCACCTCCACGCCCAGCAACTCCAGTCCCGGGATGGGGTTTCCGTAGGGCGAGGTCGTCGGGTATTCGAGGACCGCGAGCAGGCGGCGTTCGACGTTCTCGCTCATCACGTGCTCCCAGCGGCAGGCCTCCTCGTGGACCTGATCCCAGGGCATTCCGATGACGTCGACCAGGAGGCGCTCGGCGAGGCGATGCTTGCGCATCACCGCGACGGCGAGCGTGCGTCCGCGGTCGGTCAGTTCGAGGTGCCGGTCCCCGGCGACCCGGAGGAGACCGTCGCGCTCCATGCGGGCAACGGTCTGCGACACGGTGGGACCGGACTGGTCCAGACGCTCGGCGATCCGCGCCCGCAGCGGCACGATGCCCTCTTCTTCGAGATCGTAGATCGTTCGCAAGTACATCTCGGTGGTGTCAACCAGGTCGTTCACTGTGCGCAATCCCTTTCGTCCCCGCCAAGATTACCCTCTTCGGGAGTGGTGACCGCGATCTCACCGCGACCGGGGAGTCCCGGGGCGGCGGTACGTGGCGCGCACTCGTGTCCGACGCGACATCCGTGGCCGCTGCGCGATGTGTACCACTAGCCTGAGGTCGTGATCAACACTACGAGCGCCCGATGACGACGGCCGTCATCTGGAGCGAGGACTTCCTGTCCTACCGATGGGCCCACACGCACCCGATGAACCCGGTCCGACTCGCCCTCACGATGACCCTCGCGCAGAGCCTCGGAGTCCTCGACGACGTCGAGACGATCCCGCCGCAGGCCATCGACGACGACGCCCTGACCGTCGTCCACAGCCGCGACTACATCGACGCGGTCCGTGCGGTCGGTTCGGGGACGGCGTCGCTGTCGGGGCCGTTGCTCGAGCGGTTGTTCGGCCTCGGCGACGCCGACAACCCGGTCTTCACCGGGATGCACGAGGCCGCGCGCCTGCTCGTCGGCGGCACGCTGGCCGCGGCGCAGACGGTCGTCTCCGGGGCGGCGACGAGAGCGGTCAACATCGGCGGCGGCATGCATCATGCGATGCGCTCGCGCGCCGCCGGATTCTGCATCTACAACGACTGCGCCATCGCGATCAGATATCTGCTCGACCACGGTTTCGACCGCATCGCCTACATCGACGTCGACGCCCACCACGGCGACGGCGTCCAGGTCGAGTTCTCCGCCGACCCGCGGGTGATGACGGTCTCGCTGCACCAGCACCCGGCGACCCTGTGGCCCGGCACCGGATGGCCGACCGAGGTCGGGGACGGCGACGCGGCGGGAAGCGCGGTCAACCTGGCCCTCATGCCCAACACCGAGGACCGGTTGTGGCTACGCGCCTTCCACGCCGTGGTGCCGTCGCTGATCGCCGAGTTCCGGCCGCAGATCATCGTCAGCCAGTGCGGTGCCGACAGCCACCGCGCCGATCCGCTGACCGACCTCTCGCTGACCGTCGACGGACAGCGGGCGGCGATGATCGCCATGCGCGACCTCGCCGACAAGTACTGCGAGGGCCGCTGGATCGCGGTCGGCGGCGGTGGCTACGGCGTCGTCAACGTGGTGCCGCGCAGCTGGACGCATCTGCTGGGCGTCGCCCTCGGTCGCGAGGTCGATGTATCGTCGGTTATTGACGAATCCTGGTGTGCCACAGCCGAACAGATCTCCGAGCAGGTGCACTCCGACTATGCCGCCCCGCCCGTTCGGGTCATGGGCGACGGGGGCATCGTCGACTACCAGCCGTGGGCCGGCGACGCCGGCCAGGAACCACCCGACGGTGTCGCGGCCAACGCCCAACGCCAGACCGACCGCGCGATCCTCGCCACCCGACGCGCGGTCTACCCGCTCCACGGTCTCGACCCGGAGGACCCCCGTGACTGACGACACCTCGACCGCCGACGCCACCGCGCCCGCAGGCGCTCCCGCCATGGCCGATCAGCCGGAACCGCGTAGCCCGTGGGACTATCCGCGGCACTGGATCGCCGATGTGCTGGCCTCCGATGGCGGCGTCGTGCACCTGCGACCGATCGTGCCCGACGACGCCGACCGCATCGTGGCCTTCCACTCCAAGCTCTCCGAGCGCACCCGGTACATGCGGTACTTCGGTCCGACCCCGACCCTGCCGCCGCGCGAGGTGGCCCGGATGACGACCGTCGACCACCAGCAGCGTGTCGCGATCGTCGCCGAACTCGGGGGCGAGATCATCGCGGTCGGCATCTACGAGGGTCTCGGCTTCGACGGCAAACCCGAATCGGCCGAGGTGGCGTTCGTCGTCGCCGATGAACACCAGGGCCGCGGCCTCGGACCCATCCTGCTCGAACACCTGGCCGGTGCGGCGGCGGAGAACGGGTTCACCCGTTTCGAGGCCGAGGTCCTCAGCGAGAACCCGAACATGGTCGCGGTGTTCCGCGACGCGGGGTATCAACTCGCACGGAGCTTCGACGGCTCGACCGTGCACGTCGAGTTCCTCATCGACCCCACCGAGGCGCTGCTGTCGGTGCGCAACGCCCGTGAACGCGCGTCGGAGGCCCGCAGCGTCGCCAATCTGCTGCGACCCGCCTCGGTCGCGGTGATCGGGGCCTCGACCGACCCGAACAAGGTCGGAAACGCCCTGTTGGCCAACATCATCGCCGGGGGATTCACCGGGCCGGTGTTCCCGGTCAACGGCCCCGCCCGGGTCGAGGAGGAGCCCGAGCCGGGACGGCCCGGTGTCGGCCGCGAACCGACGCCGGCGCGTCGTCGCACCCGGGAACGACCGCCGTCGGTGCGGGGGATCCGGGCCTACGAGACCGTCCGCGACATCCCCGACCCCGTCGACCTCGCGGTGGTCGCGGTGCCGGCCGCGCGCGTCGACGACGTGCTCGACGACTGCCTGGTCAAGGGTGTGCGCACGCTCGTCGTGGTGTCGTCGGGCTTCGGCGAGTCCGGCGAGGAGGAGGGCCTCGAGAACGAGCGCC
The DNA here is from genome assembly GCF_031844505.1 of Gordonia sp. AC31. NCBI lineage: Bacteria > Bacillati > Actinomycetota > Actinomycetes > Mycobacteriales > Gordoniaceae > Gordonia > Gordonia sp. AC31. The sequence goes on from NZ_JAUZVK010000004.1 coordinate 276,494, forward strand.
GCCTGGTCGCCCAGGTCCGCGAGCACGGGATGCGACTGGTCGGGCCGAACGCGCTGGGCGTTGCGAACAACGACCCGGCGGTCGCGCTCAACGCGACCCTGGCGCCGCGCATCCCGGCCGCCGGCCGGGTCGGGTTCTTCTGTCAGTCGGGCGCCCTGGGCATCGCGATCCTCGACACCGCGGCCCGTCGCCAGATCGGCCTGTCGACGTTCGCCTCGGCCGGCAACCGCGCGGACGTGTCCGGCAACGACCTCCTGCAGTACTGGGACACCGACGCCACCACCGACGTCATCCTGCTCTACCTGGAGAGCTTCGGTAACCCGCGCAAGTTCTCCCGGATCTCGCGGCGGGTCTCACGCTCGAAGCCGATCATCGCGGTCAAATCCGGCCGGGGTGCGATGACGCCGGTCCGGGCGGCGCGCTCGGCGGCCACCCTCGACGACCAGATCGCCCGCATGATGCTCGAACAGGCCGGCGTCATCCAGGTGGACACGATCCCCGAGTTGTTCGACTGCGCGGCCGTGTTCGCCTATCAGCCGCTGCCGCGCGGCCCGCGCGTCCGCATCATCGGCAATTCGTCGGTGCTGGGCAGCCTGGCGGCGGACACCGCGCGCAACGGCGGCCTCGAGGTCGTCGACACCGTCGATCTCGGTGCCGGCGCCTCGGAGGAGGAGTTCGAGTCGACGGTCTCGGCGGCCATGGCCGACCCGGGCGTGGACGGGATCATCGTCGTGTTCGTGCCGCCGGTCGCGGTCGGCGCCGACTGGCACGCCCGGGCGCTCATGGCGGCGGCCAACACCCCCGACGCCGACGCCGACAAGCCGATCGTCACGACCTTCCTAGCCGTCGACGGCATCCCGCCGGGGTTGACTCGGCCCGGCCCGAACGGCATGCCGACCAAGGGGTCGATTCCGTCGTACGGCTCGCCCGAGCGCGCGGCCGCGTCACTGGCGAGGGCGTGGCAGTACGCCCGGTGGCGCCTGCGGCCGGAATCGGTGGTCCACCGTCCCGACGGCACCGATCCCGAGGCCGCACGGATGTTCGTGCGCGAGGCGATGGTCGGCGACGGTGCGACCGGTCGTCCAGCCGAACGGTTGCTGGGGCATGTGGAGTCGGCGAAGCTGTTGCGCTGGTACGGGATCGACGTGGTCCCGTTCCGCGAGGTGACCACGATGCACGAGGCATCCGCGGCGGCCCGTGAACTCGGGCTGCCGGTGGCGGTGAAGGCGACGTCGGACAAGTGGCGCGGTCGTCTCGATCGCGAGGGCGCGCGCCTGGACCTACCCGACGCGACGACGGTGGTGACGGCGTTCGCCGAACTGACCGAACTCACCGGCGACCGCGTGCTGCACGTGCAGAAGATGGCGCCGAAGGGCGTCGGCACGGTCATCCGGGTGCGCGACGATCCGTCGTTCGGTTCGGTGATGTCGTTCGGTCTGTCCGGGCGGACCTTCGATCTGCTGGGCGATCACGGTTACCGCGCCGTCCCGCTGTCCGAACTCGATGCACGGGAACTGATCGAGGAGCCGCGTTCGGCACCGCTGCTGTCGGGATACCGCGGGGAGGAGCCTGCCGACAAGGAGGCGCTCGCCGATCTGCTGCTGCGCATCTCGACGCTCACCGACGACATCCCGGAGGTCCGCGAGGTGGTCTGCGATCCGATCCTGGCCTCGGTCGACGGCGCGGCCGTTCTCAATGCCCGCATACGCGTGGGCCCGGTGCCCGACAGGCGGGACACCGGACCCAGGCGACTCGGGTGACCGAGTGGACTCAGTGAAGGAGGCGGCGGAGCGTGCGGGGACGCTCAGCTGGCGTAGGCGCGCAGGCGCTCGGCACGGTCGCCGTGGCGGAGCTTGCCCATGACCTCGCGCTCGATCTGACGCACGCGCTCGCGCGACAACCCGAACATGCGGCCGATCTGATCCAGGGTGCGCGGCTGGCCGTCGTCGAGGCCGTAGCGCATCCGGATGACCTGCTGCTCGCGCTCGTCCAGCGTCGCCAGGACGGCGCGGATGTCGGAGTGCAACAGGCCGGCGATGACGGCGTTCTCGGCGGAGGTGGCCTCGGCGTCCTCGATGAAATCGCCCAGGGGAGCTTCCTCGTCGCTGCCCACCGGCATGTCGAGGCTCACCGGATCGCGGCTGTGGTCGAGCAGGTCGGCGATCTTCTCCGCGGGGATGCCCGATTCGTTGGCCAGCTCGTCGTCGGTCGCTTCGCGGCCGAGCTGCTGGTGCAGCTCGCGCTTGATGCGGGCCAGTTTGTTGACCTGCTCCACGAGATGGACGGGGAGCCGGATCGTGCGGCTCTGGTCCGCCATTCCGCGGGTGATCGCCTGACGAATCCACCAGGTGGCGTAGGTCGAGAACTTGAAGCCCTTGGCGTAGTCGAACTTTTCCATCGCCCGGATCAGACCGAGGTTGCCCTCCTGGATCAGGTCGAGGAGAGGCATGCCGCGGCCGGTGTAGCGCTTGGCCAGCGACACGACCAGGCGGAGGTTCGCCTCGAGCAGGTGGGCCCGGGCGGCCTCGCCTTCACGGACGATGACCGCGAGGTCACGCTTCTTGGCCGCGGACAGCCGCTTCTTGTTGGCCAGAACGTGTTTGGCGTAGAGCCCGGCCTCGATCTGCTTGGCGAGTTCGACCTCCTGCTCCGCGTTGAGAAGTGCGGTGCGACCGATTCCGTTCAGATAGACACGGACCAGATCCGCTGCTGGAGACTGGGCGTCGAGATCCTGTTCGGTCATCGCCGGCCGGGTACCCGGAGGGGTGACTTCGGCGAAACCTTTGGTCGGGGTCGAACGTGCAACTGTCGAGCGTGACATGCGGCCTCCTGACTTGAGTGCGTTCACTGGGTCCAACGCCCTTGTGTGGGCGATAGTTCCCGAGAGTGGTTCGGAGCAAACATCGCCGAGGCTTGGTGACCTGCGCATTCTTTTTCGCGACTCGACAACCGGCTGAGAAGTTGCTGAGATGTCGCGCGCGGGGGAACCCGAGGGAACGCGGGGAACGCACGGGGCCGCGGTGCCGACCCGTGGTCCGGAGGTGTCAGGCGCGGGGGTCGTCGGGATCGACGACCTGCCCGTCGATGGTGCGCGACAGCTGGTGGTCGGTGCCGGTGTCGGTCAGTGCCGGGGGTCCGACGACGTGATGGTCGGCGCCGTACTTGTACTGGGGGACCTCGCCGCGCTTGCGCGGAGGACGGTCGTTGGCGATCAGGACCGCCGCCCATGGCAGCGGGATGGAGATCGCGACGATGGCCAGCGCCAGTAGTCCGGACCCGGTGATGCCGTAGGCGATACCGGCGATGGCGAGCGCCGGCACGCGGAAAGCCATGAGGAACAGGTACTTACGCACACGCGCTCGGTGCTGGGCCTCGAGCGAGTCCGGTGCGTCGGTGATCAGGTAGGCCTCGGCGCCCTGACGTTTCGACGCGGGATGTCCGTGCTCGTCGACGTGCGGCGACGTGCTGTTGCGGCCGTGCTGTCCGCGACCGGACTCACCCATGGATTCCCTTTGTTCGAACACCCTCTCCACTGTCCTCCTTTTGTCGGTCTATCGCACTCGGGTGTTCCGTCGGCCCGGCTGTGACGCACAATGGACGAATGGGAACCGAAACCATCGAACGCCCGGACCTCGACGAATGGTCCGACACCAAGACCGACGAGCGTCCCGATGCCGACGCGACCGACCGGGGTGACGACGATCGCCCCAAGTTCTTCCACTACGTGAAGAAGAACAAGATCGCCGAGAGTGCGGTCATGGGTAATCATGTCGTCGCCCTCTGCGGCGAGACCTTCCCGGTCACGCGGTCGGCCAAGCCCGGGTCGCCGGTCTGCCCGAAGTGCAAGAAGATCTACAACAAGATGCGCAAGTGACGCGACGCGGCTGATCGGAGGGCGTCGCCGGTCAGCCGCGGTCGCGGTGCCGCGCCTGCCGGCGGATCGGGCCGGAGGACAGCCGGTCGGGCAGGGTCCGGAGTTGTCCGGTGAAGTCGGAGGTCTGGGAGTTCACCCAGTGCCGGACCTGCGTGGTGGTCGACGCCTTCGCGGGCCAGAATTGTTGCACGGCCGCGTTGAACTCGGCGCCGATCACGATGCCGAAGCCCAGTGAGAACGTGAAGAGCAGGAACGCGATCGGTGTGGCCAGCGCCCCGTAGGAGACCCCGGCCTCGGTGATCTTGGTCAGGTAGATGCGCAGCACGTAGCTCGCGACCCAGAAGAACACGCCGGCCACGATCGCCCCGCCGATCAGCCGATGCCACGGCAGGGGATTGGGCAGCGCGAGGTGGTAGAGCGTCGTCAGGACGAACAGCAGGAGGACCGCGACGAACGGGAAGTAGCCGTAGTCGATGAGGGTGGTGACGAACGATCCCCACGACTCCGGCACGATCGCCCGCAGGTAGTTCGGTCCGAGCGCGACGAGGGGTAGCAGGAACACGGCGACGCTCAGGAAGCCGACGTAGAGGAACAGCGCGAAGAACCGCTGCCACACCGGGTGTCGGACCTCGTGCTGGTCGTGTGCGTGCGCGATCGAGGCGATGAAGCACGAGACCGCCGACGATCCCGCCCACAGCGAGAGGACGAAACCGACCGACATCAGTCCGATCCGCCCGCGGCCGAGCACGCTGTCGACGGTCGGGGTGATCAGGTCGTCGACGACCGTCGGGGTGAAGGTTCGTCCGGCGAAGTCGATGATGCGGGCATAGACGACGTCGACGGTGTCTGGGCCGAACCAGCCGGCGACGTAGCCGACCGAGCCGAGCAGCCCGAGCAGCAGCGGCGGCAACGACAGCGCCTGCCAGAACGCGGCCTGGGCGGCCCAGCCGATGATCCCGTCGTCCCAGGACTTGACGATGGTGCGCCAGACCACGCGATGGATGTTCGGCAGGACCGGCAGACCCGGTTCGGACGCCGCCTCGGTTCGTTCCGGATCGTCGTTCCCGGTCTTCTCCGACCCAGCGTCCGGTTCGGTCGACCCCTTCGCGCCGCGGAGGACTTCGACGTCCCCGGACGCCGGGGCGGACCGCAGCGGCGCGCGCAGGGGTTCGGTCGCGGCCCCGACATCGGCGAGTGGGTCGCCGATCGGCGCGGTGACCGCAGTCGACACGGGACCCGGCGGGACGGCGGGAACCACCGACGACGGGTCGTCGGCCAGTGGGACCGGATTCCTCTTGCGCGTTGTGATGTGTTCAATATCCCCGATCGGGAGGCCGATTGGGTACCCGGGTCACCAGGCGAGTCGTTCGGATCGCCCACGGGCGCCCGTCGCGGCGGACGCCGCGGCCCGGTGTCGGGATGCGGGAGGTGTCGCGCTTCGGCGGTACAGTTGGCGGGTCCCCTCGGGCGCGGGTCCCGCACGCGAGGGGTCGTTTCATGTCCGGCCGGAAACCCGCACGCGTGGAGGAGCAGCCCAGAAGGTGACGTCAGCCGAACCCCCCGGATCCACCGCCGGCCCGAAACTCCAGCTCCGCGCCTGGCAGCGTCGTGCGCTGACCAAGTACCTGACGCAGAAGCCGAAGGACTTCCTCGCCGTGGCGACGCCGGGCGCCGGAAAGACGACGTTCGGCCTGCGTATCGCCCGCGAACTCCTCGATGACCGCACCGTCGACAAGATCACCGTGGTCGCCCCGACCGAACACCTGAAGCACCAGTGGGCCGAGGCCGCCGCGCGGGTCGGGATCGCGCTCGACTCGCGGTTCACCAACGCCGCCGGACAGACCAGCTCGGACTTCCACGGCGTCGTTGTCACCTATGCACAGGTGGCTGCCCATCCGGCCCGGCACCGGGTGCGCACCGAGAACTATCGCACCCTGGTCATCCTCGACGAGATCCACCACGGTGGCGATGCCAAGTCGTGGGGCGAGGCGATCCGGGAGGCCTTCGACGACGCCGAGCGCCGGCTCCTGCTGACCGGTACACCCTTCCGCTCCGACGACTCGCCGATCCCGTTCGTCACCTACGAACCGGAGGCCGGCGGGCATCAGCGCTCCAAGGCCGACCACACCTACGGCTACGCCGACGCACTGAAGGACGGCGTCGTCCGTCCGGTCGTGTTCCTCGCCTACTCCGGTGAGGCCAGCTGGCGCGACAGCGCGGGTGAGGAGTACACCGCCCGGCTGGGTGAACCGCTCTCCGCGGAGCACACCACCCGCGCCTGGCGTACCGCGCTGGACGCCCACGGCGACTGGATTCCGGCGGTCCTCACCGCCGCACACACGCGGCTGGGACAGCTCCGTGCGACCGGCACACCGGATGCGGGCGGGCTGGTCATCGCCACCGATCAGACCGCGGCCCGCGACTACGCCGAACTCCTCACCGCCATCACCGGCAAGCCGCCGACGCTGGTGCTCTCCGACGACCCGAAGTCGTCGTCGAGGATCGGCCAGTTCGCCGCGTCCACCGACGAGTGGATGGTGGCGGTCCGCATGGTGTCCGAGGGTGTCGACGTCCCCCGCCTGGCCGTGGGTGTGTACGCCACCAGCTCGTCGACGCCGCTGTTCTTCGCCCAGGCCATCGGACGGTTCGTGCGATCGCGTCGTCCGGGTGAGACCGCGAGCGTCTTCCTGCCGTCGGTCCCGGTGCTGCTCGACCTCGCCAGCCAGATGGAGGTCGAGCGCGATCACGTGCTCGGCAAGCCGCACCGCGAGAGCGACGGCCTCGACGACCAATTGTTGATCGACGCCAACAAGCAGGAGGACGAGCCGGGGGAGGACGAGCCGAAGTTCCAGTCGCTGCATGCCGACGCCGAACTCGATCAGGTCATCTTCGACGGCACCTCGTTCGGCACGGCCACGTTCGCCGGTAGCGACGAGGAGTCGGACTATCTGGGGTTGCCCGGGCTGCTCGATGCCGACCAGGTGCGTGCCCTCCTGCGCAAACGCCAGGAGGAACAGGTCACGGCGCGGACGGTCGCGTCGTCCTCGGAGTCGTCGGCTGCCGAGCCGCCCACTCCCGGCCGGCCGGCGGGAACCACCGGCGAGAATTTGCACGCCCTGCGCAAGGAACTGAATACGCTCGTCGCGATGCATCATCACCGCACGGGCAAACCACACGGCATGGTGCACAACGAGTTGCGGACTCGGCTGGGCGGGCCCCCGACCGCCATGGCGAGCGCCGATCAGCTGAAGGAACGGATCGCCGCACTGCGCGAGTGGCGCTGATAGACACTGCGCGAATGGCGCTGACAGAGGCTGCGCAGCGGCGCTGGTCGGTCGGCCCGGAACAGGCCCCGGACACGACAGAGCCCGGCCGGATTGCTCCGGCCGGGCTCTGTGCGCGTAGGGAAAGCCCGCGTTCGATCGTCGGAGGTGTCAGACCAGCTCGCCGGCGGATTCGACGACGGTGGCGCTCAACTCGACAAGGCGGGCCTCGTGCTCGTTGAAGTGGTGGCGGCAGAAGAGAAGTTCGCCGCCCTTGGGCAGGACGGCCCGTACCTTGGCTGCGGCGCCGCAGCGATCGCAGCGATCGGCGGCAGTGAGCGGCAGGTAGATCGGGGCTGTGGTGGCGATGTCAGTCATGTTCGTTCCTCCGTCCCGGTCCGGCGCCGGGTGTCCGGTCGCCTTCCCTTCGAGCCGACACATCCGGGCGATGCGTCAACCTCACTCTGTCAGACGCTCGGGGCGTTCGTATTGTTCCGACGGTGCTCTCGGTGTGTCGTCACTCACCGTTTACACCAGGCAACAACTCGACAACGATCGCCCGAACGCAATGCGACCCGGCCATGGGGCCGGGTCGCACCACTCTACGCGTTGTGCGCGGGACGAGTCGTTCGGTCAGCTCGTCCGCGTGGGGGTGTGTGTTCCGCTCGCACCCGCATCGGGTTCGGGTGCGGAGTCGGCGGCCGGGATGTCCGACGTCGACGTTCCCTCGGAGCCGGGGCGTTCCGCGCCCTCGGCGCCCACGAGCGCCTCTTCCTGCTCCTCGCGGAAATGGGTGACCGCGTCGGAGGACTCGTTCTCCCGGTCGCGCAGGTACTCGCGGAGCGAGTAGGCGAACGCCGCGGCCCAGGCGATGGCGATCACGATGTAGAAGACGTTGCGCACCGAGCCGGGGGCGTCGATGAAGTCGCTCTTCAGCAGGCTGCGGGTGTTCGTGAGGACGATCAGGCCGCCGACCGAGGCGCCCAGCAGACGCGGCGGGATGTGACGCACGAGCCAGGCCGCGATCGGAGCGGCGATCACGCCGCCGACGAGGATGGCCGCGACCCATGCGAAGTTGATTCCCTGCGAACCGAGACTGAACAGGAAGCCGAGGCTCGCTGCGACGGCGATGATGAACTCGCTCGTGTCGATCGAACCGATCACCTTGCGGGGCTCGAGACGGCCGCTGGCCAGGATGGCCGGGGTGCCGACCGGACCCCAACCGCCGCCACCGGTGGCGTCGACGAATCCGGCGACGAATCCGAGCGGGCTGAGGAATCGCTTGCGCAGCGGCTTGCCGAGGTTGTGGCGGGGGATGCCCTGGAAAGTGAACCGCACCAGGATGTAGAGCCCCAGCAGCAGCAGGATCACGGCCATGACCGGCGCAGCGGTCTCGGTGGAGAGATTCGACAGGATCGTGGCGCCGAGGAAGGCGCCGATGGCTCCCGGAATCGCGATACGGCGCACGACGCGCCAGTCGACGTTCCCGAACTTCCAGTGCGAGACGCCGGAGACCAGCGTGGTGCCGATCTCGGCCAGGTGCACGGTGGCCGAGGCGGCAGCCGGGTTGGTACCGATGGCGAGGAGGAGGGTCGTGGTGGTGACGCCATAAGCCATGCCGAGACTGCCGTCGACGAGCTGAGCAGCGAAGCCGACGAGGCCGATCAGGACAATCGTTCTCATAGTGGGTCTTTCCGGGAAGTCACGTCGTCAGGGACGTGACGAGGCTGGGGCAGGCACTCGGTGCCCGCGACGAAGTGGAACGCGAAGGAGGGGATCGCAGGTGGCGTTCTCGCCCTCGGGTGGGGTCTGTCGCGTCACAGACACAGCATCGATGCTGTGCGCAGCAGGTCGACGGTGGCACGACGCACCAGCATGGCGCCGCGTCTGCTCCCGGTCACTGCGTAAGTCACCGCGCCATCCTATGTAGTGCGTCCCCGAAAGCCCGAGAATCCGGTCGTGTCCAAATCGGAGCGCGCAGAACTATTGACAGATCGATGTCTATGTGGGTGGCAGAACGACATCGCCCCCGGAACCGTGAGGTTCCGGGGGCGATCAGGGTGTTGTCGTCACCGACTAGTCGAGATAGTCGCGCAGGACCTGCGAGCGCGACGGGTGACGCAGCTTCGACATCGTCTTCGACTCGATCTGACGGATGCGCTCGCGGGTCACGCCGTACACCTGCCCGATCTCGTCGAGGGTGCGGGGCTGGCCGTCGGTCAGTCCGAAGCGGAGGCGGACCACGCCGGCCTCACGTTCGGACAAGGTCTCGAGCACCGACTGCAGTTGATCCTGCAACAGCGTGAAGCTGACCGCGTCGACCGCGACGACGGCTTCGGAGTCCTCGATGAAGTCGCCGAGCTGGCTGTCGCCCTCATCGCCGATGGTCTGGTCCAGCGAGATGGGTTCCCGGGCGTACTGCTGGATCTCCAGCACCTTCTCCGGGGTGATGTCCATCTCCTTGGCGAGTTCTTCCGGCGTCGGCTCGCGGCCGAGGTCCTGGAGGAGTTCACGCTGGATGCGACCGAGCTTGTTGATGACCTCGACCATGTGCACCGGGATACGGATGGTGCGGGCCTGGTCGGCCATGGCGCGGGTGATCGCCTGACGGATCCACCAGGTGGCATACGTCGAGAACTTGTAGCCCTTGGTGTAGTCGAACTTCTCGACCGCGCGGATCAGACCGAGGTTGCCCTCCTGGATGAGATCCAGGAACGCCATACCGCGGCCCGTGTAGCGCTTGGCCAGCGACACGACGAGGCGCAGGTTCGCCTCGAGCAGGTGGTTCTTGGCGCGGTTGCCGTCGCGGGAGATCCAGTTCAGGTCACGCTTCTGGGCGGTGCTGAGCTTCTCGCCGGCATCCATGATGCGCCGAAGACGTTCGGTGGCGAACAGTCCGGCCTCGATGCGCTTGGCGAGTTCGACCTCTTCCTCGGCGTTGAGGAGGGCGACCTTGCCGATCTGCTTCAGGTACGCGCGGACACTGTCGGCGGAGGCGGTGAGCTCGGCGTCCTTGCGGGCCTGACGCAGCGCCTCGGACTCCTCTTCGTCCCAGACGAAGTCGCCGGACTTCGCGGCGGCGGCCTCGTCCTTGGACGCGGCCTTCGCGGCGGCCGGGGCCGCGCCGCCGGCGGCGGGCGCGGTCGCCTCCTCGGACTCGTCGTCCTCCGACTCGTCCTCGGAGTCGTCGTCGTCGACCTCCAGGTCGTCGTCGATCTCGACGTCCTCGAGTTCGGCGTCGGGACCGTCGATGTCGTCGATCGAGTCCGGGTCGTCGGGCTCGGCGTTCGGATCGTCGCCGGAACCCTCCGCGGACGCGGCCTTCTTGGCGGCCTTCTTCGGTGCCGCCTTCTTGGTGGCCTTCTTCGCCGGGGCCTTCTTGGCGGGGGCCTTGCGGGCAGCGGTCTTCTTCGCAGCCTTCTTGGCGGTTCGCTTCGCCGGGGCGTCGGTCGCGGCTGGGGTCGACTCCGTCGACTCGGCCTCTGCATCACCCTGGTGGGTCGTGATGGCTGCCACGTACAACCTTTCGAACTGTCTTCTGTGGTGTCTTCTGTCGTCTGTCACCAGACGCGACACGGCAGCATGAGCCGCCGTGGACGAGGTCTTGGTTTCTCGGTTGGAATGACCGGTGACGACCATTGTAACGACATCGCCGTCCCCGGTGTGTCAAAGCCCTGGTCACGCCCTGCGCGGCGTCACGTCTTCAGCCCCTGGGCCACTGCCATGGCCGCACCGACGATGCCGGCGGTGTTCAACAGCGTCGCCGGTACCACGGGCGTCTTGTTGGTCAGCAGCGGAATCCACTTGTCGGACTTGCGGCTGATACCGCCGCCGGCGATGAAGAGATTCGGCCAGAACAGCGCCTCGTAGGTCTCGAGGACCTCGGAGACCTTCTCGGTCCACTTCTCGTACGACCAGCCCTTCTCCTCGCGGACACGCGAAGACGCCTGGTGCTCGGCCTCCTTCTTGCCGACCTGTAGGTGACCGAGCTCGGTGTTGGGCACGAGGGTGCCGTTGATCAGGATCGCCGACCCGATACCGGTTCCGAACGTCAGCAGCATCACGACCCCCGCGACGCCCTTGCCCGCGCCGTACGCGTCCTCGGCCATACCCGCGGCGTCGGCGTCGTTGAGGACCGACACCTGCCTACCGCCGAGGTGTCCGCTGAAGAGGTCGTAGACGTCGGTGCCGATCCAGGCCTTGTCGATGTTCGCCGCCGTACGCATGATCCCGTCGGTCACGACCCCGGGGAGGGTGACACCCACCGGGCCGGTCCAGTCGAAATGCGCGACCACCTCGGCGACGCCCCGGGCCACGGCCTCGGGTGTCGCGGGCTGCGGGGTGAGCACCTTGAACCGTTCGCCGACGAGTTCACCGGTGTCGAGATCGACGATGCCGCCCTTGATCCCGGAACCGCCGACGTCGACCCCGAAACCGAGGTTCGTCGGAGGTGTCGGATCATCGGGGCCGGCGACATCGGAGTCGGACGATCCGGGGACGGACGTGTCGGTCATGGCGGGCTCCCTGTCCGGGTCGGTGTCTGAGGGTGGGGGCAATCCGAGACCAGCCTATTCACGCGACCGGCGCAACGCCCGTCATCGCAACGCATGTCGACACGATTCGACCACGCAGGGGGAGAGATCGGTCACCGCGATCGGTGGTGCGCACCGGCCATGTGCTCACATGGAGGGCGTGGATCAGACAATTCCGGTGGACGAGCTCGCCGCGGTCGCCGGCGCCGTGGCCCGGGAGGCCGCCGCGCACGTACGTCGCCGCCGGCCCGAATTGTTCGGTGCGACACCGGGACACGGTGAGCCGCCGCAGCCCGCCGCGGTGGATTCCACCGTGCAGTCCGTGTCGACGAAGTCGACGGTGCAGCCGGTGTCGACGAAGTCGACGGAAACCGATCCGGTCACCCTCGCCGACACCGAGACCGAACGCCTGATCCGCTCCCTGCTCCGTGAGGCGCGCCCCGACGACGAGGTGCTGGGCGAGGAGGACGGCGGGAGCCGGGCGGTGCCTACCGGTGTCCGATGGGTGGTCGATCCGATCGATGGGACCGTCAACTTCATGTACGGCGTGCCGGCCTATGCGGTGTCCATCGCGGCCCAGGTCGACGGACAGTCGGTCGCCGGGGTCGTCGTCGACGTCGCCCGCGACGTCACGTACGGCGCGACCCTCGGCGGGGGAGCGTGGGCGGCGGACTCCGCCGGGGTACGCCGGCCGCTCCGCTGCAATCCGGTCGACAGGGCCGAACTGGCGCTCGTCGCAACGGGTTTCGGGTACGACGCGGCGCGCCGCCGGAAGCAGGGACGCATCGTCGCCGAACTGCTCCCTCGTGTCCGCGACGTCCGACGCATCGGCGCCGCGGCCCTCGACCTCTGCATGGTCGCGTCCGGCGCGGTCGACGCTCACTACGAACACGGTCTGAGCCCGTGGGACTGGGCCGCCGGCGGGCTGATCGCCGCCGAGGCCGGCGCCGTCGTCCAGACTCCGCCACCGGATTCACGGGCCGACGAGGGTCACATCACCGTCGCTGTCGCGCCCGGGGTGGCCGACGAATTCCTCGCGCTGCTCGACGAATTCGACGCCCGCAGCCCGCTCACCTGACGGCCCTCCCGCGTCTCGCCATGGGGTCGGCGGCCGCCGCACGGCGTGCGGAGGTCAGCAGGGGGCGGAGTGCACGGCCTCGACGAGGACCGGGTCGACACCACTCGCCGGGTTCTTCGGATCCGCCGACCGCAGCGCCTCCAGGGCAGCCTGCGCGTCCTGCGACATCTCGCCACCCGAGTGGTGGACCCCGAGTGCGACGTCGACGGCCGTACCGCGCCGGCCGTCGTCGACCAGCTGGGCGCACGGGAACGCCAGCCACGTGGCCGCCGCCGCCGCGCGACCGGCCGGCCCGAATCGGATCTGTGCGACACAGTTGAGATCCCGATTGGGATAGACCGGGTCATCGGCGTACGGCGTGTCCGGCACCGGGCTGAACCCCTGCGCGGTCAGGTCGTCGGACACCGTGCGGGCCGCGCCTCGTTCGTCGGAGGCGTTGAGGACGCGGACGCCGAAGGTCGACAGCGGGGCCGGAGCGACTCCGAGCATCTCGTCCCGTCCGACGACGGTGAGGGTCGGCGGGGCCGGCGGAGGTGGCGCGCCCGCTTCCATCGACGTCGGCGGAGTCGGTTGATTGCACGCTGTCGGAACGGATTCGGACTCGCCGCCGCCCAGCGCAACCGCCCACACCACCACGCCGACGACCATCAGGACGACGACCGTGACGATCGCCGGTGCGTAGCGCCGCCGACGGTAGGGTCGGCCCTGCTCGTCGGTCGGATAGCCGACCGTAATCTTCGACACCACCGTGGACTGACTCCTCACTGGGCGTTGCGTGACCTCGGATCACTGTAGAGGGTGACCCCGCAGTGCCCCGCGAGCCTCGCCGGGAGCGGTACGACTGGGGTGTGCCGGGGCATGGATCGGGCGCCGAACCGAAACTTACCGACGAGTTGGGCCCCGGGTATTGACCTTCGATAGCGTGTCGACTATGCTTCGGGCGCCCGCGCTTCCAGACCCGGGGTGCGCCCGATATGAAACCGTGATCGAAATCACGCAATACGTCTGATCCTCTGGTACGAATCTCGCCCGAGACGACGTTGCAGTGACCCCATCGGTAAGACAATCCCGGCGGAGTCGTGCGCAATAACACCGGGTGGCGACGTCAGCGCCGTCACCGTGAGCGCCCCTCACACTCTCGACAAGTTAGGCACAGAATGGCTACAGATTACGACGCGCCACGACGGACGGAGACCGAGGACCTCAACGAGGACTCGCTCGAAGAACTGAAGGCCCGACGCAGCGAGGCGCAGTCCTCGGCAGTGGATGTCGACGAGAGTGATACCGCGGAGTCCTTCGAACTCCCGGGTGCCGATCTCTCGGGCGAGGAACTGTCGGTGCGTGTCATCCCCAAGCAGGCCGACGAGTTCACCTGTACCAGCTGCTTTCTCGTCTACCACCGCAGCCGGTTGGCCGAGGAGAACGGAAGCTCGCTCATCTGCGTCGACTGCGCATGAGATGAACTGAGTCCAGCTGTCACAGCTGATGAAGGGGGCCGACGCCGAATACGGCGCGGCCCCTTCGTCGTGTCTCGGGTAGAGAGTCGTGCCCGGGTCAGGCGGTGGGTGCGGGACGGTCGGCCGCGGCGTCGTCGACGCCCAGTGCCGCGAGGAGTTCGGCCGGCCGACGTGTCGAGACCAGCCAGTACGGAGTCGGGTCGTCGGGGTCGTCGAGCACGATGAGGACCATCGTCTTCACCCAGGAGCGGTGCACGAGATAGGCCGCCGGGTCGAGCTGCCGCCCGAGTGCGGCGCTCTTCGCGGTCGCCGGGACCGTCGCCGCCCGCGCGACGACGGCGCGCGGCAGGACCGCACGGTGGGCATGCAGCTCCCGATCCGCGGTCACCCGGATGCGGGTACGGCTCATCGACCACAGCATCACGACGCACAGCACGCCGGTGGCCACGTATCCGATGATGCTCCAGGCGCTCCCGCGCGCCGACAGCTGGATCTCGTAGCCCACCACGCCGGTGAGGACCACGGCTGCCAACCACCACCACCACGGCACGTACAGGCGCTCGTCGAACAGATCGGCGGTCGAGTCGGTGACGCCGGCGTTCCGCCCGGTGGGTGCGGGGGAGGCGTCCGAGGGTCCTCCGGGGCGCTCGGGCGAATGATCTGCGGTCACGTGACCAGCGTAGTCTGCCTGCGTGGCCTCAGATCTCCCCCCTGCGCACCCCGCTGACCCGGCGCCGATCGCGCTCCGACGCCTCGATCCCGACCTACCGCTGCCGACCAGGGCGCACCCCGGGGACGCGGGGGTCGATCTCTATTCGACGATCGATCTCGAACTGCCCGCCGGACGCCGTCAACTCGTCGGGACCGGGATCGCCGTGGCGTTGCCGATCGGCACCGTGGGGCTGATCCACCCGAGGTCGGGACTGGCCGCCCGGGCCGGCCTGTCGGTCGTGAACACCCCCGGCACCATCGACGCGGGCTATCGCGGGGAGATCAAGGTCTGTCTGATCAACCACGATCCGGAGCAGACGATCTCCATCTCGCGGGGAGACCGCATAGCCCAGCTGATCGTGCAGCGCGTCGAGCTGCCCGACTTCGTCGAGGTCGACGAACTCGACGACACCGCACGCGGCGACGGCGGGTACGGATCGAGCGGGGGATCGGCGATTCTCGCCTGACCGCTGCGGTGAACCGTCGCCCGGGGCTCTCCCCGACGGGAGTCGATTAGTGTTTCCCGTGTGTCCGGCGGATCGCTGTCGCCGGCGGTGACGAACGAGGAGTGACGCGATGGCACAGGACGGATCAGAGGAGCTGCGGGTCGGTCAGGCGCGCGGCCCCTACGACATCGACGCACTGGCGACCCGGCCGCAGGAGCTCGAGAACTCCCATCTGGACCTCGGATCGGTGCTGGTCCCGGTGGTCGAGGGCGGACAGGTCACCGTCGAGATGTCCGAGGCCCACCAGCCGCAGAACGTGTACCTGGTGACCCCCATCGGCCGGATCTCGGTGAGCGCCTTCGCCGCACCCAAGTCCCCCGGGATGTGGCGTGAGGTGGTCCGTGAGCTGGCCGCTTCCCTCCGCGACGACGGCGCGGCCACGAGTGTCGAAGACGGGCACTGGGGGCGTGAGGTGGTCGCCGAGACGGACGGTGCGACCCACCGGTTCATCGGGGTCGACGGCCCGCGCTGGCTCGTCCGGTGCGTGGGCAGCGGACCCACCGAGCATGCGGACGACCTCGCACGGTTGAGCCGCGCCGTACTGGCCGAGACGGTGGTCCGACGCGGGTCCGAGCCGTTCCCCCCGCGGGATCCGCTGCCCGTCGTGTTGCCGCCGGTGCTCGCCGAGCAGGTCGCGGCCGCCCAGCAGCAGATGTTCGCCGGCCCCCCGGCCGGACAAGAATCCCCGGACCCCTCCGCCCAGAACCCCACCGCACAGGACGCGGGCCCGGGTGCCGCGACCACCGAGGACGCGACCGACGATTCGGTACCCGTTGCCGGGGGTGCGCTCGATCAGGTCGCCCACGCCACCGTCTATGGGGAGAACGCCTACCGCGACGAGCCGGAGGCGGCCGCCGCCCGGGAAGTGGAGTCCGCGGCTCCCGCCGATCCCGAGGTCGACGAGGAGCCGTTGCCGCCGTCGTCGGGTTCGGCGATGCAGCGCTTCCGCCGCCGCCGCTGAAGCTCCGGCCAGACCGGGCTCCGATCACCCCGGCGGGTCGGTGAGTGCGACAAGCCCGGCCCGGAGCTCGTCTCCCAGCACACCCGGATCGTGGCCCCAGTCGTCGAGCGCGATCTCGACGAGGGTCGATTGCGGCGCGGCAGCATGCCATTCGCGGGCGACGGCGATGGGGTGGACCGGATCGTCGGCGGCCGCGACGATGGCCAGCGGCACCGTGAGCCCGGCGATCTCGGCCGGCGTCGGCGCCCGATGACGAGCCGCCTCGCGCAACATGCCGGCGAGGCCCGGGTACAGACCCCGCCACGACCGGGTCAGTTCCGCGGCCAGCCAGTCCGGGCTGCTGCTCGCCATCGCCGCGATGGTCGCCTCGAGTCCGTCGCGTTCGAGTGCATCGGCGGTGGCGCCGGCACTCGCGGCCGCGGGTGCCGAGTGGGCGTCGCCGCTCCATGCCGGCAGCGCGGCGAGCACCCCGGCGCAGCGTCGGTCGGTGTCCTGCAGGGCCCACTCGAGCGCGATCGCGGCCCCGATCGACACCCCGCCCACGAGGATCGAGCGGTGGGCTCCGGCGGCCCGCTCCAGCCCGCGGAGGTGGCCGTCGATCAACGGCGTCGTCGGGTCCAGCGCGATGAGCTCGACTCCCAGGTCCGCTGCGGCGCGCTGAAAGGAACGGGTCACGTGATCGGCGTCGGAGCCCGTTCCGGGGATGCCGACCAGAGCCGTCGGGCGAGGGCGGTGCGGACCGTCGGTGCCAGGCATCAGGGCATCATCCCCTAGTGGTGTGTCTCGAAAAGAGGTGGCCGGTATCCGGTGGGGCGCCGGGGACCATTCGCTTGTTTCCGAGACACACCACTAGGGTGTCCGGAGGTCCCCGCGCAGACCTGGACAGCGGGGGTCCGGCGACCACGGAATGGCCCCGCGGTCGCCGACGTTGTCACTGGCCGAGGCCGAGGTCTACGCTGGCGGGCAGGTCACCGATCACTCGTTCGGCGACCCACGGACACCGCTCTGTACAGCCCTGCGGTGCCGGCCGAAATCCATTGGGAGGGTCGAGATGCCCACTGCCGGCTATCTCAAACGACTGACCCGTCGGCTGACCGAAGATCTCGGTGACGCCGACGCAGAGAAGATCGCCGAGGAATCCAAGGCGACAGGTGCCCAGCGCGCATCCGAGTGCTGCCGCGGTGACGAGGTCACCATGCACGGCGAACTGCGTGCGGTCGAGACCTGTTCGCGGTCGGCCAAGGCGGGGGTGAAGGCCGAGTTCTTCGACGGCTCCGACATCGTGATGCTGAAGTGGCTGGGCCGTAACCGCATCACCGGCATCGAGCCCGGCCGCAAGGTCACCGTCCGGGGCCGGCTCGCCGAGCAGGACGGCCACAAGGTGATCTACAACCCTTATTACGAGTTGCACGGCGTCGACGAGTGACCGGTCCGGTCCCCGAGCATCCGGCCTCGAGACAGCCGGACGCCGAACCGTCGGCACCCGGACGGTCAGCACCCGAGCAGGCGGCGCCCACGGTGCTCGAACAGATCGGTGGCGTCTCCGGCCTGGTCTATTCGACCGTGCCCGTGGTGGTGTTCGTCCCCGTCAACTCCTTCTTCGACCTCCGGACCGCCATCTACGCGGCTCTCGGCGTGGCGGCGCTGCTCTTCGTCGTACGGCTCGTGCGCCGCGAACCCCTGACCCCCGCGATCTCGGGTCTGCTCGGCGTCGCCATCTGCGTCTTCATCGCCGACCGGGTGGGGGATGCCAAGGGCTACTTCCTCTTCGGGATCTGGAGCACCCTCGTCTATGCGATCGTGTTCGCCGGCTCGATCCTGGTGCGGTGGCCCCTCATCGGGGTGGCCTGGCATCTGATCAACGGCGAGGGTTCCGGCTGGCGCAAGCAGCGGTCCATCCTCCGCGCCTACGACATCGCCACCGCACTGTGGGCGGTGCTCTTCGCGGCGCGCTATCTGACGCAGTCGGAACTGTACGACGACGGGGCCACCGGGTGGCTGGCGTTCGCGCGCATCGCGATGGGGTGGCCGCTGACCGCGCTCGTGGTGCTCGCGACGATCCTCCTGGTCCGCCGGGCGCAGCGAGCCGAGGCGGCGCGCGCCGGCACCCCGCCGGACGCGGACGTCACCGCGCGATCTGCATAGCCTCGTAGAGGGCGGGCTCGGCCTCGGTGGGCGCGATGAAGACCAGTTCGTCGCCGCCCTCGATGGGGTCGTCGCGCTGCGGGACGATGACGCGGCCGCCGCGCAGGATCGCGACGAGCGCGGCGTCGCGCGGCAGTTCCAGCTTCCGGACGGGCTTGCCGGCGAGGGGAGTGTTCGACGGCAGGGTGAGTTCGACGAGGTTGGCCTGCCCCTGACGGAACGTCATCAACCGGACCAGATCGCCGACGGACACCGCCTCCTCGACCAGGGAGGCGAGCAGGCGCGGGGTCGAGACTGCGACGTCGACCCCCCAGTCCTCGCCGAACAGCCACTCGTTACGCGGGTCGTTGACGCGGGCGACGACCCGATTGACGGCGAACTCGGTCTTCGCGAGCAGGCTCACGACGAGGTTGGCCTTGTCGTCGCCGGTCGCGGCGATCATGACGTCGTAGGTCTGTAGTTGCGCCTCTTCGAGATTGGCGAGTTCACACGCGTCGGCGAGCACCCACCCCGCGCCGACGACGGAGTCGGTGTCGATGTGGCCGGCGTTGCGCTCGAAGAGCGTGACCTCGTGGGCGTTCACCAGCAGTTCGCGGGCGATCGAGCGCCCGACCGCGCCGGCTCCGGCGATGGCGACCTTCACTTCGGGACTCCTTCGGCCCGGGTCATCCGGACTCGTTCTGGGTGAACGGCCGCGCGGCGACGCCGCGGGCGTTCTTGAGGTTGTCGAGCATGACCGCCCCGTAGACCACATCGTCTTGTTGCAGAACGGTTTTCGCCTCGGGGAGAACCGGACGTCCGACACGGCTGAGGAAGGCCACCCGCGCGCCGGTCTGCTCCTGGAACTTGCCGACCGAGATCCCGATCCACGAGTCGTCGACGTCGATCTGGGCGATCGCCAGCGAACCCGACGGGTCACGCCACTCCATCGTCGTCGTCTCGCCGAGCGCCGAGACGAATCGCTCGGTCGTCCAGGGGACGGTCGCCACCGTGGGGATACCGAGTCGCTCGTACACCTCGGCGCGCTTGGCGTCGTAGATCCGGGCGACGACGCGCTCGACGTCGAAGGTCTCGCGGGCCACCCGCGCCGAGATGATGTTCGAGTTGTCCCCGGAGGACACCGCGGCGAACGCGTCGGCGTGCTCGATGCCCGCCTTGACGAGGATCTCGCGGTCGAACCCGACCCCGGTGATCGTGCGGCCCGCGAAGTCGGGACTCAGCCGCACGAACGCGCTCGGATCCCGATCGATGATCGCGACGTCGTGTCCGCGCTTCTGCATCGACATCGCGAGCGCGGATCCGACCCGCCCGCAACCCATGATGACCACCTGCACGGCATTCCTCTCCACACGCGGCTCGTCTGCCGCGAGTCGAACCTACCCGCCTCGGCGCCAACGCTCTAGGGTTGCCTGGTGTCCACCGTCTCCAAGGTGTCCGTTGCGACGAAACGCCTCCTGCTCGGCAGGCCTTTCCGCAGCGACACGCTCGGTCACACGCTGCTGCCCAAGCGGATAGCCCTGCCGGTGTTCGCCTCCGACGCGATGAGCTCGGTGGCGTACGCGCCGCAGGAGATCTTCCTGGTCCTGTCCGTCGCCGGCATCAGCGCGCTGGCGTTCACGCCGTGGGTGGCGATCGCCGTCGCCGTCGTCATGGCCGTGGTCGTCGCGAGCTACCGCCAGAACGTGCACGCCTACCCCTCGGGTGGCGGCGACTACGAGGTCGCGACCGTCAATCTCGGTCCCAACGCGGGCCTGACCGTCGGCAGCGCCCTGCTGGTGGACTACGTGCTCACGGTGGCGGTGTCGGTCACGTCGGCGGCGGAGAACATCGGTTCGGCGATCCCGTTCGTCGAAGAGCACAAGGTGTGGTTCTGCGTCGGCGCGATCATGCTGCTCGCCGCGGTCAACCTGCGCGGCATCAAGGAGTCCGGCGCCGTGCTCGCGATCCCGACCTACGGGTTCATCATCGGTGTCCTGGGCATGCTCATCTGGGGGTTCACCGAGATCTACGTGCTCGGGCAGGACATCCATTCCGAGACCGCCGACTTCGGCATCGTGCCCGAACAGGACAACCTCACCGGGCTGGCGCTGATCTTCCTCGTCGCCCGGTCGTTCTCCTCGGGCTGTGCGGCGCTCACCGGGGTGGAGGCCATCAGCAACGGGGTGCCGGCCTTCCGGAAGCCGAAGTCGCGCAACGCCGCGACGACGCTGCTGCTGCTGGGCGCGTTCTCCATCACCCTGCTGATGGGCATCGTGCTGCTGGCGGAGAAGATCGGCGCGAAGTACGTGATGAACCCGGAGCAGGACCTCATCGGGGCGCCGGAGGGTTACCAGCAGAAGGCCATGATCGCCCAGCTGGCCCATGCCGTCTTCGACTCCTTCCCGCCGGCCTTCTTCTTCGTCGCCACCGTCACCGCGCTGATCCTGCTGCTGGCCGCGAACACCGCCTTCAACGGTTTCCCGGTCCTGGGCTCGGTACTCGCGCAGGATCGCTACCTGCCGCGCCAGTTGCACACCCGAGGCGACCGCCTGGCGTTCAGCAACGGCATCTTGTTCCTCGCGATCGCCGCGATCATCTTCGTCGTCGCGTTCGGCGCGCAGGTGACGTCCCTGATCCAGCTCTACATCGTGGGCGTCTTCGTGTCGTTCACCTTGAGTCAGACGGGCATGGTGCGGCATTGGACCCGCCTGCTGCGTACCGAGACCGACCCGAGCGCGCGGCGTCGGATGATGCAGTCCCGGGTGGTCAACACGGTCGGCCTGGTGATGACCGCGACGGTCCTGGTCGTCGTCCTGATCACCAAGTTCACCGAGGGTGCCTACATCGCCGTGATCGCGATGGTCTCGCTGTTCGTGATCATGAAACTCATCCATCACCACTACGCGTCGGTGCAGCGCGAACTCGACCGCGCCGAGGACGACGACGAGGCCGTCCTGCCCAGCCGCACACATTCGATCGTGCTCGTGTCCAGCCTGCACATGGCGTCCAAGCGGGCCCTGCGGTATGCGCGGGCCACCCGTCCGGACGTACTGGAGGCGATCACGGTCAACGTCGACGACCGCGACACCCGCAAGCTCGTCTCGGAGTGGGAGGCCAGCGACATCACCGTCCCGCTGAAGGTCATCGCCTCGCCCTATCGCGAGATCACCCGGCCCGTCATCGAATACGTGCGCCGGGTGCGGCGTGAGTCGCCGCGCGACGTCGTGACCGTGTTCATCCCGGAGTATGTCGTCGGGCACTGGTGGGAGCAGATCCTGCACAACCAGTCGGCGCTGCGCCTCAAGGGCCGGCTGCTGTTCGAGCCCGGCGTGATGGTGACCTCGGTGCCGTGGCAGCTCACCTCGTCGGACCGGCGCAAGGAAGACCGCGCGTACTGGGCGCCGGGGGAGACCCGCCGTGCGCTCGGCGAACCCGAACGGCGACCGTGAGCGGCCCGGCAACACCGCGACGGGTCGAGGTGACCGTCGACCGTCCGGCCAACGGCGGTGAGTCCGTGGGCCGCGCCGACGGCCGCGTCGTGTTCGTCCGCGGGGCGATCCCCGGCGAACGGGTGGTCGCCGACATCACCGACGACCGGCACGACTCGTACTGGCGGGCTGAGGTGACGGAAGTGCTCGACGCCTCGCCGCATCGGGTGGCGACGCGGTGTCCGGCGGCCGCGGCCGGGGCCGGGTGCTGTGATCTCGCGCACGTGGCACCCGATCACGCGCGGGACCTGAAACAGGCTGTGCTGCTCGATGTCCTGGATCGCGTGGGCCGTCTACCGGGCGCGATCGTCGCCGGCACCGAGCTGGCGACCGACGGCGTGCGGCGTCTCGTTGACGCCGACACGGGGTGGCGAATCCGGACCCGCCTGGCCGTGGACGGCCGGGGGCGCCCGGGGCAGTCGGCGTTCCGCGGCCGCGGCGTCGTCACCGAGGCCTGCGTCCAGCCCGCCCCGGGAATGCTCGACGGACTCGCCGACCGTGGTTTCACCCCGCACTCCGAACTCGCCGTCGTGCTCGACGCCGACGGCGCGCGCCACATCACCGAACTCGCGCCCGTGGCGGAGCCGCGGCGGGGCCGCGCCGACAGCCGGCGCCGGGCGCAGCAGAACCGCGCCCGGCACGCACGGCCTCGTGCCCAGCGGGTCGTCGAAGGCGGGGCGACGGCCGTCCAGCGGGTCGGCGGGCGGTCGTGGGACATTCCCGTCGCGGGATTCTGGCAGGCGCACCGCGACGCGCCGCGGGCCTACGCCGAGACCGTCGTCGACTTCGTCGGTGCGCATCTCGGGGGACCGCCACGTGTGGCGTGGGATCTGTACGGCGGGGCAGGGGTGTTCGCGGGTGCACTGCTCGACGGCCCGGCCGGTGCGCCGGACACGGTGCACATCGTCGATTCGGATCCGGCCGCACTCGACGCCGCCGAACAGGCCTTCGCCGGCGACGGCGATCGGGTACACACCCACCGCGGGGAGGTCGCGGCCCGTATCGCGGACCTCACCGCGCGGCCGGACGTCGTCGTCCTCGATCCCCCGCGTACCGGAGCCGGGGAACGGGTGATCGGGGCGATCGCCGACGCCCGGCCGGGCATCGTGGTCCACGTGGGCTGTGACGCCGCCCGATTCGCACGTGATCTCGGATACTTCGCCGCTCGCGGATTCCGTGTCGTCGACATACGCGGTTTCGACGCATTCCCGCTGACGCACCACGTGGAGGCGGTGGCCTGCCTCATTCCGGCCGCCGCCGGCTGAGCGACGCGCGCTCGCGAGGTCCGGGATCCCGACGTGTCGGCCATCCGTCGATCGGGCTCGCGACGAATGCTTCCGTAGACTGACCAGACATGTGCCGGACGTTCTCCGGCTCGACAGCCGACCTGGCGTCACGCCGGTGATGGAGGAAACGATGGGTGTGCTCGACCGGATCAGCTCGCCGGCCGATCTCCGGCCGCTGTCGGACGAGGAGATGAAGGTCCTCTCGGCCGAGATCCGGACGTTCCTGATCGAGAAGGTCGCCGCCACGGGCGGACATCTCGGACCGAACCTCGGAGTCGTCGAGTTGACCCTCGGAATCCACCGCGTCTTCGACTCGCCGTCGGATCCGATCCTGTTCGACACCGGCCACCAGTCCTACGTCCACAAGATCGTCACCGGACGTAAGGACGGCTTCGATCAGCTGCGCCAACGCGGCGGGCTCACCGGCTACCAGGAGCGCGCGGAGTCCGAACACGACTGGGTGGAGTCCTCGCACGCGTCGGCGGCGCTGTCGTATGCGGACGGGCTCGCGAAGTCCTTCGAACTGACCGGTCAGCCGGATCGCACGGTGGTCGCGGTGGTCGGCGACGGCGCCCTGACCGGCGGCATGTGCTGGGAGGCGATCAACAACATCGCCGCCTGCAACCGCCGGGTCGTCATCGTCGTCAACGACAACGGTCGGTCCTATGCGCCGACGATCGGCGGACTCGCAAGTCACCTGTCGGGGCTGCGCCTGCAACCCGGGTACGAGAAGTTCCTCGACGAGGGTCGCCGCGTCGTCAAGCAGGTGCCGGTCGTCGGGGAGCCGGCATACGCCGTCCTGCACGGGATGAAGAGCGGGCTCAAGGACCTCCTGGCCCCGCAGGCGATGTTCACCGATCTCGGACTGAAGTACGTCGGACCCGTCGACGGTCACGACATCGACGCGGTCGAGTCGGCGCTGCGGCAGGCCCGCGACTTTGGCGGCCCGGTGATCGTGCACACCGTGACCCGCAAGGGCATGGGCTACGCCCACGCCGAGAACCACGTCGCCGACCTCATGCATGCGACCGGCATCATCGACCCGGTCACCGGCCGGCCCACGAGCGTCTCACCCCAGGACTGGACCGCCGTGTTCTCCGCCGCACTGCTCGACGCCGGCGCCAACCGTCCCGACGTCGTCGCGATCACCGCGGCGATGCCCGGGCCGACGGGACTCACCCCCTTCGGCGAGCGCTACCCGGACCGCATGTTCGACGTCGGCATCGCCGAACAGCATGCGATGACCTCGGCGGCCGGTCTCGCGCTCGGCGGACTGCATCCGGTCGTCGCCATCTACTCGACGTTCCTCAACCGCGCGTTCGATCAGCTGCTGATGGACGTCGCGCTGCTGAAGCAGCCGGTGACGCTCGTCCTCGACCGTTCCGGCATCACCGGACCCGATGGCCCCAGCCACCACGGCATGTGGGATCTCTCGCTGATGGCGATGGTGCCCGGCCTGCGGGTCGCCGCACCCCGTGACGCCGTCCGACTGCGCGAGGAGTTCGACGAGGCTCTCGGCGTCGCCGACGGCCCCACAGCCCTCCGATTCTCCAAAGGTGCTGTCCCCGAAGACATCCGGGCGGTCGAGCGGCTCGACGACGGTGTCGACGTGCTGCACCGGACGGACCGGGACCTCGGTCCGGCGGGCGGCGATGTGCTCATCGTCGCGGTCGGTGCCTTCTGCGGGCTGGCCGTCGACACCGCCGAACGCCTGGCCCGTCAGGGAATCGATGCGACGGTCGTGGATCCGCGCTGGGTACTGCCGGTGCCCACCTCGGTGGTCGAGGTCGCGCGCCGCCACCGGCTCGTCGTCACGCTCGAGGACGGGTGCACCAGCGGCGGCGTCGGGTCCGCGGTCGCCGCCGCGCTGTCGGCGGCGGAGGTGCTCGTCCCGGTCCAGATCAAGGGCATCCCGCAGGAGTTCATCGCACACGCCTCGCGCAACGAGATCCTCGCCGATATCGGGTTGACCGCGCAGGACCTCGCCCGGTCGATCACCGCGACGGTCTCGGGCATGCAGGCCGGTCCCGGCCTGGACCGGGCGATCGAGAACACGCCCGATCCGGCGGAGAGCCGCGCCGAGGACTGACGTCCCGTTTGACCGATGCCGCCGCTGGGCATTTTCTCCGTGTGAACGACGAGTACGGTTCCGCGGGCGGGGATTTCCGGGGCATTCCGGCGCCGACCCTCGGGGTCGAGGAGGAGTTCGTCCTCGTCGACCGGGAGACCGGACGGCCGGTCGGGAGCAACCGCGAGGTGGCGGCCGCGGCATCCGCGCGCGGCCTCGACCTCGAGTTGGAACTCACCTCGTCGCAGGTGGAGATCGCCACGCCGACCGCGGCGACGAGTCAGGAGATCGGCGACCACCTGCACCGGCTGCGGGGCATCCTGGCGGCGGCCGCCGACGACGTGGGCGTGGACGTGGTGGCCTGCGGGGTGCCGCCACGCGTGCCCGAGTCGTTTCCGGTGACCGACACCGGCCGCTACCGGGCGATCGCCGCGCGGTACGGCATGCTGGCCCACGAACAGGGCATCAGCGGCTGTCACGTCCACGTGGGTGTCCCGGACACCGACACCGCCGTCGCGGTGTGCAATCGCCTGCGCCCGTGGTTACCGATACTGCTTGCGCTGTCGGCGAACTCGGCGATCTATCGCGACGCCGACTCCGGCCACGCCAGTTGGCGCTCGGTGCTCTGGTCGCGATGGCCGGCGGCGGGACCGCCCCCGCACCTGCGGTCGGCCGAACACTTCGCCGAGACGGTCGAACTCCTCGTGGCCACGGGCACGATCCTGGACCCGCACATGCTGTACTGGGACGCCCGGCCGTCGGATCACCTGCCAACGGTCGAGGTGCGGGTCGGGGACGTGCAGATGCGGGTGGAGGAGACACAGACCTTCGCCACCCTCGTCCGTGCGGCGGTGATGACCGCCCTCGACGACCTGCGCGCGGGGGACCGGCGGTTCCCGGCCGCGGACCTCGATCCGGCGCTGCTGTCGGCCGCGTACTGGATCGCCGCCCACGACGGCGTCGACGGGCGTGCGCTCGACCCGACGACCGGCGCGTTGGTGCCGGTCTGGACGCGGGTCGAACAGCTCCTCACCGTGCTCGCGCCGGCGCTGGACCGACTCGGTGAGCGGGACGGCGTCATGCAGGCGCTGGACCGGCTGCGTCTGCAGGGCAACGGGGCCTCTCGCCAGCGGCGCCTCTTCGAGGAGTCCGGATCGGCTCTCGCCGTGGTCCGGGCCGCGACGCTGCACCCGCCTGGCTGACGACGGACGCCTGCCCTTCGTGGGGCTCGTCGCTAGGCGCTCCTCGCACCTCAGTACCAGCGGCCTGACGGCCGTCCTGGACTACGAAAGAAACCTGTGTGCTCGCGGCGAGCCCTACTACTGCTCCCTGAGGAGGCCGGAGCTTGCGGAGGCCGTCACGAAGGGTCCTGGTGAGATGCGTCGCGAACCCTTCGTGGCTCGTCGCTGGCGCTCCTCGCACCTCAGGGAGCGGAGGGAGGGGGTCGCTTGCACCCCACAGACCAGCGGTTTGGTGGTTCCTCGGATTAGGGTGCAGAGGGGTCAGGTCGGCCCCGATCGACTCAGCGCAGTGTCGCCAGGTTCGAGATCGACTTGTGCACATCGGACTCCAGGATCTTGGCGACGAGCCTGCCGACCGAGCCGTTGAGCAGACCGCCGGACAACTCGGCCGACAGATCGAAGTGCGAACCGTCGGCGATCTCGTCGACCTTCATCGCCAGATCGATGTTCACCCCGCCGCGGCCGGTTCCCGAGAGCGCGATGAGCCGCGGCTCGTCGTAGTCGGTGACGGTCCAGTGGATGACGTTGCGGAAGCCCTTGACCTTGATGAGGGAGGAGATGGTGGTGCCCTCGGCGATCGTGTCGGGGACCGGCGAGCGCCACCCGCCGAAGATGGTCATCCACTCGTCGAAGCGCGAGAGGTTGCTGGCGAGCGCCCATGCTGCGCTCGGTTCGAGGTCGGAGTCGATGCCGACGGAGACTGTGGCCACGGATCTGCTCCCATCGCGGAAGGTGGTGTGCTCACCGGAGGTGACTTCCCGGTGGCTCGCGTACTCGGGTGATGGCATTCGGGTCGTGACCCCCGAATGTACGCGAAGGTCGGCGCCACAGCGCGATGGCCGGGGGTCTCGTCGGGCTTGGCGATCTACTCGGCGGCCGCCGTCGGCCCAGGTCGGGCGGCGTCGAGGAGGGCCTCGGTCAGGGCCTCCACACAGAGCGCCCGCTGCCATGTGCGGGCGCCGGCGGCGGCCAGATGTGCATCGAGCGCCTCGGTCGTGATCGGTTCCGGCAACCCGTCCCAGCACAGCTGTCGCACCACATCGGGTGCGAGGAGGTTCTCCACCGGCAGGGTGTGGTCTTCGGCGATCTGTTTGAGCACCGGCCGGACCGCCTGCAGCCGCGCCGCGGCCTCCGGATTGCGCTGATCCCACCGGCTGACCGGGGGCAGACCCGGCCCGGTCGACTTCCGCGAGGGCAGCTTGCTGTCAGGGATCTCGCGAGCCCGCTGCAGCGCGGACATCCAGATCCCGGCCTGACGGCGCTGACGAGGGCCGCCGAAGACCGGCAGCTTGGTGAGTTCGGCGATGGACTGGGGGTTCACGGTAGCGGCGTTGACGATGGCGGTGTCGGGCAGGACACGTCCGGGCGCGACATCCCGACGCTGCGCCAGTTCCTCACGCGCGGTCCACAATTCGCGGACCGCGGCGAGGGCGCGGGTGGACTTCACGGTGTGCACGTTCGACGTCTTGCGCCACCGGTCGGTGCGCGGCGGTGCCGGTGGCCGGCCCAGGACGTACGCGAATTCCTCTCGCGCCCAGCCGTCCTTGCCCGCCTCTGCGAGTGCGGCGTCCATGGCGTCGCGCAATTCGACGAGGACCTCGACGTCGAGCGCGGCGTAGTTCAGCCATTCGTCGGGCAGCGGGCGGCGCGACCAGTCGGCGGCGCCGTGTCCCTTGAGGAGTCCCAGCCCGAGGAACTCCGCCACCATCGCGGCGAGGTTGACCTTCGCCAGGCCCAGGAGGCGTCCGGCCAGCTCGGTGTCGTACAGCTCGACGCACTCGAAACCGAGTTCGCGGAGGCACGGGAGGTCCTGATCGGCCGCGTGCAGCACCCATTCCGGTCCGCGCATCGCGTCGATGACGGGCGCCAGCGCGCCGGGATCACCGATCGGGTCCAGCAGGAAGCTCCCCGATCCGCGTCGTTTGATCTGGATCAGATAGGCGCGTTGCGAGTACCGGTAGCCCGACGCGCGTTCGGTGTCGACGGCGATCGGCCCGTCGCCGGCGGCCAGAGCGGCTGCCGCGTCGGCGAATTCGCTGGCGGTCGCCAGTACCGGGGGCACGCCGTCGGCCGGCCGGAGCAACGGGGTGACCTCCGGCGCGGGGTCCGGCTCGATCGGGTTCTCGGCCGCATCCCCGGGGGTGGAGTCGTTCACGTCGCGCCGAGTTCGGTGACCCCGACCGGGGGGAGGCCGGCGGCGGAGGCGAGCACGTCGCAGAACGCCTCGAGGTGGTTGTTCAGGCCGTCCGAGCTCAGGGCGGTCCACGAGGCGCGCACCTCGAGCTGATGTGCGCGAGGAGGTCCGGCGATGTCGCCGTACCGGACCGACGTCGTGGAGGTGACGGTGCCGCCGAGCGCGGTCACCTCCACGCGGTGGGCGGAACCGTCGGGTGTGGCGGTCGCACCCACCGGGACGCCGAGGGCGTCGCTGAGCCAGCTCCAGGCCACCTCGGGCAGCAGCGGATCCATGGCCAGGGCGGCCTCCACCTCCGCCTGGAGGAACGCGACGAGGCGCATGGTGCCGTTCCACGCGTCCTGTCCGGCGGGATCGAACAGCAGGATGAGGCGCCCGAAGGCGCTGCCCTGCGAATCCGTGGGCACCACGTCGAGGTCCTCGGGCGGGCGCACCTCGGCACCGACGGCGTAGCTGTACGGCGCCAGGCGCTGCGGCGGCCGGATCGGTCCGACCTCGATCTCGCGGCGCACCCGGGCAGCATGCAGCGACTCCACCGCCGCGCGGAAATCAGCAGGCTCGTCCGGAGCTCCCGAAGAGGTCACCGTTCGACCGTAGGGCTGGGGTGCCCGGCCACGGCGGAGGCGCGCCGAGGACCACCCGTGCGCAGATCGAGGGGCATGGCAGAGTAAGCGGTGATGTCGAACGCAACTGGTACCCGGGTCCATAGGTCGAACCTGCCGCTCGTCGCCGCGGCCACCGGCGCGACCCCGTCACGCCGTCCGGTGTGGTTCATGCGGCAAGCCGGTCGCTCGCTGCCCGAATACCGGGCCATCCGCGCCGATCACGGCATGCTGGAGTCCTGCTTCGACGCCGAACTGGTCTGCGAGATCACCATGCAGCCCGTCCGCCGGCACGACGTCGACGCGGCGATCCTGTTCTCCGACATCGTGGTGCCGCTCAAGGCCGCCGGCATCGACCTCGACATCGTCGCGGGCACCGGGCCGGTGATCGCCGAGCCGGTCCGCTCGCCCGACGCGGTGTCGCGCATCCCGCGGCTGGAACCGGCGGCGGTCGGCTCGATCGCGCGGGCCATCGAACTGCTGCTCGGCGAGCTGGGGGACCAGGTGGCGCTGATCGGCTTCGCCGGAGCGCCGTTCACCCTGGCCTCCTACCTCATCGAGGGCGGGCCGAGCCGCAACTACGAGCGGACCAAGGCGATGATGCACGGCGACCCGGAGACGTGGGCCGAGCTGATGGCGCGCCTCGCCGACATCACCATCGCGTTCCTGCGTGTCCAGCTGGAGGCCGGGGTCGACGCGATCCAGCTCTTCGACTCGTGGGCGGGCATGCTGTCGGCCGCCGACTACCAGCGTTTCGTCGCACCGCACAGCGCCCGTGTCCTGGCCGAGGTCGCCGGATACGGCGTCCCGCGCATCCACTTCGGCGTCGGCACCGGTGAGCTGCTCGCCCCGATGGCGCATGTCGGTGCCGATGTCATCGGCGTCGACTGGCGTGTGCCGCTCGAGGAGGCCGTACGCCGGGTGGGTCCGGGTAAGGCCGTGCAGGGCAACCTCGATCCCACCCTGCTGTTCGCCGGCCCCGACGTCGTCGACGCCGAGGTCCGCCGGGTCGTCGCCGACGGTGACCGGGCGATCGCCGCCGGGGCGGTCGGGCACATCTTCAACCTCGGACACGGCGTGCTGCCCGGCACCGACCCGGACGTGCTGACCCGGGCCGTCGAAGTGATCCACGGCCTCTGATGTCCCCGCGGGTCCGGATCGCGATCGTCGGCGGCGGGATCTCCGGTCTGACCGCCGCCTACCGCCTTCGTCGTGCGCTCGGGCCCGACGCGCACCTCGACCTGCTCGAGGCCTCCGGACGGGTGGGCGGGGTCCTGCACACCACGACGGTGGGCGGTCGGGCCGTCGACGTCGGGGCCGAGGCGTTCATCGTCCGGCGACCCGAGGCGCTCGAACTCGTCACCGAACTCGGCCTCGCCGACCGGATCGTCTCGCCGACGACGCGCCGTCCCGCGGTGTGGTCGGGTAAGCGGTTGCATCCGTTGCCCAGTCCGGCGCTGATGGGCATCCCGGCCGGACCGGCCGTCGTCGACGGTCTCGCCGACCCCGAGGACGTCGACCGCATGTCCGGTGAACCCGACCGTCCGATGCGGTGGGAAGCCGGGACCGATACGTCGGTCGGGCAGCTGGTCGCCGACAGGTTCGGGCCCTCGGTGGTGGCGCGCAGCGTCGACCCGATGCTCGGCGGTGTGTACTCCAGTCTCGCCGACGACATCGGGGTCCGCGAGGCGCTACCGGCGCTGGCCACGCGCCTCGATGCGGGCGCCCCGTCGCTCACCGCTGCCGTCGGCGACCTCATCGCCGCGGGGGCCGGGGCCTCGGGGCCGGTCTTCGGCGCCCTCGTGGGCGGATACGCGGTCCTCCTCGACGCCCTGCGGGCCGCGGCCGGCGTCGAACCCGAGATCTCCTGTCCGGTCACCGATGTCACTCCGTCGGGGGCCGGGTGGGTGCTCGACTTCGGTACGGCTCGCGACCCGCGACCGTACGACGCCGTGCTCCTGGCCGTGCCGGCCTGGCGGGCGGGGGAGCTCCTGGGTCGGTCCGCGCCGGACCTGTCTGCGCCGTTGCGCGCGGTCCGGGGCGCCTCGTCGGTGGTGGTGTCGATCGCGCTCGCGCCGGGGACCGAGCTGCCCGATCACTCCGGTGTGCTGGTGGGGACCGGAGAAGGATTGCGCGCCAAGGCTTTCACGTTCAGCTCGCAGAAGTGGGCGCATCTGTCGGATGCGGACCGGCCGGTCTCGGTGCGGGCGTCGTTCGGGAGGTTCGGTGCGGTGGTACCGGATGAGACGACCGAACCCGGCGTCGACGACCGGCTGCGTCGTGAGGCACTCGAAGACCTCGACGAGGTGTGCCGCGCCGCCGGTGTCGCACCGGTGTCGTCGCGGGTCGTCGACGCATACGTCCAGCGTTGGGACGACGGACTGCCGGTCTATGCGCCCGGGCACCTCGCCGCGATGTCGCAGGTGCTGGCCGCGCGGCCGTCGCGTCTGGCCTTGGCCGGGTCGTCGTATGCCGGGGTCGGGGTGCCGGCCTGTATCGGTCGGGCCGGTCGCGCGGCGGCCGAACTGCTGGCAGATCTGACGTGACCCGACTCCGCTGACCTGCCTGGTCGCCGGGTGGGCGCCGGTGGCACGATGGCATCCATGAGCCGCTTGGATTACGCAGAACTCAACTCGACGATCCGCTACCTGATGTTCTCGGTGTTCGCGGTCCGCCCAGGTGAACTGGGTGCTGATCGCGATCAGGCCAAATCCGACGCCGCGGACTTCTTCAAGTCCCTCGAGGACACCGGCGTCGTCGTCCGCGGTGTCTACGACGTGTCGGGTCTGCGCGCCGACGCCGACTTCATGATCTGGTGGCACGCAGAGGACGTCGAGCCGATCCAGGCCGCCTACGCGAAGTTCCGTCGCGAGACCGTTCTGGGACGAGCGTGCAACGCGGTGTGGAGCAACGTCGCGCTGCACCGGCCCGCCGAGTTCAACAAGAGCCACATCCCGGCGTTCCTCGCGGGCGAGGACCCCGGCAACTACATCTGCGTGTACCCGTTCGTGCGGTCCTACGAGTGGTACCTGCTGCCCGAGGAGGAACGTCGCAAGATGCTCGCCGACCACGGGAAGGCAGCGCGCGCGTACAAGGACGTGCGGGCGAACACGGTCTCGTCGTTCGCGCTGGGCGACTACGAGTGGCTGCTGGCCTTCGAGGCGCCGGAGCTGCACCGCATCGTCGATCTCATGCGTGATCTGCGCGCCACGGAGGCGCGGATGCACGTCCGCGAGGAGACCCCGTTCTTCACCGGACCGCGGGTCGAGGTGCCGGCGCTGATCGACGCCCTGCCCTGAGCCGCGCCGAGGGACCGGCCGCTACTCGGCCGGTTCCAGCGTCAGGCTGATGGAGTTGATGCAGTAGCGCAGGTCGGTGGGGGTGTCGTAGCCCTCATCGGCGAAGACGTGGCCGAGGTGGCTCTTGCAGTTCGCGCAGAGCACCTCGACGCGCCGCATGCCCAACGAGTTGTCCTCGACCTCGATGATCTTGTCGCCGGCGAGCGGGGAGAAGAACGACGGCCAGCCGCAGTGCGATTCGAACTTCTGCTCGCTACGGAACAGTTCGGTGTTGCAGGCGCGGCACCGGTAGATGCCGACCGTCTTGGTGTCGGTGTACTCACCGGTGAACGGCGCCTCGGTGCCCGCCTGGCGGAGGACACGGTACTCGGCCGGCGTCAGGCGCTGGCGCCATTGCTCGTCGGTGAGTTCGGCGAGATTCTCGGCGTCGGTCGACGGGGTGCTGTCGGTCATGTCCTCCACGGTAGCGCGCTGCCGGACCGGCTTTGGCAGCACTATTTCGACAGGCCCACGGTCTCGCTCGTGGAAGTCGTGGTCTCGGTGGCGGGGATGCTCGGCGCGTCGGTCTCCGAGCGGACCGGCGGCACCATGCCGGCCACCCCGTCGGACCTCATCTCGAGATAGCGGAACAGCAGCGAGCAGAACACCGCGATCATCAGGAGTGACCAACCCCAGGTGACCTTGTTGTACTCGACCATCCAGCCGAACGCCGTCCAGCGGTCGGAGTAGAAACCGTCGAAGGTCATGCACCCGTAGACACCGAGCCAGGCGGGCCAGTTGCGCATCGGCGATCCGGGCAGCAGCACCGTCATCAGGAGCGGGAACAGGAGCATCGAGTAGTAGCCCTGGCCGAGCGAACCGACGAGGAAGGTCGTGCACAGCAGCACCCCCGACGATGCCGTGATCCACAGCAGTTCGTTGGTCCTGCGGTAGTAGCGGTACAGGAACCACAGCGAGAACGCGGCCATCGCGACGAAGGCGACGCGGAGCAGTAGTACCAGCCAGGGTGCGACGCCGAAGTACGCGCCGTTGCCGGCGATCGAACTGTTGTAGTAGTCGCGCGCCTCGCCGAGGTACGGGACGGTCCGGCTGATGAAGTCGTTCGCGTCGACCGACAGGGGCCAGGCGACGATCGTCAGGACGACCGGAACCACGATGGCGAGCGCGAACACCCGCCACTGCCGGTTGAGCAGCGGCAGCAGCATCAGCGGCGCCAGCACCGGTTTCACCGCGAGGGTGAGGCCCATCGGCACGCCCGCCCACCAGTCGTGCCGGCTGAGCATCAGCATCAGGAAGGCGAGCAGGCCGAGGAGCACGAACGAGTTGAAGTTCGTGAAGATCAGTGTGTGCGAGACGGTCTCGGTGCTGAAGAAGAAGAACAGGACCGTCGGCATGACCCACGAGTTGAACGCGAACCCGAACATCCGGGTGAGCAGGTAGGCGCAGATCAGCAACGCGATGACGCTCGCGGCGATGAAGGCCCAGCGCGCGCGCTCGTAGTCGATGACGGCGACCGGCGCCATCAGCAGGGTGCCCGACGGCGGGTAGAGGTAGTGCGGGTCGACCGTCGCATAGTTCTCGCCGTAGACCGGCAGGCCGTTGAGGAAGTTGTAGGCCGCGGCGTACACCGGTTTGAAGTCGTCGGTGCGGTCACCGTTGACCCCGAGGAACACCGAGCGGTGCACGACCATGAGCAGGCTGATCGGCCACAGGACCATCGGGATGATCCGCTGAGCACTCATCGGGGGATAGAGATACCTGTCGAGATTGGCCACCCGCGAACCGTACTACGCGCGCCGCCGAGCTCAGAACAGTGCGGCGTGGTCCGGGGACTCAGGTGGGGCAGCCTCGCTGGGTCGGACCCTGCAGCGGTGCCCGATCGACGTACTCCGCGACGACCTCGGCGGCGCACGCACTGCGTCCCAGGACCGAATACCCCAGGCCGTCCCAGGTGACGGTCACCGGCTCGGCCTCGGCGTTCATGAACAGCGGCACCAGAGCATTGGCTCCCTCGCCACCGTTGATCGGGTCGCGCGTCCCGTTGAGGATCAACGGGTCGGCGGGCAGCGACGTGGGTGGCCGGACCGGATTGCCCGACGCCCAGCCGTTGCACCGGACGAGTGACAGCGCGCTGTTGGCGCCGGTGAGGGGGTTCTGCTTGGACCACGCGTCCACCAGACCCGGCACCTCGTTCTGTCCGACCGGGCCGGTCACGTCGTTGCAGCGGGACACCAGGGCGCCGTCGGGGAGCCGCAGGGTCGCGGCGCGATCGGCGAGCCGGACCAGCGCCGCGGTCTGTCCGCGGTCGGCCGCTGCGATGGCATCTGCGAGGTCGAGCAACGATTGCGGGCGGTCCGGCGCCAGGGCCAGGGTCGTGGTGATCGCCTCGAGCGCGGCCGTGTCGGAGAGCGACTCGAGGTCGCCCGCCCGTGCCTTGCCCAGCATGCGGGTCATCGTCGCGACCCCGTTGGACCCGAGCGCGCAGCCCGGTAACGCCGAGCACCGCTGTGCGAAGCCCTGGAGCGCCACCTGGACGCCCCGCGCCTGGGACTGTGCGCGATCCCGGGCGTTCGCGCCGAACGGGGTCGGGGTGTCGAGGATGATCCGCCCGGCACGTCCGCCGTACAGGGACGCGTAGGTGAGCACGACGTCGGAACCCTCACCGGTGCCGATGAGCCCGAGATGTTCGACGCCCCAGCGCTGCCGCAGGGACTCGAGGTCCGCGGCGGCGTTCGCGGCCCCGAAACTCAGTTGGTAGGGGGTGAGCGTCTCCGTGCACCCGTCCGAGGCCGATGACGCGGCCGTGGACAGGCGCGAGATCCGCGCGTCCGTCGTCGTGGCGCGGTCGACGAGGCCGTTGTTGGCGATCGTCGTGCGTTCCAGTCGGGTCATGCAGTCGATGTCGCTGCTGAGCGGGATGCCGCGGTGGTCGACCGCGACCACGGGGTGCGAGGAGAGGAACGCCCGGCCCTGGCCGGCGGTCATCACCATCAGGGTCCGCGACGACGGCAGATCGGAACCGGAGGTGAGGACGAGCGGCGCAGCGTCGGGTGGGGTGTCCGCGGTCCGGGCGCGCGTCACCGCGATCGACACGACCTCGCCGTCGGGCTGGTCGCGGTCGATGGGCGAGTCGTATTCGGCGCATTCGATCGTCACGCCGTCCGGACGGGGCACCCCGTATCGTTCGCTCGTCTCGGCGGCGCACTCGCTCCACTCGAGATCGGTCTTCGGTACCGCGAGCGCGGGGGCGGGGGGAGCGGTCGACGACGACGGTGCCGGTCCCTCCTGACCGCCGCCGCCCGGGATCAGGTCGGGGCCACGGTCGGGACCGACGGCACAAGAGGACAGGACTATCGCCGCGATCACGCCGGCGACCACACCCGCGAGAGCCCTCGGGCGGGAGTTCGGTGCTGCGCCGACGGCCGGGGTGTGCGCTCTTGGCATGTCCGCGAGCGTAGTCAACGAATCCGCGAGGACGCTCGAGCCGGGTGTCGGGGTGAGTCCCGGATAGAGAGCGGACAGCTCACCGGGTGGACGCGCGGCCGTCGCGGACCCAGCGGGTGAACACGAACCCATCGTCGTCGGTCATGATCGACGCCGGGTGCAGTGCGCGCAGGACCGCCGTCCCCTCGTCGGTGACCGCGATGCGGCCGGCGCTCCCGCCGACCAAGTGCGGGCTCGTGGTCAGACACAGCTCGTCCACGGCATGGGCCGCCACGAGCGAACCGAGCAGACTCGGACCGCCCTCGCAGAGCACCCGGGACCATCCGCGAACACCGCAGTGCTCCAGGATGGCCGCGGTCGACACGGTGTCGTCGCCGCAGTCCACCAGCGTCGCGCCGGCATCGAGCAGAGCCCGCCGGCGATCGGCGGGCGCGCTCGAACAGGTGAGGACGACGGTGTTCTCGTGGGACACGGGCTCGAAGTCGGGCGGTATCGACAGCGACCGGGACACGAGCGCGAGTGCCGGGGCGGGCGCCTGCCCCAGCGATCGCCGGACTGCGGCGAGGGCGTCGTCGGGCTCGGGTTGCCCATATCCCTCGGTGGTCGCCGTGCCCGCACCCACGAGGACGACGTCGGCGAGCCCTCGCAGCACGCGGAACACGGCTTTGTCGCCGGGACCGCCGAGACCGCCGGACTTGCCGTCGACGGTGACCGCACCGTCGATCGACGACACCATGTTCGCCCGCACGAACGGCGCGCCGTCGTCCGGATCCGTGGACGATCGAGGGGGGTACGAGTAGAGCTCGGCCAGCCG
Organism: Gordonia sp. AC31; assembly: GCF_031844505.1. Taxonomy (NCBI): domain Bacteria; kingdom Bacillati; phylum Actinomycetota; class Actinomycetes; order Mycobacteriales; family Gordoniaceae; genus Gordonia; species Gordonia sp. AC31. The sequence continues at coordinate 313,436 of NZ_JAUZVK010000004.1, forward strand.
GACCAGCTCGTCCTCGGATGTGACCTGGGTCGCTTTCTGCAGGTGGAACATGCGTTCATCATTCCGCGCCTGGCTACTCTCCACACATGGTGGCCCGACTCTGCGATCGCAACCCTGCGACCTCGCCCGACGCACTCATCGACGAGATGGTGCCCCCGTCGACCTTCGACGACGTGAGCTTCGACTCCTACATCCCCGACCCCAACGAGCCGTCGCAGGCCGAGGCGGTGGCCAAGGCGCGCGACTTCGTGGCGCGGGCGTCGAAGGCGCGCTCGGGCAAGAAGGGCCTGTTCTCCCGGAAGGCGCCGGCCCAAGGGGTCGGTCTGTACCTCGACGGCGGCTTCGGCGTCGGCAAGACCCACCTGCTGGCGTCGATCTACCACTCGATGCCCGCACCGAAGTCGTTCGCCACGTTCGTCGAGGTCACACACGTGGTCGGCGCGCTGGGCTTCGTGAACGCCGTCGAGCGGCTCTCGCAGCACACGGTGCTGTGTATCGACGAGTTCGAGCTCGACGACCCGGGCGACACGATGCTCGTCTCCCGGCTGCTGACCGAACTCACCGCCAAGGGCGTGTCGATCGTCGCCACCTCCAACACGCTCCCCGGCCAGCTGGGGGAGGGCCGGTTCGCCGCCCAGGACTTCCTACGGGAGATCCGCAAGCTGTCCTCGGTGTTCGAGACGATCCGCGTCGACGGTCCCGATTATCGTCACCGCGATCTGCCGCCGGCGCCGGAGCCGCGCAGCGAGTCCGAACTGACCGAGATCGCCGAGTCCACCGACGGCGCGACCCTCGACGACTTCGACGCATTGTGCGACCACCTCAGCACCCTGCACCCGTCGAAGTACAAGGACCTCGTCGACGGCGTCTCCCTGGTCTGCATCTCTGGGGTGCACCCGGCCGAGGACCAGTCGGTCGCCCTGCGCCTGGTGGTGCTCGCCGACCGTCTCTACGACGCCCACATCCCGGTGACCGTCTCGGGCGCGAAGCTCGACGAGATCTTCACCGAGGAGATGCTCGCCGGCGGTTACCGCAAGAAGTACCTACGCGCCACGTCGCGCCTGCTGGCTCTCTCGCGGTTCGCGGAGTCGGCGGCCTGACTTCGGGGTAGAGGCCGTCGTCGGCGGCCCACACACTGTGGAGTTTTCAATGTACGTGCAGGGTCCCGGGTTCGGGGCCGCGCAGGAACGTGCCACCAGCAGGTGGACGAGGTTGTCGTGAGGTCCGGTGACTCAGGCGGCGTCGTCGAGGCGCATCGTGCGTCTGTTGTAGGCCGGTAGCGGCTTTCGGTTGGGGTCCACCTCGACAGGTGGGATCAGCCACGGATGTCGGTCGTAGCCCATGACGACGTCCCAGCCATGATGGTGCACCTGCGTGTGGCATCGCTGGCAGAGTAGGCAACCGTTGTCCAGGCTGGTCGTTCCGCCGTCCGCCCAGTGCTCGAGATGGTGGACCTGGGTATGTGAGGGTGGCGCACCGCATTTGATGCAGCACGCGTCGCGGACGACCACGGCCTTGCGCAACTCCGGTGGGAAGACCCGTTTCTCGCGACCCATGTCGAGGGGCACGGTGGCCGAGTCGACCACGATCTCGGTCAGGGTGCCGTCGCACGTGAGAGCGCGGGCGGTGGTGTCGGTGATGGTGCCCGTCCATGGCAGGGCGCCGAGGTCGGTGGCGTCGGCGGGGATGGTCAGGATCAGTTGTGTGCGTGGGGCTCCCGCGGTCTGGACGGTGGCGCCCAGGCATGCCTGGTCGAGGATCAGTTCGAGCGCATCGGCGCGCCGTTCTGCGGGCGAGCGGCGATCGCCGGCGCCGTCGGGTTCGGGTCGCGGGACGGAGCGCTCGTCGATCATGGCGATGAACTTCTCGCCGATGACGTTGGTCAAGTCGGCGGCGATCTCGACCCGGCCATCGTCGGTGACGTTGTGGACGACGGCATTGAGTGTCCGATCCTCGGCGGCCGGGACTCCGCCGTTGGTCTCGGCAACCGTGTTGCCGAGGGCTCGAGCACGTCGCAGCACCTCTGCGGGCGTGGCCCCGGACAGTGCCTGGGTGATCAACTCGGTCTCGAAGGCGGCTCGGTCGTCGTCGACAAGCGCAGTGGCCGAACGCTTCTCGATGTGACCCAGGCCTCGGGCGACGGCGTCGACGATCTCGGCGGAAAGACGGCCGTCGGCGGCGTGGGCGGCAACCTTGGGTAGATCTTCTAGTCTGTCAACGATCCGCACGATTCGCGAGGCCACAGCGGGCGCGAAGCCCATCTCGATCAGCAGTCTCCGTAGCGTCGAGTGGTTTCGCTCAGCGACCCGTAGGCGCCCCAGTTGTGCTGAGCGCATGGCGATCCGGTGATCGATCACGTTCCGCAGGAGCCGCAGTGTCTCCAGCTCGGTGAAAGCTGCACGCCCGGCGGGATCGTCAGGTGGTGACTCGGCGTCGACCAGTTGATCGAGAAGCAGTGTGAGATCGGTCATGCCTTCAAGGTACTCGAACATCCTGGCGAGCGCCAGGGGTTGTGCACATGAATACTGTTGCACTGCAATCACTCTGAGAGTGTGGATCGAGGCGTGATTACCACGAGAACGCACCTTCAGTCACAGGAGTATCCGGTTGTCCCGTGATGTGGCGCGAACTTGAGTTGGTTCGACTCAAGAAAACGCCAGGGATTCGACCACGACGGCGGAACGCCGCGATTACGGAGTCGAGCGGATCAACCGCAGACGACTGGTCATACGAAATGCATCGGGACGGTAGGCCGTTGCGGCGGCGCAGAAGTCGGGCAAGGAGTGGGGCGAGGTGAACGTGACGGCGATGTCCTCGTCGACCAGGATGTCCACAAGGTTGACGAACCGCTGCTGCGCCTCCTCGTCGGCGACATCGAATGTCGGTACGTCGGTGATCGTCCATCGGGAATACATTCGCGCCCACGTCAGATACTCGATGGTTGACACCGGCGCGTCACACAAGTGCGCAAACGAGGCCTGCAGACACCCGTCACGCTCGGAGTGGACCTCGAAACGTCGCCCACGAACAGTGAGCCCGACTGTCTGGGTGGTCTCGGACACGCGACCTGACGGCGGCACTGTGATCCAAGTTCCCGCGGCGAAGCCGACGGAGTCCCCGCGGGGAGATGTGCGGTAGTCGGTCTGCCCGTTCAGGTGATGGACGTCGAAATGATTCTTGATCAGCGTGATGCCGGGCTCGAAGAGGTGATGCCAGATGGGGTTCGGCAGAAGGTCATCCGGGGCGTAGTTCGACGTCGCCAGGACGGTGATCCGGCGGGCGAGCACGTACTCCAGCAATCGGATGAGGAGACGTGCGTCCCCGGAGTCGTGCACGTGAAGCTCGTCGAAGTACAACAGCTCGCTGTTGCCGACGACATCGTCCATGCCCAGGCGTAGCGAGTGCGGGTCGTGCCGGTGCTCGTGTACTCGGCGATGGAGTTCCTCGAAGAAGCTGTGGAAATGGATCCGCGTCTTCCTCGGTACGGGGCTCACGTTGTAGAAGGCATCGGCCAGCCACGTCTTGCCCCGGCCGGCCGAACCGTGGACATAAAGCCCGCGCGGGCCCGACGAGCGTCGTGTCCGCCGGCGTCCCTCCGGAACGAGGACGGCGAGCCGATCGACGAGTAGCCGTTGCTGAGGGTCCAGCACGATCCCGGCGTCGGCGGCCGCCGCCGAGATCGCGGTGACTACTGCATGACGCTCTGCGGACACTCTCGAATGGTCACACGGAAAGCGTGGTGTCTTGACAGCGCGTGGCCGAAGTCACCAGTCCAGGTGCGACGTCCGATCGAACCGAAGGCTCACAGCCGCTGCGTGAACACGTAGTCGTGCTCGATGCTGTCCCCGAGGGTGAAGGTCTTCACGCCGGCGCGTTCGAAGCCCATCTTCGTGTAGAACCGCTGGGCCCGGACGTTGAGTTGGTTCACGCCCAACCACACCAGAGCGCTGCCGTGCGACCGTGCGCGATCGAGCGCGGCACCCATGAGCAGGTGCGACGGAGTCGCGCCCTGCCGCGAATGATGGTCGCGCAGCACGTACATCTTCGAGATCTCGCTCACCGGACGCTCGGTCACGACCGCACACACGTCGGGGTGCGTCGGATCGCCATGCAGCACCAGCGCGTAGCCGAGGATCGGTCCGCCGACACCGTCGCGCGCGACCAGGACATCTGCAGTCGGATCGGCGATGTGATCACGAAAGGTGTTCTCCCGCAGTTTGTCGGCGACGAAATTCTCGATGTCGGCCGGTGCGGCGTGCGGCGGGCACGCGAGCGGGAACGTGATGGCGGCGACCTCGGCGACTCCCGCCGCCGCTGCGGGGTCGGTCACGACCCCGACGGTGACATCGGCGATACCGGGATCGGTCACGACAGTGGGCGAGCCGGATCGGCGGTCCAGGCGTTCATCGATCCGTCGTAGACCGCGACGTCGTCGCGTCCGAGGCTGTGCAGTGCGAAAGCCGCTGCGGTGGCGGCGATCCCGCCGCCGCAGTAGGTGACCGGGCGTACCGACGGATCGAGGGCGCCGGCGTCTGCGAACAGTTCGCGCAACTCCTCGAGCGGCCGGAGCCGACCCGCGTCGTCAACCAGTTCGGCGAACGGGACGTTGACACTGCCGGGAATGTGGCCGCCCGCGAACGATTCCCGGTCGAGCGCGTTGACCAGCAGGACGGAGGACTCGCCGGTGGCGGCCGCGACCTCGTCGGTGGAGACGATCCGCTGGGGCCGGCGGCGCGGGGTGAACGAAGCCGGGGTGGTCGTGACCTCGCCGGTCTCGACCGGGAGGCCGGCCGCGGTCCAGGCGGCGTATCCGCCGTCTAGGACGAGTACGTCGTCGAAGCCCTCGAGTCCGAACTGCCACCACAGTCGCGTGGCCCAGATGCCGTTGGCGGTGTCGTACACGACGACGGTGGAGTCGTCGCCGATGCCGAGGCGGCCGACCGCATCGGCGAAACGCGCGGAGTCTGCTGCGGCGAACGGTGCCTCGCCGTCGGGGTCGCTGAGGTCGGTGATCTGATCGGCGAAAACCGCGCCGGGCAGGTGCCCGGCCAGATAGGTCTCCCGACCGGAGGCGACGTGTGCGCCGTCGGCATCGAAGGTCAGATGGACGGTGGCGTCGACGATGCGGAGGTTCTCCTCGCCGAGGCGGGCGGCGAGATCGGTGGCGGAGATGAGGGGCGTCATGACAGCCACGGTAGTCCCGTCAGTCGTCGAGGGGTTCGGTGACGAAATCGTCGAGGTCGACGCTGCGCGTCCGCGCCCAGTAGTCGACGATCCGCCACGGCAGGACGGCGACGACGCGTCCGTCGGGGTTGCGGTACCAGTTGGTCATCGCCGGATGCGTCCACACCATCTGCGCGTGGGCGCGGTCGACGGCGTCGTTGTACTCCTCGGTGACGTCACGCCGGACTTCCAGTGCGCCCAGCCGGTTCTCGATCATTGCGCGCAGGGCGTCGCAGACATAGCGCACCTGGTACTCGAGGATGCTGATGAAGCTGCCGCCGTGTCCCAGTGCGGTGTTCGGCCCGGTGAGGATGAACAGGTTGGGGAAGTCGGGTGCGGTGATCCCCAGGTAGGCGTACGCGTCGTGATCACCCCACGCCTCGACGGTGTTCTGCCCGCTGCGTCCGACGATGTCCATGGGGTAGAGGTAGCGGTCGCTGTGGAATCCGGTGGCGAAGACGATGATGTCGAAGTCGTGGGCGGTGCCGGTGCCATCGACGAGCCCGTCGGAGGTGACCCGTTCGACGCCGTGCGGAATCAGCCCGACGTTCGGCCGACGCAACATGCGAAACCAGCCGTTGTCCAACAGCATCCGCTTGCCGAAGGGCGGGTAGTCGGGAGTCGACAGGTCGATGAGGTCGTCGCGGTCACCCAGTTCGCTGCGCAGGTAGCGCAGGTAGAACTCGCGGTGACCGTGATTGACGGCGTTGATCGACGCAGTCGGCTCGGGCCACTCCGGGTCGATGCGCAGGGTCGAGTGGACCTTGTCGTTGAAGATCCACGACAGTCGTGCGCGGTACCACTCCCGGTACCCGGGGAGGTTGTCCATCAGCCAGTGCACGTCGTCGCCGACCGGCGCGAAATAGTCGTCGTTCGGCGCGATCCACTGCGGCGAGCGCTGGAAGATCGTCAGCGATCCGACCCGATCGGCGATGGCCGGCCCGATCTGCATCGCGCTGGCACCGGACCCGACGATGGCGACCCGTTTGCCGGTGAGCGCGCCAGGCTCGTCGAGTTCATCCGGCCACTGTGCGGAATGGAAGATCGGACCGGCGAAGTCGCCCATTCCCGGGAGCTCGGGAAGCTTCGGGCGGTTGAGGAGACCGACTGCGCTGATGAGGATCCGGGCGGTCAGGGTGTCCTGGTGGCCCTCGCGGTTACGGACGTGGACCGTCCAGCGCTGGGTCTCGGCGTCGTAGGCGGCCGAGAGGACCTCGGTGCCGAAGCGGACGCGATCGCGCACCGCGTGCCGGTCGGCGAAGGCCTGCAGGTAGCCCTGCACCTCGTCGCGCTTGCCGAAGTGTGTCGACCACGGATGATCGAAGGACGAGATCGAGTAGAGATAGCTCGGCGTGTCGACACCGGCGCCGGGGTAGCGGTTCTCGTACCACGAGCCGCCGACCTCGTCGTTCTTCTCCAGCACGGTGTGCTCGACACCGGCGTCGGCGAGTTGCGTGGAGATCAGCATGCCGGCCACACCGGCGCCGATGACCAGCGCGTCCATCGACGTGGCGAGATCATCGGGCAACGCCGGCAGATGCGTATCCCGGAGGTCGCCACGGACGATCTCGGTCATCATCGGCGCGAATTCCGGGGCCACCTGCTCGCCCGCGGTGAACGACATCAACGATGCGACGAGTGCCTCGTCGGCCGGCTTCCGCGCGGGCCGGCCGTGGTCGTACCAGTCCTCGAGGGCGTCGACGACCGCCGCGCGGATCTTCTGCTGGACGTCCTCTCCGAGCCCGCCCGAGGAGTTGTCGTCCATGCCTCGGCTCCGCGTCGGGCGGTATCGATCGGCCATCCACCGGTGGTCACCCGTCATCTCCACGAGGACCGCGAGCAGGGTCGGGATGTTGCCCGCGGCCACGGCTGCCCGGATCTCCGCTGTGGTCGGTCGCGTCTCCGGACGCAGCGAAACAGATGTCATGGATAAAACTAACCACTGTTAGTAGTGCGTCGTCAACACCGCGTTTTGCTCGGACTGACGGGCCTTGACGGCGAAAACGAGCTGTGTCACTGTGTCCTCAGTCATACTAACAACGGTTAGTGAGCACGGAGGATTGACATGGATCTCAGCGAGGCAATGCGCACGACGGGCACCTGCCGCTACTTCAGCGACCGCCCGGTGGAGGACGAGGTGCTGTACCGGGCGTTCGACGACGCGCGATTCGGCCCGCAGGGCGGCAACCGCCAGCCCGTCCGTTGGGTCGTCGTCCGCGACGAGGTGACCAAGAAGGCTCTCGCCGACCTGTACCTGCCGTTCTGGGAGGGCTACTACGCCGCGGTCGTCGAGGGGTCGAAGAAGGTCGGCGCCATCCCCAAGACCGTGGAGAGCGCCAACTATTTCGCGCACCACCTCGCCGAGGTGCCCGCCCTGATCGTGGTGTGCGCCGAGATGGACGGACTGCACCCGACCGACCACGAACTGGGCAGGCTCAGCGTCGTCGGCGGGGCGTCGATCTATCCGAGCGTCCAGAACCTCACCCTTGCGCTCCGGCAGCAAGGCGTGGCCACTGCGCTGACGACCCTGCTCTGCGCCGCCGAGAACGAGGTGAAGAACCTCCTCGGCATCCCCGAGGGTTATCTCACCGCCGCCCACATCGCCGTCGGCTATCCGCGTGACGACTTCCCCCGCAAGCTGTCCCGGACCCCGGTCGAGGAGATCGCCTTCCTCGACCGCTTCGACAACCGGATGTTCGCGTGAGCGCCCCCGCCGTGAACCCCTCGACGCGCGCCCTGTCTCCCGCTCAGACCTCGATGCTGGGCCGGGCCACCATCGGTGACCAGCTGCGTCGCCTGGCCCGGTCCCAGGGTTCGACCCCGGCGATCGTGGCCTACGACGCGGAAGGCGGACGTACGTCGACGTCGTACGCGGAGCTGAACACGATGGCCAACCGGGTCGCCCATGTGCTGCTCGACCTCGGCGTCGGGCGCGGGGATCGCGTTGCGGTGATGAGTCGTAACCGGGTCGAGACGGTCGCCACCTACTACGGCGCCCTCAAGGTCGGTGCCGCGTATTCCGGCGTCAGTCCCATGTTCCGGGAGGGCGAGGTCGCCCAGCAGCTCCGGCACCTGGAACCGACGGTGCTCGTCGTCGAGCAGCCGCTGTCCGCGTTGGCCGGCCCCATCGCCGACAGTCTCGGCATCTCGGTTCTCGTCGTCGGCGACGACGAGGCGAACTCGTGGAACTCGTTCGACGAGTCCGTCGCGGCGGCTGACGATTCCGAACCCGACTGCGAGGTCGACGAACACGACCTCGCGATGATCGTCTACACCAGCGGCACCGAGTCGACGCCGAAGGGCGTCGAGATCGCCCATCGGAACTACCTCATCTCCACCTCGCCGGCGTACACGTGGGGGCTGCGCTGCCGCAACGACGACGTGTGGCTCTACGTGATGCCGTTCCACACGATCGCCGGGATCGGCTCGCTGACCTCGTTGACGCTGCTGGGCGCCACCCTGGTGCTGCCGGCCGCGGTCGACCCGGCGACGGCGTTGCGGATGATCCGCGACGAGAAGATCTCGGTGCTGGCCCAGACGCCGACCTTCTTCATCGCGCTCGCCAACCACCCGGACTTCGGAGCCGACACCGTCGGTTCGGTGCGCCGCTGCCTGACCTACGGCGGTCAGGTGTCGCCGCACGCGGTCGACGCGTGGGCCGCGGCGACCCCGGAATCGGTCTGGGGTACCTACTGGGGACAGTCCGAACTCACCCAGCTCGGCTCCGTCGGCTGGTTCCGGCGGCTCGAGGACGTGCCGGACCAGGACCCGACCTGGATCGGCAAACCGGTCGGGCACCTGGAGGTCCGGGTCGTCGACGCCGACGGCAACGACGCCGAAGAGGGCGAACTCCTGTGCCGCACACCGTCGGTCATGCTCGGCTACCACAAGGACCCCGAGCGCACCGCGCAGGTCTTCGAGGGTGGCTGGGTGCACACCGGTGACATCGTGCGCATCGACGCCGACGGCAACCTGTTCTTCCGCGACCGGCGCAAGGACATGATCAAGACAGGCGGATTCAACGTCGCGTCGCAAGAGGTCGAGCGAGTTCTGCAGGCACATCCCGACGTCGAGCGCGCCGCCGTCGTCGGGCTGCCCGACCCGTACTGGTCGGAGGCGGTCACCGGATTCGTGGTGCTCCGCGCCGGCGCGGAACACACCGGCGCCGACATCCGTGAGTACTGCCGGACCGACCTGGCATCGTACAAGGTGCCCAAGGAGGTCCACGTGGTCGACGCGTTGCCGACCGACGCTCAGGGCAAACTGCTCAAGCGCGAGTTGAGGAAGGCCTATGGAACCGGTCAGGGCTGAGATCGACGCCGACGCGGCCACCGACGAACACCGGACGCCCCCGGCGCGGCGGCCCCGCCGACGCCGCGACGAGATCGTCGAGGCCGCGGCCCGCTACTTCGCCGATCACGGCTACTCCAACGCCGGGATGCGTGACATCGCTCAGGCGGTCGGTATGCGAGGCGCGAGCCTGTACAACCATTTTCAGTCCAAGGAGGAGATCCTCTACGCCATCGCGCTGCGGATGACCGAGGACCCCCAACAGGATCTGCTGCTGCTCGATGCCGAGGGCGGTCCCGTCGAACGGCTCACGAACCTGATCGAGGCCCACGTCCGGCGTCTGGCGCGGCACCGGGTGGAACACCTTGTCGCTCTTCGCGAATTGTCGGCGCTGACACCCGAGCACCGACGGGTGGTCACCGACTATCGGAAGTACTACCAGCGTCGAATTCGCGATGTTATCGCCGCCGGCGCCCGACTGGGGCTGTTCGAGGTCCGCGACCCGCACCAGTCGGCGATCGCGGTGCTGGACCTGATGAACGGGATCAGCTGGTGGCTGAACGACTCTCACGATGTCGACCAGTTGGTCCGCGATTACGTCGACTTCACGATCGGTGGTGTTCTCCACCATCGTCCGACGTCGTGAGCGGACCACTCGCCGGCGTGCGGGTGGTCGAGATGCCCGGACTCGGGCCGACCCCGCATGCCTGCATGCTGCTCGCCGACCTCGGCGCCGACGTCATCCGGCTCCGGCGGCCCGGCCCCGATCTGCCCGGGCCCGACGGTATCCCGGATGCCGACGCCGGTCTGTACCGGTCGCGACGCACCGTTGACGCCGACGTCAAGGACCCCGACGACGTGGCCCGCATCCGTGACCTGATCCGGCGCGCCGACATCGTCGTGGAGGGGTTTCGTCCGGGCGTGATGGAACGCCTCGGGCTGGGTCCCGAGATCTGCTCCGACGCACCGCAACTCATCTATGCGCGCATGACCGGGTGGGGTCAGGACGGGGATCGTGCCGCGAGCGCGGGGCATGACATCAACTACCTGGCGGTCACCGGTGTGCTCGAGGCGATGGGTCCGGCCGGTGCGCCGCCGGTGCCACCGCTCTCGCTCGTCGGCGACTTCGGCGGGGGATCGATGCTGCTCGTCGTCGGCGTGCTGGCCGCTCTGCACGACCGCGCGCGGACCGGCCGGGGCCAGGTCATCGATGCCGCCATGGTCGACGGTGCCGGACTGCTCGGCGCGCTGCAGTGGTCGTGGAAGGCCGCCGGACGCTGGGGTTCTCGGGACCAGGGCAACCTGCTCGACGGCTCGGCGCCGTTCTACGCGACGTACCGGTGCGCCGACGACAAGTTCGTCGCCGTTGGCGCGCTCGAGGAGAAGTTCTGGCGGAACCTGATCGACACCCTCGGCATCGGCGACCTGCCCGACCGGTGGGACCGTGCCGCGTGGCCGGTGATCAGCGCGGCACTGCAAGCCCGCTTCGGGTCGCGTACGCGCGACGAGTGGGGGAGTGTGTTCGACGGTGTGGACGCCTGCGTGACACCAGTTCTCGACTTCGACGAGGCCGCCGCAGACCCGGTCGCGGTGCAACGCAGTTCCTTCGTGCGCGTCGACGACGCGATCGCCCCCGCACCGGCACCGCGGTTCTCGCGGACGGTGCTGCCGGCGCCCTCAGGTCCGTCGGCGGCGTCGTTGGGGGAAATCGTGGACGAGTGGTCGGCGGGCAACTGAGACGCCGATGAGCCAACGAAAAACCCCCGGAGCGATCCGGGGGTTTTGTCGTGGTGCGCGATACAAGGATTGAACTTGTGACCTCTTCCGTGTCAGGGAAGCGCTCTCCCACTGAGCTAATCGCGCGGGTATGGAATTGTGCAGCGGTGGAGGTGGCGACGGGAATCGAACCCGTGTACACGGCTTTGCAGGCCGTTGCCTCACCACTCGGCCACACCACCAGATGCGAGTCGACTCGCGCCGAGCGGATGACGGGATTCGAACCCGCGACCCTCACCTTGGCAAGGTGATGCGCTACCAGCTGCGCTACATCCGCATGCCCACGAGCGATCTTGTGGATCGTGCTGCTCGCGGTGCGAAGAGAAACTTACGCGATGGTTTCCGAACTATCCAAATCGCCTGGTCAGGGGCGTGGCCGCGAGTGAATCCCCAGCGTGTGATTCGCTCCCGTGCCGTGTAGGGGCGTTTGTGACGTGGCCCACCGCGGTGATTTGGGACTTCTGCGCAACCCGTGTAATCTTCTGGCTCGTGCGCAGGCGCCCCCGGCACTGACCGAAGGCGCCCGACACGGTCCCGTGGCTCAGTGGAAGAGCGTCCCGTTCACACCGGGAAGGTCGCTGGTTCGATCCCAGCCGGGACCACCACAGTTCCACAAGCTCCGCCGACATCGGCGGGGCTTTTTTCGTTCGATCTCACCCGCTCGTCTCGCCGGAACCCGGGGTTCGGTCGATCGGATGAACAGTGCCTCGGAATTGCCGATCGCCTCGCCTCGCGGCGCTACGATCCGGCGGCAGCGGCAGTTGGGTCATCGGGAGGTCACGGCCGCAGGCACATGCTTGGAGGGAAGATGAAGCGACTCATCACCGGAATCCTCGTCACGATGGCTTTGAGCGGAGGACTGCTAGCGGGTGCCGGCGGGGCGTCGGCGGCACCGACTTCGGTTCAGCGCGAAGGCGGACCCTGTTATCAGCACGAGTACGGCATGGACTCTGCCGACGGCACGCTGTACTGCTCGCCGGAGGGCGATGGGTTCTGGCGCAGCTACGCAGTAACCAGTGCGCCCAAGGTCCGAATCGGCACACCCTGCCCGAAGCTCGGTGCTCGCGCGATGGTCTACCAGACCGACGGCATCGCCACCTGCCGCCAGTCGAGCAGCGCCGGTTTGCGGTGGCAGTGGTAATCGCCGCACCAGCGTTTCGTCCGTTCGGCATCACCGACCTGCGTCAGTATGGACTGCATCCCTGAACGAACACGGGCCGGTATGGCTGTCCCGCAACCGCATCGACGTCGTCGAGAGCCCGGGCCAGCACGACGACCGCGGCGTCCGCGGACCGCTGCAACGGCGCGGCGAGGAGCGCGTAACCGTGTCGCATCGTCACCGTGGCGACGATGCGCGCCTGCCAGCCCGGCGCGTCGGCCGGCGGTGACTGGATGCCGTCGAGAACGCGGCAGGTCGACCGCTGCGCGAGCTCGTCGCCGTCGTTCCCGGTCGAGAGATCGATGAGTATGTCGGCCACTCGCCGCTGGTCGGGTCGTAGCGCAGAGTCGTCGGGGAGTGGCCAGGGGTCGAGCCGCGGGCGCACGACCTCGGACGGGGTCTCGAGTGCGATGTGGATCGGTGGAACCGGACCGTCGGCAGTTCTCGACGAGGTGTCGCGCGTCATCGCGACCGGCTCGATGCCTTCCCCGACGCATGCGACGGTCAGCGTCGACGATGCCGCGATGACCAGTACGACGCCGAGGGTTGCTCGTAGTGATGACATGGTGTCGTCCCCAAGGTGATCTCGTCACCCACCGAGGTCAACGGTAGTCCGGCACGGACCGTCGCGATCCAGCTGTCCACCGAACAACCGACCACGCCCCACGGCGTTGCGCGTGATGCAGCTCACAGACAGGGCGTACGCTCGCCGCGTGGCCGCGAAGACTGCCGTCGAATCGCCGGAGTCGTCTCGTTCTGTGCCCGCACGGATCCCGACGGCGGCGACCGTCGTGGCGGCCGTCGTCGCGGTCGGGGTGATCGCCTGGCACATCGCGGCGTTCCCGATCACCAACCCGTTCTACGGGCTCTTCGAGAACGCCACCGATGCCCGCGTCTATCGCGCGGGCGCTGCCACCGTGCTCGACGCGGGTCCGCTGTACGACGCACCCGTCCTGTGGCGTCTGCACTTCACCTATCCGCCGTTCGCCGCGGTCGTGTTCGTCCCGCTGGCTCTGCTCACCGAGGCCGTCGCCAACATCGTCTGGTGGACAATCGGTTTCGCCGCGCTCACCGGTGTGATCGGGATGTGCCTTCGCAGCCTGCGCTGCCGGCCCGACGGTCGCCTGATCACGTTCGCCGCCTTGCTCGCGATCTCGTCGACCGCCCTCGAACCCGTCCGAACCACCATCTGGCTCGGACAGGTCAACCTCCTGGTGATGATCCTGATCCTCGTCGACCTGGTGTTCCTCCGGACGCACTCTCGATGGCGCGGAGTGGCTATCGGCATCGCCGCCGGGATCAAACTGACGCCCCTGTTCGCCGTCGTCTACCTGCTCGTGACCTGCCAGTGGCGCGCGGCAGCCACGGCGCTGGCGACGTTCGCGGCGACCGTGATGATCGGATTCCTCGCCGTCCCCGCCGACTCGTGGGCCTACTGGACCCGCCACCTCACGGACACCGAACGCATCGGCCGGGCCGACTCGCCGGCCAATCAGTCGGTGCGCGGATTCGTGTCGCAGATGTTGTCGCACTTCGACATCGGGCGGTTCGCCGAGCCCGCACCCGGCGGACCCGTCTTCGTCGCGCCGACGTGGCTGTGGCTCCCGCTTGCGCTGGTCGTCGCCGCGCTCGGACTGCTCGCCGCGGTGGTTGCCCACCGCGACGGTCGCGACCTCCTCGCGGCCACGATTGTCGGCATGACCATGTGTGCGGTCTCGCCCTTCGCGTGGGGACACCACTGGGTCTGGTGCGTGCCGCTGTTCGTCGTCGCGCTGGATCTGGTGGTGCGGCGGGGGAGCGCGGCTCGCACGTGGTGGTACTGGCTCGCGCCGGCCGGCGTGGCTGCGCTGACGTTCACCTGGTGGCGGCACTGGTGGGACAGCGGGCCGTACCTCACCTCCGACCATGCGATCGCGTTGGGGCTTTTCATGATGCCGCGAAACGGTGACGACTCCGTCGTGGGCGATCTGCTCGTCGTGCTGTATTCGGGCTGCTATCCGCTGCTTCTCGCGGTCACCGTGTCCGCGACTCTGATCGACGGCGCGCGGCGGAGGCGACGGCGCCGCTCGACCACCCTGCCGAGGCCGGAGGCCCACACCTGCATCGCGTAGCCTGGACGTCACTTTCCAGGCCGAGACGAACACCGGGCCGAAGTGCGCAGCGGGCCGAATGAACGAGGTGGGAGACGATGCCGACACCGGGGGCGAGCGAGTCGGGAGTGAACGAGACGTCCACACCGAGCGGCGCGCGGACGTCGGCCGACGCGGACCGCGGGTCTCTCCGGCATCGCCTGCGCATCCGCGCACGCCATCGTCGCTACGTCGTGCGCAGCAACCCGAAGTGGCACGGCATGTACCGCATCGCGGTCGGGACCATCGGCACGATCGTCCTGCTGTGCGGAATCGTCGCGATCCCGTACCCGGGCCCGGGCTGGCTCATCGTGTTCCTCGGACTGGGCATCCTGGCGTCCGAGTTCGACTGGGCGCACCGGTTGCTGAAGTTCGCGCGGGCGAAATACGACGCCTGGATGGACTGGATCGGTCGGCAACACTGGTCGGTACAGGCCGTCTTCTGGCTCGCAACCTGTGCCATCGTCATCGCCACCCTGTGGGTTCTCGGCGCGCTCAACACCGTCGCCGGGTGGGTCGGCCTCGACTACGGCTGGCTGGCGAGTCCCATCTTCGGCTGATCTCCGACGCCGCAAGGTAGGGGTGCACTCCACGACGACCCGTCGCGGATACCATCAGAGTCGCAAACGTCCGACCCGGACGCGTCTTCGCGTGTCCGCCCCAACCCGAGGAGCGCCCCCGTGCCCGACGACGTCCAGGTGACCAGCCCCGCCACGATCCGTGTGCCGGCTGGGACGACCGCGGGCACCGCACTGCGCGAGGCCGAGCTGCCCAACAAGGGCCCGGAGGCCATCGTCGTCGTCCGTGACGCGGGCGGGGACCTCCGCGACCTGTCGTGGGCACCTGACGCCGATACCGATGTCGAACCGGTCGCCGCGAACACCGAGGCCGGCCGCAGCGTGATCCGGCACTCCACCGCACACGTTCTCGCGCAGGCGGTCCAGGAGCTGTTCCCCGAGGCCAAGCTCGGCATCGGCCCGCCGATCAAGGACGGCTTCTACTACGACTTCGACGTCGCCGAACCCTTCACCCCCGAGGACATCACCGCCCTCGAGAAGAAGATGAAGCAGATCATCAAGTCGGGTCAGCGGTTCTCGCGGCGGGTGTACGAGTCGAAGGACGAGGCCCGCGCCGAACTGGCCGGCGAGCCGTTCAAACTCGAACTCATCGACGACAAGGGCGCGGCCGACGACGCCGAGGTGATGGAGGTCGGCGGCGGGGAACTGTCGGTCTACGACAACCTCAATCCGCGCACCGGAGAACGCATCTGGTGCGACCTGTGCCGCGGACCGCACGTCCCGACCACCAAGTACATCGCGGCCTTCAAGCTGACCCGCAGCTCGGCGGCGTACTGGCGCGGCGATCAGGCCAACGCCGGTCTGCAGCGCGTGTACGGCACCGCGTGGGAATCGTCGGAGGCGCTGGACGCACACCTGGAGATGCTCGCCGAGGCCGAGAAGCGCGATCACCGAAAGCTCGGCGCCGAACTCGACCTGTTCAGCTTCCCCGACGAGCTCGGCTCGGGACTCCCGGTCTTCCACCCGAAGGGCGGCATCATCAAGCGCGAGATGGAGGACTACGTCCGCGCGAAGCACATCGAGAACGGCTTCCAGTACGTCGGCACCCCGCACATCTCGAAGGAACATCTGTTCCACCTGTCTGGCCATCTGCCGTACTACGCCGACGGCATGTTCCCGCCGATCCACGTCGACGAGGAACGCAACGAGGCAGGGGAGATCACCCGCCAGGGGCAGGACTACTACCTCAAGGCAATGAACTGCCCGATGCACAATCTGATCTTCCGGTCGCGCGGACGGTCGTACCGTGAACTGCCGCTGCGGCTCTTCGAGTTCGGTCACGTCTACCGCTACGAGAAGTCGGGCGTCGTGCACGGTCTGACCCGCGTCCGCGGGTTCGCCCAGGACGATTCGCACAGCTATGTGACGCCGGAACAGGCCAAGGACGAGATCAAGCATCTGCTCGATTTCATCCTCGGGCTGCTGCGCGACTTCGGCCTCGACGAGTTCTACCTCGAGCTGTCCACCCGTGACGACTCGCCGAAGTTCATCGGTTCCGCGGAGCAGTGGGCCGCCGCGACCGCCATCCTCGAAGAGGTGTGCGTCGAATCAGGTCTCGACCTCGTGCCCGACCCGGGTGGTGCCGCCTACTACGGACCGAAGGTCTCGGTTCAGGCGAAGGACGCGATCGGGCGTACCTGGCAGATGTCGACCATCCAGTACGACTTCAACCAGCCGGCCGGATTCGACCTCGAATACACCGCCGCCGATGGCACCAAGCAGCAGCCGGTGATGATCCACTCGGCGAAGTTCGGCTCCATCGAGCGGTTCTTCGGCGTGCTCACCGAGCACTACGCGGGCGCGTTCCCGGCGTGGCTCGCACCGGTCCAGGTGGTCGGCATCCCGGTCGCGGAGGCGTTCGAGGGACACCTATTTGATGTGGTGGCCGACCTTCTCGCCGCCGGTGTCCGCGCCGAGGTCGACGCCTCCGACGACCGGATGCAGAAGAAGATCCGCAACCACACCACCGGCAAGGTGCCGTTCATGTTGCTGGCCGGCGAACGCGACGTCGAGGCCGGGGCGGTGAGCTTCCGGTTCCGCGACGGCACACAGGTCAACGGCGTACCGGTCGCCGATGCGGTGTCGGTGATCGTCGAGTGGGTCCGGAGCAGGCGCAACGAGTCGCCCACCAAGGAGTTGGTCGAGGCCGCGCTCGGCGAGGTGGAGACGGTCGTGGTGGCGGGGGCGCTCGATGAGTGACGCCGCGTTCGGTGAGGCGCCCGGCGAGATCCGAGACGAGGGTGTCGGTGTGGCGGATCGCCTGCAACGGCTGTGGAGTCCCCACCGGATGACCTACATCGCCGACCCGCAACCGGCCGAGAAGACGGGGCACCCGTTCCTCGACATCCCGACCATGAGCGATGAGGACGGTCTCATCGTGGCGCGTGGTGACACCGTCTACGCGGTGCTGAACCTGTACCCCTACAACCCGGGGCACACCATGGTGGTGCCGTACCGGCAGGTCGCCGACCTCGAGGATCTGACCGCCGCGGAGTCCGCGGAACTGATGGCGTTCACGCAGCGGATGATCCGCACGATCAAGGCGGTGTCGAACCCCAACGCGTTCAACGTGGGTCTGAATCTCGGCTACGCGGCCGGCGGTTCGTTGTCCGAGCACCTCCACCAGCACATCGTGCCGCGATGGATGGGCGACGCGAACTTCATCACCATCGTCGGCGAGACGAAGGTCATGCCGCAGTTGCTCCGGGACACTCGCGGACTGCTGGCCACCGCCTGGCAACGGCTGGACGACTGACCCCGCTGTGAGCGATCGGGTGCCGGTGCGATCAGGTGAGGCGATGTCAGACGAGAGCGATCGGGAAGCGCTGAGCCACGACGCGGCGCGAGATGGGGGAGGAACTCGGCGATGCTGAGCATTCTGGGTCGGGCATCGGTCTCGAAGGTGACCCTCCCGATGGGTCGGGCGCTCCTGCGGACCGGGCTGACGCCGGACTCGGTGACGGTGATCGGCACGCTGGCCGGCGTCGCAGCCGCCCTCACGCTGTTCCCGATGGGGGAGCTGTTCTGGGGCACGCTGGTCATCTGGCTGTTCGTGATGTTCGACATGCTCGACGGCGCGATGGCCCGTGCCCGGGGCGGCGGCACGCGATTCGGCGCCGTTCTCGACGCGACCTGTGACCGCGTCGCCGACGGCGCCATCTTCGCCGGCCTCGCCTGGTGGTGCGCGGTCACCGAACCCCACGACCTGCTCCTCGTCGCGACCCTCATCTGTCTGGTGACCTCCCAGGTCATCTCGTATGCCAAGGCCCGCGCGGAGGCGAGCGGCCTGTACGGCGACGGCGGTCTCATCGAGCGGCCCGACCGGCTGATCATCGTGCTCGTCGGCGCCGGTCTCACGGGTCTCGGCCTGTGGTGGGCCATCCACGTCGCGATGTGGTTCCTCGCGGTCGCCAGTGTCATCACCGTCGGGCAGCGGATGTGGTCGATCGCGCAGTCGCCGGGTGCGCGGGACCTCATCCCCATCGCCTCGGAACCCGCAGACACCGGGCCCTCAGACACCGAGAACGGCGATGCCGAACCCTCGTCCGGCTCGGACGGTCAGACCCCGCCCGCGGGACAGCGATGACCGATCTCGGCGCGATGGCCGCCGATCTCGGGTACCGGGCCGGCTGGGCCGCCGTTCGCTGGGCTCCGGAACGCGCCGCGCGGGGTCTGTTCGACCGTGCCGGCAGCTACGCGGGTCGTCGTGGCGGTGGCCCGGACCAGTTGCGCCACAACCTGGCCCGTGTCCTGGGCGTGGAACCCGCGCAGGTGCCCGACGACCTCGTCGCCGACGCCATGCGCTCCTACGCCCGGTACTGGTGCGAGGCGTTCCGCCTGCCGACGCAGGATCGTGCGACCGTCACGTCCACCGTCACGCTCCCCGACGAGGACCGGGCCCGACTGGACGCCGCGCTGGCGAGGGGCAAGGGAGTCATCCTGGCGCTGCCGCACACCGGCAACTGGGACATGGCCGGTGTCTGGCTGGTCCACCATTACAGCAGGTTCGCGACGGTCGCGGAACGCCTGAAGCCGGAGTCACTGTTCAACCGGTTCGTCGCCTACCGGGAATCGCTCGGCTTCGAGATCTTCCCGCTGAGCGGTGGCGAGCAACCCCCGTTCGGGCAGCTGGCCGACCGGCTCCGCGCCGGCGGCATCGTGTGCCTGCTCGGCGAACGCGACATCGCCCGGCACGGGGTGCCGGTGACCTTCTTCGGCGAGCGAACCCGCATGCCGGCGGGGTCCGCACGGCTGGCGATGGAGACCGGTGCCGCGCTGATGCCCGTCCATCACTGGTTCGAGGAGGCGCCGTACTCCCGGATGTGTTGCGGGGAGCAGATCGACGTCTCCGGTGGGATCGAAACGGCCACCCAGGCCCTCGCCGACGCCTTCGCGGTCAATATCGCCGCGCATCCGGCGGACTGGCACATGCTGCAGCCGCTCTGGGAGAGCGACTGGACCGACCGTCAGCGCGGTCGCGTGGAGCAGGACGGGACGCCGACATGACGACGACCAGGGGAGTGCTATGCGAATCGGAATGATCTGCCCTTACTCGTTCGACGTGCCCGGGGGTGTACAGGCCCACGTCACCGAACTCGCCGACGTCTTCCTCGACCGGGGCCACGAGGTCAGCGTGCTCGCCCCGGCCGGCCGCGACACCGAACTGCCGGACTACGTCGTCCGGGCGGGGCCCGCGCTGGCGATCCCGTACAACGGCTCGGTCTCCCGGGTGAATTTCAGTCCCAAGGGCTACCTGCGCTTGCGTCGCTGGGTCGCCGAGAACGGATTCGACGTCCTGCACGTCCACGAACCGAATTCGCCGAGCATCTCGATGCTGTCGTTGATGGTGGCCTCCGGGCCCATCGTCACCACCTTCCACACCGCCACCTCGAAATCGTTGTGGCTGAGCGTGTTCCAGGGAATCCTACGGCCGTATCACGAACGGATCGCGGGCAAGATCGCCGTCTCCGAGCTCGCGCGTCGCTGGCAGATGGAGTCACTCGGCTCCGATGCCGTCGAGATCCCGAACGGCATCAACGTCGCGTCCTTCGCCGACGCCGAGCCTCTCGAGGGGTATCCGCACCCGGGTGGAACGATTCTGTTCCTCGGCCGTTTCGACGAACCGCGCAAGGGCATCGATGTGCTCATGCGTGCGCTGCCCGCGGTCGTGGAGAGGTTCCCGTACGTGCGGGTCCTGGTCGTCGGCGGCGGCAACCAGGCGGCGCTGCGGCGGCGGGCGGGTCCACTCGCCGAACACCTGGTGTTCCTGGGGCAGGTCGACGACGCGACCAAGGCGCGGGCGCTGGCCTCCGCCGACGTCTACTGCGCGCCCAACCTCGGCGGCGAGAGCTTCGGCATCGTCCTGGTCGAGGCGATGGCGGCCGGGGCGGCGGTGATCGCCAGCTCCCTGAACGCCTTCCGGCGGGTGCTCGACGACGGCCGGGCCGGGCGACTCGTCGAGACGGGTTCCCCCGATCAACTCGCCGCCGGCCTCGTCGAACTCCTCGCCGACCCGGAGGCGCGCGGCGACCTCGTCGCCGCCGGACGTATTCGGGCCGACAAGTACGACTGGTCGCGGGTGGCCGACCAGATCCTCCGGGTCTACGACACCGTCACCGTGGGAGCCGGTCCGGTCGTGGTGTCGGACTGATGGCCACCTGGATCGTCCTCGGCGTGGTGGCCGTGCTGCTCGTGGCGGGATGGGCCTACCACACGGCCAACCGCCTCGACCGGCTCAACGTCCGCGTCGATCTCGCCCGCCAGGCGCTCGAATCGAACCTCGACCGGCGCGCGGTGGTCGTGCGTGCGGTGTCAGCGGAGATGATCGCCGGCGACGGCGCCGCGAACTCCCGCACGTCCGTCGACGACGGCGTCGCCGCCCAGGCGCGAGAGCTCGCCACGCTGGCCGATCGCGCCGAGCGGGCCGCGCCGTCGGCACGTGAGGACGCCGAGAACGCGCTGTCGGCCGCACTGGCGCGCACCGACCCGAATCGTCGGTCCGCGGCCCTCGTCGTCGAACTCGCCGACGCCGAGACGCGGGTGATGATGGCGCGTCGGTTCTACAACGACGCCGTGCGTGACACCAGGGCCCTCGCGCAACGACGGCCCGTTCGATGGCTGCGGCTCGGCGGCCACGCGGCACCCCCGGAGTACTTCGAGATCATCGAGCGCGTCACCCCAGGCCAGGCGGACTGATCCCTCGTCGGGGGCCCTCGGCCCCTCACCTAGACTGGTGGGCATACCGCCGCCGCGAACGCGGCAGGTCGGGACTGCGACACGAGGAGATCTTCAGTGAGTCACAACGGCGCGACCGTTCCCGAGGTCGGCCAGGGCACGGCCCGGGTCAAGCGCGGCATGGCGGAGATGCTCAAGGGCGGCGTGATCATGGACGTCGTGACCCCCGAGCAGGCGAAGATCGCCGAGGATGCCGGCGCGGTGGCCGTCATGGCTCTGGAGCGGGTGCCCGCCGACATCCGTGCCCAGGGTGGGGTGTCGCGGATGAGCGATCCCGACATGATCGACGGCATCATCGCCGCCGTCTCGATCCCGGTGATGGCCAAGGCCCGCATCGGCCATTTCGTCGAGGCGCAGATCCTGCAGAGCCTCGGGGTGGACTACGTCGACGAATCCGAGGTCCTGACCCCGGCCGACTACAGCAACCACATCGACAAGTGGGCCTTCACCGTGCCGTTCGTGTGCGGTGCGACCAATCTCGGTGAGGCCTTGCGCCGGATCACCGAGGGCGCGGCCATGATCCGCTCGAAGGGCGAGGCCGGCACCGGCGACGTGTCGAACGCGACGACCCACATGCGCAAGATCCGCGACGAGATCCGGCGTCTGACCTCGTTGCCGAAGGACGAACTGTACGTGGCCGCAAAGGAATTGCAAGCTCCCTACGAGCTGGTGGTCGAGGTGGCCGAGGCCGGCAAGCTGCCGGTCACGCTGTTCACCGCGGGCGGGATCGCCACCCCGGCCGACGCCGCGATGATGATGCAGCTCGGCGCCGAGGGTGTGTTCGTCGGATCGGGGATCTTCAAGTCGGGCAACCCGGCACAGCGGGCCGCGGCGATCGTGCAGGCGACCACGTTCCACGACGATCCCGACGTGCTGGCGAAGGTCTCGCGCGGCCTTGGTGAGGCGATGGTCGGCATCAACGTCGACGACATCCCGCAGCCGCACCGCCTCGCCGAGCGCGGCTGGTGACCGCTTCGTCCGAATCGTAGGTGGTCAGAC
The DNA here is from genome assembly GCF_031844505.1 of Gordonia sp. AC31. Lineage (NCBI taxonomy): Bacteria > Bacillati > Actinomycetota > Actinomycetes > Mycobacteriales > Gordoniaceae > Gordonia > Gordonia sp. AC31. Next base: position 335,824 of record NZ_JAUZVK010000004.1, read on the forward strand.
CGACCGCCGGCCGCCGCGGCGCCCCGTCTCAACACGCCGGAGACCGAACAGTCGACATGCGTGGCGGGTCAGGGGCTTCGCGGCGGTAGTATCTGCTGATCATGGATGCGGCGACCATCGTTCGAGACGCTTCGGTCTCGGGCACACACATCGTGGGTGAATTGCGGCTCGAGTGGTCCGCCGCGTGCAATGTGGGGCGAGTCCGGGAGACGAACGAGGACGCGGCACTCGCGCTGCCGGGGATGTACCTGCTCGCCGACGGCATGGGCGGGCACGACAGCGGCGAACTGGCCAGCGAGGCCGCACTGCTCACCTTGTCGGAGGCCACCAGCGCGGGTGAACTCAAGGCGACCCAACTGCAACTCGACGATCTGTTGCTCGCCGCCCAGCGGCGCATCGGCGAGATCGACACCGAGACCGAGCGACGCGCGGGTACCACCGCCACCGGCATCGTGCTCGTCACCCACGAGCAGAGCCCGCACTGGCTGGTGCTCAACATCGGCGACTCGCGGACCTATCGCTTCCAGAACGGGTCGCTCAACCAGCTCACCACCGATCACTCGCAGGTCCAGGAATTCATCGACGCCGGATTCCTCACGCCCGAGCAGGCCCGAACCGACCCGCGCCGCAACGTGATCACGCGTGCGCTCGGCGCGGGCATGGTCGACCCGGTCGCCGATTACTCGAGTACGCCGGCATTCCCGGGGGATGTGCTGCTGCTGTGTACCGACGGTCTGACCGGGGAGCTGCCCGACGAGGAGATCGGTGACATCCTGCGCAATGCGGAGGACTCCCGGCAGGCGGCCGAACGGCTCGTCGACGCCGCCCTGGCGCTCGGCGCGCACGACAACGTCACCGTCATCGTCGTGAGTGTCCACGAGTCGGTGCCGACCCTCACGATGCCCGCGCTCGACGACTCGGCGCAGGGAGAGGCCGCCGGAGCTGCTCCGGCCCCCGACCCGAGCTGATCGGAGGACTGATGACCACGGGTCAGGACCGGGCCGAGACATCCCCGGCAGAGTCCGGCGACGCCGCGCTGGACGCCGGGGCGACCTACGTCGAATACTGCGGCGAGCGCATCGCGCTCGACGCCGACCGACGGTTCTTCATCGGCCGCGAAGCGGATCTGTCCATCGACGACAACCCCTATCTTCATCGCCGATTCCTGGTGATACACAACGAGAACGGGCTCTGGTGGCTCACCAATCTCGGCACGCACCTGTCGGCGAGCGTCTCGGCGGGCGACGTCGGGTTCTCGGCGACCCTGGGCCCCGGTGCGCGGATGCCGCTCGTCTTCGGTGAGACGACCATCGTGTTCACCGCCGGCCCGACGACCTACGAGCTGAGTCTGTTCGCCCGCGCACCGCAGGTGAAGTCGGTGACGCGGCCGGAATACAGCGGCGGGCACACGACGCAGGGCGTGCCGACGCTTACCGAGAGCCAGAAACTGCTCATCATCGTGCTGGCCGAGGAGATCCTGCGGCGTGAGGGGACCGGCTCGAGTGCCATCCCGTCGTCGGCGCAGGCGGCGCGCCGGCTGGGCTGGCCGCTGACCAAGTTCAATCGCAAACTCGACAACGTCTGCGACAAACTCGATCAACTCGGGGTGAGCGGAATGCGCGGTGGGGGCGGAAAACTCGCGAGCAACCGCCGGACCAAACTGGTGGAGTACGCGGTGTCGTCACGCATCGTCACGCGAGAAGATCTCCCCCTCATCGACGCCGAGGCGGCCCGAAACGCGGCCGACTGAGTCAGCCGCCGCGTCTGCACGTCGCTGACCTGCGGTTTCACCGTGGGTAGTTCTCCCCACGGGTAGGGGAGTTCTCCCCATCGACCACCCGGGCCGCAGCCCATAATCTTCATCTCATCGCCGGGAGAACCCGGAAGACCACCGGTTGAATGAGTGAAGAGGAAGCACACATGACTGCGATCGCCCATCAGGCCCCCCAGCACCTGCGCTCGGTCAGCGCTCGTCGTGACGCGGAGGCCATCGCCCGCCGGAAGGAAGCCCTGGCGCGTCTGGCGGCTCGCCGGATGCCGTTGCCCGGCCACCAGATCCAGACGCCGCGCGCGGGTCAGCCGCTCGGCCTGGGCCATCGTCCGGGACACCCCCACCTGCACCGTGCGGTCGCCGTTCCCGCGCTCACCGAGGTCCCCGAGGTCGCGGAGGCCACGGCCGACCGGGCCAAGCCGAATCTCACCTCGCGCGAGGTCGAGGTCCTGCGCACCTGGATGCTCGTCGACTCCAAACCCGCTGTGGCCCAGGAGCTCTACATTTCGCTCGGTACGGTCAACACCCACCTCACCCGGATCCGGGCCAAGTACGCCGAGATCGGCCGTCCCGCCCCGACGAAGGCATCGCTGGTCGCCCGGGCCATCCAGGACGGGATCATGACCCTCGACGAACTCTGATCGCCGGCCGCGCTTCGGCGGGCAGGGGAGTGCCCACCGGCGCCGTGCGCGATACTGGTCTGCGTGGCAGCCATCGAGGACATACTCCAGGTCGAACAGATCGAGACCGACATCTACCGCGGCGGTGCGTTCCCGAGTCACCTGCAGCGCACCTTCGGCGGCCAGGTCGCCGGTCAGGCCCTGATGTCGGCGACCCGCACGGTGTCCGACGAGTTCGACGTCCATTCCCTCCACGGTTACTTCCTGCGTCCCGGTGACCCGGATCGTCCGGCGGTGTTCCTCGTCGACCGCATACGCGACGGACGGTCGTTCGTCACCCGGCGGGTGACCGGCATCCAGAACGGCGAGGCCATCTTCACCATGTCGGCGTCGTTCCACGTGCGCACCGACCAGGGCTACGAGCACCAGGACCGGATGCCGCCGGCCCCGCAACCGGACGAGCTCACCGACCGCCTCGACGAGCTGGCCGAGGAAGAGCGCGCGGTGTTCAAGGAGTGGCGCAACTTCGATCTGCGCATCGTGCCCCCGGAGAAGATGGTCACATCGTCGTATTTCGCTGCGCAACAACGAGTCTGGTTCCGCTACCGCCATCGGCTGCCCGACGACACCGTCTTCCACGTCGGCACGCTGGCCTACATGAGCGACATGACCCTGCTCGGGTCCTCGCGTGTGCCCCACCCCGAATCCAATCCGCAGGTCGCCTCGCTCGACCATGCGATGTGGTTCATGCGGCCGTTCCGCGCGGACGACTGGCTCCTCTACGACCAGACGTCGCCGTCGGCGGGCGGTGGTCGCGCCCTGACCCAGGGACGGATCTTCGATCGACAGGGCCGCCTGGTCGCGGCGGTCACCCAGGAGGGGCTGGCGCGCACCGGCCGCGTGATGCCCGACGACCAGCACGCCCGGACCGATCGGTGAGCGAAGGGAACCGGCCGCGGATCGGGGTTCTGGCACTGCAGGGCGATGTGCGCGAGCACGTCTTCGCGCTCGAGGCGGCCGGCGCCGACGCCGTGGCGGTGCGACGCCCGGCCGAACTCGACGAGGTCGACGGAATCGTCATCCCCGGCGGTGAATCGACGACGATGAGCAAACTGCTCGGCATCTTCGACCTGTTCGACCCGCTGGTGGACAAGCTGTCCGACGGCCTCCCGGCGTACGGGTCGTGCGCGGGCATGATCATGCTCGCCTCCACGATCCTCGACACCCGGCCCGACGCACGGCATCTGGACGCCCTCGATGTCACGGTGCGGCGCAACGCATTCGGGCGTCAGGTGGAGAGTTTCGAGACCGACCTGGAGTTCACCGGGATCACCGACGCCGAGGGCGCCGCGCCGATGCGCGCGGTGTTCATCCGGGCGCCGTGGGTCGAGTCCGTCGCCCCGGAGGTCGAGGTCCTGGCGCGTGTTCCCGGCGGCCCGGCGGCCGGGCGGATCGTCGCGGTGCGTCAGGGGAACGTGCTCGCGACGTCGTTCCACCCGGAGGTGACCGGCGACCGGCGCGTACATGAATACTTCGTGGAGATGGTGCGTCGGTAAGATCGTGCCGAACCAGCGGTAGACCACGAGCCCGGCACGCCGGGAACAACCCAACAGGGCGCACCACCAACAGGGCGACCGGATACAGGTAGAAGTGCGCCGGATGCGGGCCACGGCCCGCCGCACGTGCCGGCGCCGGGAAAGGAATCGACGGACATGAGCGGCCACTCCAAATGGGCCACCACCAAGCACAAGAAGGCGGCCATCGACGCCAAGCGCGGCAAGATGTTCGCCAAGCTCATCAAGAACATCGAGGTGGCGGCGCGGACCGGCGGCGGTGACCCGGCGGGTAACCCCACACTGTTCGACGCGATCCAGAAGGCGAAGAAGTCCTCGGTCCCCAACGACAACATCGAACGCGCACGCAAGCGCGGCGGTGGTGAAGAGGCCGGCGGCGCGGACTGGCAGACCATCATGTACGAGGGCTACGGGCCCAACGGCGTCGCCGTGCTCATCGAATGCCTCACCGACAACCGCAACCGTGCGGCCGGCGAGGTCCGGACCGCGATGACGCGCAACGGCGGCAACATGGCCGACCCGGGTTCGGTCTCCTACCTGTTCACCCGCAAGGGCGTGGTGACGCTGGAGAAGAACGGACAGACCGAGGACGACGTCCTGATGGCCGTGCTCGACGCGGGCGCCGAAGAGGTCACCGATCTCGGCGAGTCCTTCGAGATCGTCAGCGAGCCAAGCGATCTCATCGCCGTCCGCAGCGCGCTGCAGGAGGCCGGGATCGACTACGACTCCGCCGAGGCCAGCTTCCGCGCGTCGGTCGAGGTCGCGGTGGACGCCGACGGCGCACGCAAGGTGTTCAAGCTGATCGACGCCCTCGAGGACTCCGACGACGTCCAGAACGTCTACAGCAACGTCGACATCAGCGACGAGGTCCTCGCCGAACTCGAGAACGACTGACAGCCGCCGCCTCTCCGGTGTGTTGATCACCGGACTTGTCCGTCCTCCCCGATAAGATCTCGAACAACTGTTCGCAGATCACCATGCCTGGGAGGGTACGAGTGCGCGTCATGGGCGTCGATCCGGGTCTGACCCGGTGCGGTATCGCGCTGGTCGAGTCGGGTCGGGGGCGGACGGTGACCGCCCTCGACGTGGACGTCGTGCGCACCCCCAGTGACATGGAACTCGCCGAGCGGTTGCTCGCGATCTACACCTCCGCGTGTCACTGGCTCGATGTTCACCAGCCCGACGTGGTGGCCATCGAGCGGGTCTTCGCGCAGAACCAGGTGTCCACGGCCATGGGGACCGCGCAGGCCGGCGGCGTCATCGCGCTCGCGGCGTCCCAGCGCGACGTACCGGTGCGCTTTCACACCCCGTCGGAGGTGAAGGCGGCGGTGACCGGCAGCGGACGGGCCGACAAGTCTCAGGTCACCGCGATGGTCACCCGGATTCTCGGCATGCAGACCAAGCCGCGTCCCGCCGACGCCGCGGATGCGCTCGCGCTCGCGATCTGTCACTGCTGGCGCGGACCCATGATGGAGCGGATGGCAGCCGCACAGAAGCAGGCCGACGCCGCCGCGGCCCGGCACCGCGCGCGGGTGGCCCAGGCACGAGAGGGGAGTCGCGCATGATCGCGTCAGTCCGCGGACCGGTGCTCGAGATCGCGCTCGACCACGCCGTGATCGACTGCGGGGGAGTGGGATACCGCGTGCTGGCGACGCCCGCGACGCTGTCCCGGCTGCGCCGCGGTGACGAGGCGACGCTGCTGACCTCGATGATCGTCCGCGAGGACTCGATGACGCTCTACGGCTTCACCGAACCCGACGCCCGTGCGCTGTTCGCGCTGCTGCAGACGGTCACCGGCGTCGGCCCGAGACTCGCGATGGCGACCCTCGCAGTCCTCGAGCCGGATGCGTTGCGACGCGCGCTCGCCGAATCCGACACCAAGTCACTGACCTCGGTACCCGGCATCGGCAAACGCGTGGCCGAACGGCTGTGCGTCGAACTGCGGGACAAGGTGGACCGGCCCACGGGAGAGGCGTCGACCGGTGTGACCGTCGTCGGCGGTATTCGCGAGCAGGTCGCCGAGGCGCTCGTCGGGCTCGGGTTCACCGCGGGCCCCGCGGAGAAGGCGGTCACGACGGTACTCGCCGAGAATCCCGACGCCGATGCGTCCACCGCGCTGCGTCACTCGCTGTCACTGCTCGGCAAGGCGTCGTAGATGGGCGGCGATCCGGACGACGTCGACGATCGGGACGTGAGCGCGATGCCGGTGCGCTCCGACGGCGACCTCGACGCCGGTCTCCGTCCCCGGTCACTCGCTGATTTCATCGGCCAGCCGCGGGTCTGCGAACAGCTCGAACTGGTCCTGCACGGGGCCAAGGGCCGCGGTGGCACCCCCGACCACATCCTGCTGTCGGGACCGCCCGGGCTCGGCAAGACGTCGCTGGCCATGATCATCGCCTCGGAGATGGGCGCCGCCATCCGGGTGACCTCCGGTCCGGCACTCGAGCGGGCCGGCGACCTCGCGGCCATGCTGTCGAACCTCGTCGAGGGCGACGTGCTGTTCATCGACGAGATCCATCGCATCGCGCGCCCGGCCGAGGAGATGCTGTACCTCGCGATGGAGGACTTCCGCGTCGACGTCGTGGTCGGCAAGGGCCCGGGAGCGACCTCGATCCCGCTCGACGTCGCACCCTTCACGCTGGTCGGGGCGACAACACGGTCGGGGTCGCTGACGGGCCCGCTGCGCGACCGGTTCGGGTTCACCGCGCACATGGAGTTCTACGAGCCCGACGAACTCGTCCGGGTGCTGCACCGCTCGGCCGGGATCCTGGGCATGGAACTCCGCGGCGACGCCTCGGGCGAGATCGCGCGCCGGTCGCGGGGCACGCCCCGCATCGCGAACCGGCTGCTCCGCCGGGTCCGCGACTACGCCGAGGTGAGGGGAGACGGGTCGATCACCGTGGACGTCGCCCGCGCGGCGCTCGCGGTCTACGACGTCGACGAACTCGGCTTCGACCGTCTGGACCGGGCGGTCCTCGACGCCCTGATCCGCGCCTTCGGCGGGGGGCCGGTCGGGGTGTCCACGCTGGCCGTGGCCGTCGGCGAGGAACCGGCGACCGTGGAGGAGGTCTGCGAGCCGTTCCTTGTGCGCGCGGGCATGATCGCGCGGACGCCGCGCGGGCGGGTGGCCACCGCCGCCGCCTGGCATCACCTCGGACTCACCCCGCCCGCCGGTGCGATGAACGCCACCTTCGGGGTGCGTCCCCGTGACGTGGCGGCCGACACGCTGTTCGACGACCTCTAGCCGGATCTTCGACGACCGTCGAGGACACCGGCACCACCTGCGGGGATGAGCTCCGCGCAAGACGTGGCACACTGTGTGGAGCACAGCTGAGCTGATGCTGCCCGGATTCGTCCGGACAGGCCGCTCGCTCACGCCGTACCCACTGATACCCAAAGGACTGACTCGCACTCATGGACGCTCTGCTCTTCCCGCTTCTGCTCGCCCTGCTGGCCGGCTTCATGTTCCTGTCGATGCGGAAGCAGAAGAAGCGTGTGGCCGAGATGCAGGAGATGCAGAACTCGGTGTCCACCGGTACCCGCGTCCAGCTGACCTCCGGTCTCTTCGGCACCGTGATCGACGCGAGCTCGCCCGACGTCGTCGATGTCGAGATCGCCACCGGCGTGGTCACCCGCTGGAACCGGCTGGCCGTCATGCGCGTCGTCCCGACGGATGAGGCCGCGGCCACCTACGCCGGCCACGTCGCCCCGGAGATCGAGTCCGACGACTACGGCGACGCCGACTCGGTCAGCCTGGACAAGCCCGCCACCGACAACGCGCGCGACAACGACAAGTAAGCCGCATCCGCGCCGCGTCGGACCACGACGCGGCGCGCCCGTCCGTCTGCACCGCCTCCGACGCGCTTCCGGCGTGTCCCGGCCAGGAGTGGACGATGGGTCATGCCGGTCGGGCTGCTCGTCGGCCGGTTGACGCTCTCAAGGAGACCTGAACAGCTGTGACAACTCCCTCTCGGACTTCGGGGAAGGGTCGGACTGCAGGGAAGCGGTCGCGACCGGCTCGAGAGATCCCGCCGTGGCGTCCGCTCGTGGCCTTCATCGGCCTGCTCGCGGTCGTCTACGGACTGATATTCTTCACCGGACCCCAGACCATCGAACCGAAGCTCGGTATCGACCTCCAGGGCGGTACGCGCGTCACGCTGACCGCGCGGACCGAGGACGGTCAGGCGGCGACCCGAGAGCAGCTCGATCAGGCCAAGCAGATCATCGAGCAGCGCGTGAACGGGCTCGGCGTCTCCGGTTCCGAGGTCGTCGTCAGCGGTGACAACCTGATCATCACGGTCCCCGGCCAGGACGGCGCGCAGGCCAAGTCACTCGGCCAGACGGCGCGCCTGTACGTCCGACCGGTCGTCGGGCAGCCGGCCATGGCGACTCCGCAACCGCCGAAGCCCGAGAGTGCCGACGATCAGGCCGACGCCCTGCCCACCGAGGCCGCGGCAGCCGCCATCGACGAGCAGCGCAAGCTCCGTCAGGCGCCGGGGAACGCGACCCCGCAGCAGCTCGAGGCTCTCCAGCAGCAGATGGCGAAGATGGACTGCTCGCCGACGGCCAACGACCCGCTGCTGGGCAACGACCGCCCCGACCAGTACCTCGTGGCCTGCTCGACGGACGGCTCGGAGGTCTACCTCCTCGGCCCGGAGATCATCGACGGTCGCGACATCAAGAACGCGAACGCCGGTACCGATCCGCAGACCGGCGAATGGGTGGTGACCCTCGAATTCGAGGGTGAGGCCGCCAGCTTCTGGCCCAGGTACACCGCCGAGCAGGCCCCCAACCGGACCCAGACCGCCTTCACGCTCGACTCGCGCGTCGTCTCGGCGCCGGCGATCAACGAGCCCATCCCGGGCGGTCAGACCCGGATCAGCGGCGGTAGCGCCAGTCCGTTCACCGAGTCGTCGTCGAACGAACTCGCCAACGTGCTGAAGTACGGCTCGCTGCCGTTGTCGTTCACCGCCTCCGACGCCGAGACGATCTCGGCGACACTGGGTCTCGCGTCGCTGCAGGCCGGCCTGATCGCCGGACTGGTGGGCCTGGTCGCGGTGTTCATCTACGCCCTGGCCTACTACCGCATGCTCGGCATCCTGACGGTGCTGTCGCTCGTCCTCGCCGGGGCCATGGTGTACGGCATCATCGTGCTGCTCGGTCGCTGGATCGGGTTCACCCTCGACCTCGCCGGCATCGCGGGTCTGATCATCGGTATCGGTATGACCGCCGACTCGTTCGTCGTCTACTTCGAACGAATCAAGGACGAGATGCGCGAGGGGCGCAGCTTCCGGTCCGCGGTGCCCCGCGGTTGGGCGAGCGCGCGCCGCACCATCTGGTCCGGCAATGCGGTGAGCTTCATCGCCGCCGCGGTCATCTACATCCTGGCGATCGGCGAGGTCCGCGGCTTCGCGTTCACACTGGGTCTCACCACGATCCTCGACGTCATGGTCGTGTTCCTGGTCACCCACCCGCTGGTCGTCTACGCGAGCCGTTCGACATTCCTGTCGAAGCCGAGCGTCAACGGACTCGGGGCGATCAGCGAGGTCGCCCGCCAGCGTCGCGTCGCCGCGCACCGGCAAGCGGGTGCGGCCACCGCCGGCACGTCTGCATCGTCGACGGACGCCGACCACACCACTGACGCCACTCGGGAGAAGGGGACCGTGCGATGACCGGGCCGGACAACAAGGCAACCGGCGACTCGGCCGTCCTCGACGCCGACAAGGCGCAGCCCGGCGCGGACGCCGACTTCGTCGCCGATCGCAACCGCTCGTTCCTGTCCCGGCTCTACACCGGTACCGGTGCCTTCGAGATCGTCGGGCGCCGCCGCATGTGGTACGGCGTCACCGCGGCGATCCTGCTGATCTGCCTGGCCTCGATCGGAATCCGCGGGTTCACCCTCGGTATCGACTTCGAGGGCGGCACCCAGATGTCGGTGCCGGTCGTCTCCTCGGAGATCACCGCGGAGTCCGTCGAAGAAGTTGTCACCGCGACCCTCGGCGAGGCGCCCGAATCGGTACAGACCGCGGGAGCCGGTGGCAGCCAGACGGTCCAGGTGCGCACCGAGACACTCGATCTCGCCCAGGCGGAGTCGGTGACGCGCGCGCTCGCCGACGAATTCGGTCCCGAACTCGCGCCCGCCGAGGTGAGCATCTCGGATGTGAGCTCGACGTGGGGCAGCGAGATCACCGAGCGCATGCTGATCGCGCTGGCCGTGTTCCTGGTCATCGTCTTCGTCTACATCGCGGTGCGATTCGACCGGGAGATGTCCATCGCGGCGATGGGGTCGCTGTTCTTCGACCTGATCGTGACCGCCGGTATCTACTCGCTCGTCGGGTGGGAGGTCACCCCGGCGACCGTCATCGGCCTGCTCACCATCCTCGGCTTCTCGATCTACGACACGGTGGTCGTGTTCGACAAGATCTCCGAGAACACCCGCTCGGTGCTCCAGACCACCCGGCGCACCTACGCCGAACAGGCCAACCTGGGTGTGAACCAGACCCTCATGCGATCGATCAACACCACCGTCATCTCGGTGCTGCCGATCATCGCGCTGATGGTCATCGCGGTCTGGCTGCTCGGCGTCGGAACGCTCAAGGATCTCGGGCTGATCCAGCTCGTCGGTGTCCTCGTCGGTACGTTCTCGTCGGTCTTCCTTGCCGCGCCGCTCCTGGCGACACTGAAGGAACGTCGCCCCGACATCGGCCGGCACACCGAGAAGGTCCTCCGACGTCGCGCCGGGCTCCCGTCCGACGAGCCGCGGCCGGTCCGGACGCGCCGAGGGGCATCCGCCGGGGCAGCAGTCGACACCGACGACGCGGACCGCGCGGTCCCGACCGGCAAACGCCGCCGCAACCGCTAGTCTCTGCGACGTGAGCGTTGGACGCCGGGAGTTCGTCAGGGTCCTGAGCCTCCTCGTCGGGCTCGTCACGGTCGCCGGGCTGGTGACGGCCTGCGGCGACGACGGGCCGCCGACGATCGACTACGTGGTCGACGCGCGGATCACGACCTACAACGCGAACACGGTGAGCGGCAACGCCGATGGCGTCCTCATGGCGACCACCCGGCTGCTGCCCGGCTTCAGTCTGCTGGGCCCGGCCGGCCAGGTCATCCCGGATCGCGACGTCGGCACGGTCACCCAGGTGCCCGGCCGCGTGCCGACCCTGCGGTATGACTTCAACCCCGAGGCGACCTTCTCCGACGGGGTGGCCCTCGACTGCGACGATCTCGTGCTCGCCTGGGCGGCGATGAGCGGACGGCTGCCCGGCTTCACCCCGGCGACCACCGCCGGCTATCGCGACATCGACTCGGTGAACTGCGCGGCCGGCGACAAGAGCGCGACCGTCACCTTCGCGCCCGGACGGGAGTACCGGAACTGGCTCTCGCTCTTCGGCGCCGGGGCGATGATGCCGGCGCATGTGGTGGCCCGCGTGGCCGGCCTCTCCGACGTCATCGACCCGATCCGGGCGATGGACCGGGCCGCCGTCGGACGCATCGCGGACGCATGGAACACCGGCTTCGACCTGACGTTCGGACCGGTCGATCACGCGCACTATCCGGCGTCGGGTCCGTATCGCATCGACCGGTACTCGCGCTCGGGCGGACTCGTCCTGGTGCCCAACGACGAGTGGTGGGGCGACAAGCCGGAGACCTCGCGCGTCGTCGTCTGGGGGCGCGGGACCGACGCGACCCGCCGGCTCCCCGACGGGCGATTCGACGTCGTCGACGTGACGGCCGGCCTCGTCGACGGTGACATCGCCGGTTCGGCGGGGGCCGCCGGGACGTCCTCGCCGGCGCGCGCGCTGGGCGTCGAGGAACTCGTCCTGGCGGGCCGCGGCTTGTTCGGCGATGTCCGGATGCGCCGGGCGTTCGCCTCCTGCGTCCCGCGAGCCGACCTCGCGCGCGATTTCGGCGCCGGCGCGCAGGTCTGGAATCTCCGGGTGCTCTCCCCGGCAGACAATCTGGCCGCACAGATGAACACCGAATTCGGCCAGGCCTATCAGCGGCCGGACATCGAACGAGCGCGCGGACTCGTCCGGGCGGCCACCGTGCAGGGCGCGGTACAGGATCCGGCCGGCGGCGAGGCGGCCGGTTCGGAGGTCGCGCTGCGACCGCGGACGGTACGCATCGGCTACGTCGCGCCGACTCCGCGCTGGCAGCAGATGACCGCGGCGATCGCGGCGTCGTGCCGCGCAGCGGGGATCGTCGTCGAGGACGCGTCCTCACCCGACCTGCGGCCCGACGCGCTGGGCCGCGATGTCGACGCACTCATCGTCGCCGGGGGCGCGTCATTCGCCGCGGCCGGTGCTGCCGACCCGAGCCGGGACGCCTACGCGTTGCGCGGCGGAGACCCCCTGAACCTGTCCGGCATCCGGGAGCCGATGGTGAGTCGGGGAGTGGATCAGCTCGCGACGACCGTCTCGGCGCCCGACCGACTCCGTCTGGCCCGGTCCATCGAGAACGCGACCTGGGCGACGATGCCGTCGGTGCCCCTCTTCGCGGCGCCGCGGGTACGGCAGTGGAAGGATCGGGTGGGCAACGTGGTGGCCGGTCTCGGCCGCGACGGCACCGGATGGAACATGGATCGGTGGACGATCCGTGGCTGAGCAGGGGAGTGAAGCGATGGGTGGTGTCGTGCCCGACCGTACGGCGGAGGCGGTCTCGCGAGCGCAGGCGGCGATCGCCGAACACGCTCGCCTCGTCGACGACTTCCCGGCTCCCGGAATCGCTTTCAAGGATCTGACACCGGTCCTCGCGGACCCGGAAGGGCTGTCGACGATCGTCACCGCGCTCACGCATGGTTGTTCGTCGATCGACCTCGTGGCCGGTATCGACGCGCGCGGGTTCCTGCTGGGCGGCGCGGTCGCGCGTGAGCTCGAGGTCGGGGTGCTGGCGGTCCGCAAGGGCGGCAAGCTGCCGCCGCCGGTCCTCGCCATCGACTACAGCCTCGAATACGGGCAGGCAACGCTTGAGATCCCGGCCGACGGCCTCGACCTCAGCGGGCGGCGTGTCCTGCTCGTCGACGACGTGCTCGCCACCGGCGGGACGGCGGTCGCCGCGGCCGAACTGCTCCATCGTGCGGGTGCGCACGTCGTCGGGGTCGCGGTGATCATGGAACTCGCGGGTCTCGGCGGCCGGGACACGATCGCCCGTGGCCTCGGACCGGACGTTCCCGTGCATGCGGTCGCACTGGACTGACGGCGTCGACCCGGTCATGGGCGGGCCGCGACTAGAATCGGCTGAGCCCGCCCGGCAGGCCGGACGGGTCACCGTATGCCGACAGACAACCGTGAGGAGGACCGCTGATGCCCGATGAATCCGACACGGCGCAGCGTGGCGTGACCCCCGCGGGTAACCCGGACGCCGGAGCGACGTCGGCCGAGACCGCCGACCGGCCGAACGCACCGGCCGCGGTCGGCTCCATCCAGCCGGGTGCGTCGGCCTCACGCCGGGTGCGCGCCCGCCTCGCGCGCCGTATGACCGCAACCCGCAGCCAGGTCCGGCCGGTCCTCGAACCGCTGGTCACGCTGCACCGCGAGATCTACCCCAAGGCCGACGTGGCGTTGCTGCAGCGCGCCTACGACGTCGCCGACGAACGGCACAGCGGCCAGAAGCGCAAGTCCGGCGATCCCTACATCACCCATCCGCTGGCGGTCGCCACGATTCTCGCCGATCTGGGCATGGACACCACGACCCTCATCGCGGCGCTGCTGCACGACACGGTCGAGGACACCGGCTACTCCCTGCAGGCGCTGGAGAAGGACTTCGGACCCGAGGTCGCGCACCTCGTCGACGGCGTGACCAAGCTCGACAAGGTCGCCCTCGGCAGCGCCGCGGAGGCCGAGACCATCCGCAAGATGATCATCGCGATGGCGCGCGATCCGCGCGTTCTCGTCATCAAGGTCGCCGACCGGTTGCACAACATGCGCACGATGCGCTTCCTGCCGCCGGAGAAGCAGGCGCGCAAGGCCCGCGAGACCCTGGAAGTCATTGCGCCACTTGCTCATCGACTCGGCATGGCGACGGTCAAATGGGAACTCGAGGACCTGTCGTTCGCGATCCTGCACCCCAAACGCTACGAGGAGATCGTCCGGCTCGTCGCCGACCGCGCGCCGTCCCGCGACACCTACCTGGCCCGGGTGCGAGCCGACATCAACAATGCGCTGGCCGGTGCGCGTATCAACGCAACCGTCGAAGGGCGGCCCAAGCACTACTGGTCGATCTATCAGAAGATGATCGTCAAGGGCCGCGACTTCGACGACATCCACGACCTCGTCGGGATGCGCATCCTCTGCGAGGAGGACCGTGACTGCTACGCCGCCGTCGGTGTCGTGCACTCGCTGTGGCAACCCATGGCGGGGCGCTTCAAGGACTACATCGCCCAGCCGCGGTTCGGCGTCTACATGTCGTTGCACACCACTGTGATCGGACCCGAGGGCAAACCGCTCGAGGTGCAGATCCGCACGCACGAGATGCACCGCACGGCCGAGTTCGGGATCGCCGCGCACTGGCGCTACAAGGAGAACGGCTACCGCAAGTCGGGCAAGAAGTCCGACACCGCCGAGATCGACGACATGGCCTGGATGCGCCAGCTGCTCGACTGGCAGCGGGAGGCCGCGGACCCGGGCGAGTTCCTGGAGTCGCTGCGCTACGACCTCGCCGTGCGCGAGATTTTCGTGTTCACCCCGAAGGGCGATGTCATCACCCTGCCTGCCGGGTCGACCCCGGTCGACTTCGCCTACGCGGTCCACACCGAGGTCGGGCACCGCTGTATCGGCGCGCGCGTCAACGGCCGGCTGGTCGCGCTCGAGCGCACGCTCGAGAACGGCGAGGTGGTGGAGGTGTTCACCTCCAAGGCGCCGACCGCCGGTCCGTCGAAGGACTGGCAGACATTCGTGGTCTCGCCGCGCGCCAAGGCCAAGATCCGGCAGTGGTTCGCCAAGGAGCGACGCGAGGAGGCCCTCGAGGCCGGCAAGGACGCGATCGCCAAGGAGGTCCGCCGCGGCGGGCTCCCGCTCCAGCGGCTCCTCAGCGCGGAATCGATGTCGACGATCGCCCGCGAGTTGCGCTACACCGACGTCACCGCGCTCTACACCGCGGTCGGTGAGAACCACGTCTCCGCACGGCATGTCGTCAACCGGCTGGTCGCCTCACTGGGTGGCATCGAGGACGCCGAAGAGGCGATCGCCGAGCGGTCGACGCCGTCGACGATGCCGACCCGGGCACGTCAGGGCGGCGACGCGGGCGTCATGGTCGACGGCATCGACAACGTCGTGATCAAACTCGCCAAGTGCTGCACCCCGGTGCCCGGCGACGACATCCTCGGTTTCGTCACCCGCGGCGGCGGGATCAGCGTGCACCGCACCGACTGCACCAACGCCGAATCGCTTCGGCAGCAAGAGGAACGAATTCTCGACGTGTCCTGGGCCCCGTCGCCGGAATCGGTGTTCCTGGTGGCGATCCAGGTGGAGGCGCTCGACCGGCACCGGCTGCTGTCGGACGTGACCAAGGTGCTCGCCGACGAACGCGTCAACATCCTGTCCGCGTCGGTGACGACGAGCCGGGACCGGGTGGCCATCAGCAAGTTCACGTTCGAGATGGGCGACCCGAAGCACCTCGGGCACGTGCTCAACGTGGTGCGCAACGTCGAAGGCGTCTACGACGTCTACCGGGTGACCTCGGCGGCGTGATCGGGAGGCTCTGTTCTGATTCGCCAGCCCACTCCCTCTGCTCCCTGAGGTGCGAGCGAAGCGAGCCACGAAGGGCCGGGTGAGCTGCCTCGCCAGGCCCTTCGTGGCTCGTCGCTCGCGCTCCTCGCACCTCAGGGATCACGGGTTTCGAGGTTCTTTTGGATTAGGGATCAGAGTTCCCGGCGCCTAGGA